>DAOVGL010000053.1 GCA_030672415.1 Candidatus Bathyarchaeota archaeon
GTTCTATTCTTAGGTTGAATTATGTTTACTTTAGCTCCGAGAAAGGACCATGCAGGAAGTGGAACCTTCTCAAGGCTCACGTTCACCAATCCTATTCTCTTCATCTCATCCGCAATATACTTTGCAGCCTCGTGTTCAGCGATGGTTCCACTTGGACGAAACCCGAGTCTAAACAGACCTATACTTGCCACTTTGTCGCTTACTTGCCATGCATAATCGACATCAACGCTTTTGACAAAGGACTTCACATACTCATCCATAGCTTCTCCCTTCATAACAGATTAGTTAAAACATTGAACTATTTGCTTCTTCTTCAAATTAATATTCTTTGTAGTAAATGCCTAACGTAAATGTAACAATATTAAAGAAACGATGATAAATATAACCGAAAGATCAATCCAGATCAACGCCAAATACCCAGATCCTAACTTATAGATTTTCGCGGAGACTTTATGTTTGCTTTCCACATAGTCGAAACAAGCTATGTGCAATTGTTGAAGAAAAGTTACAGTGGTTTGCCCGGGTTCATGTTCCACTTCGTTTTTCTCTTTTGGCTTTATGTTGAGTATCGCTGTTGTTAAGTAACTCCAAAAGAATGTTCGGCTGAGAACGTAAACAATTAAGACAATGAATCCACTTAGCGTCAGGCTAACTATGCTGCTTTTCATAAGTTCTGAGGTTAAGGGAAGAATAGTGGAATCTAGGATAAATGGAATGAACTTAACGAAGCCATAGAATGCAACAGCTATCGCTACAAGGTAGGCACCGTGTGCCACACACTTTGATGAATAGTATTTGAGTAAAGCTGTACGAGCGTCTTGTTTATCTTGAGGGGTTAGCCTGAATTCTTCCATAGTTCTTCGTCATTTCTATTCGTGTTTCTTCTTAATATGTGTGCGCACCATAGACAAATTTTCACTAGGCATATTTTTTCTTTAGAATCACAATCGCTACGCTAAGCGCTGTTCGAAATGTTATCTAACAAGTCGGCGAGTTTGGTGAGGTTCTTGGCGGCTTATCCGCTCTACGATGACTTATCGGGTTCTGCCAATATTTTTGCTGGAAGATAAAGAGTAATTGCAGGTTTGGTTGGAGGCTTTGTGACTGTTGTTGTCTTCTTTCTTTTCCTCCTTCTGTACCAGAGGTAGATGAGGGTTGCGGCGGCGGCGGCTATACTTAAGCCGACTACTGCAAACAGTGCCCACGGTATCTCTGGAGGTGCATTTACCGTAATTTCGCCGATAAACGTTGATGTTGCTCCGTCGTTGTCTGTTACGTTTAGAGTCACCGTGTAGTTCCCAGCCTCGTGGTAGACGTAATCCACGGTCATGCCCTTGACAGGCGCACGCTCGCCTCCAAAGTCCCAGACGTATTCGACTATATCGCCGTCTGGGTCGGAGCTATTGGATGCGTCAAATAAAATTGCCTCCTCCACGTTCACTGTCGTTGCATTTTGAATGAACAACGCTATGGGCGGTCTATTTAAGACTGTCTTGGTTATGCTTTCTGAGTTGGTTGCTCCGTCGTCGTCAGTGACTGTCAGAGTCACTGTGTAACTGCCGTCGTCATCGTAGACATGGGTTATGCTAAGATCGGTTTCGGTGACTACAGTCCCATCGTCAAAATTCCATTGATAACTGACAATGGTTCCGTCTAGATCATAACTGTCGCCAGCGTAGAACGTAGTGGTTTTTCCAGTTTCAACCGTTGTCAACGATTGAGTGAATAACGCTACTGGTGGTCTATTCTCAATAATCTTAGTTGCAGTGTCTGAACCGGTTAAACCGTCATCATCTGTAACTGTTAAGGTCACTGTGTACGTTCCGTCGTCAGCGTACGGGTGGTCCACAGTCGCGTCTGACGCGTTTGTTCCATCACCGAAGTCCCAGAAGTAGCTTTCTATTGTTCCGTCTGGATCATTACTTTCCGAAGCGTCGAAATGAATAACTTCAACAGTAAACGCGGTTGTTGCGTTCTCGGTAAATGATGCTACAGGAGATTCAAGAGCGGGAGAAACGGTTACGTCAGCCGTGAAGGTGTCAGTTAAGCCCTCATTATCAGTAACGGTTAGGGTCACTATGTAGATTCCAACATCAGCATAGGCGTGTTCCACGATCTCGCTTGTGCCAGTGATTTCGTCTCCGAAACCCCAGCCCCAGCTGACGATTATTCCATCCGGGTCATAGCTAGCTGAGGCGTCAAAGATCACTGTCTCGCCAACTGTTGGAGTATCAGGAGTATAAGTGAATGATACTACCGGAGGAATGAGAACCAGCTCCAGCTTAACAGTGATTGTTGTGCTGGCCTCATTGTTAGTTAAGTCCTCATCTCTATCTAGGATGGCTTCAGCTGTGATTGTGTAGGTGTCTGGATCGACGCCTGTAGTATTCCAATTAAATAAGACAGTTTTAACGTCTTTTGACGCTAACATTACAGACTGAGTTCCGATGGGAGTTGCGTCGTACGTAACCGTAACATCAAATGTTTCATCGGAGTCACCTGGATTTGCGGCATCCACGCTAATGGTTACCACCTTTCCCTGTGTGACTTCATCTGGAGCAGAAACGCCGGTAACAGCCACATCATGTTCCAATACAGGTAAGAGAGTAACTGTTCCATCTATGTACAGGTTATTACCCGTATCCTCATCCTCTTCGCCCTCGACGGGAGGCACTTTTGCGCTTATGGTGTAGGTTCCCTCAACTACGCTTGTGGTGTCCCAAGTGACGCTTAGTGTTGTGGTGGCTTCAGCTTCTAGGCTGACACCTATGATATTATCTATGGTGATTTCGTTGCCGATGACGGCTGTGTCTATGTCTGCGTAGACGTAGACATCGAAGATTTCAGATGCGATTCCTTCATTGACAACGGTAACGTCGATTCCTACGGAGTCACCTATGTGCGCTTGGATTACGTTAGTTACAACGTTGATGACCGCTATATCATGGACCGGCGGTTGAAATATGTCCTGAATAAGTTCAATAATGTTATCCACTTTCTCAATGAGGGAAGACGCGTACTCATCAGTAACCCATTTTGAAATTGTCCCTTTAAGGTCATTCTTCAGCTTATTTATGGCTCCTCCATATGCTCCTGCTTTAATCTGGTTGATAGTCGCATTAATCTTATTGGACAATGCTTTTCTTTGCCCCGCTGCGGCTCGCCCGTTCTTGAAGCCTTCATATCCTAGGGGGAGGTTCGAGACATCTTCACGTAGATCTTCTAAAACTTCGATTACTACTGATTGGTCTAAACCTACTGTTGCTGGAATTATCAAGATTGGTGTTAAAACCAGCAAACAAGCCAATAATATGGTAACAAGACGCGTGACTAGCCGCTTTTTCACTTTTCTCTCGCTTTTCACGTCTTTACTCGTTCTATTAAATCGTATTTCAGCGATATAGTACGGCATTTTGTATGCACTCCATTTATTAAGTTATCTAGCCCGACAGTTTCTTCTCTTTCTTTAAATAAATGGAGTATTCCTTTAGCAAGAATATTTCTAATCGAGACTGCAATACATCTATAACCCAACTCTATTGCGTTGCACAAGATAAATTTGCCACAATCTATGTGAAATTGTTCACTTTGCTATGGTTGTATTCTTCGTTGATTGGAGAAAAGCATTCATTGTTTCTCTGGTTGAATCGATTTTCGTCGACTCTTCACTCAAAATATTGTAAGAAGCATATCAGCCTTCTGGCGTATAGGCTAATATTTCAATGTTAAATGTTAACGTGTGGAGAAGAATAAAATGGCGTTTTGTCAAGACTTTGCTTGATGAGTTTCCGTCCTTAAGGGAAAAGATGAAAGAATACCTAATGGATTAAACTTAAGCCTACATCACAAAGCCAGGGCAGCTGAACCTAATCCATGATTTTCAACCATTTTTTACAAAAGTTTCTAGGCACCCGACTCTGCTAAAAGTAGCGGGAATTAAACATACTGAGAATATTGAGTATAAATTCATAAATGATTAATTAGGGTAGCAATCTTGTTTATAGCTGAGGTTTAACTTTGGCCAAGATAACACCTATGCTTGAAGAGATACCTGAAAGGAAAATCGTGGTCTATAAAACTCTCGTTGATCCCACCGTAGTAAAGATCGCTGGAGAGAAATTAAAAATCAAACTGTTTACTCGATTCTTGTTTATGAAGCCTCGACCTGAAGAGATACAAACTGTTTCTGTTGAGAAACATTACGAGCCATACTTCCTGGTTGACGGAAACTACTCAATAGACTATTATCGGAAGCGTTTCTACACATTCAATATCGACAGGAGAGTCCAAGAAGTCATTCTGCTCGAGAAAACACTTACGCCTGATCTCCCAAAAAAACGCTCCAAGATGTCCTACAAGTCGATAACGCTTGAAAGCGAAGAACGGTTGCTCCACGAGAACAAAGCATGTCTCCTTCTAAACGAGGCAGGGCGTGAAGTCAACCCCAGACAAGTACCTTCCGCTCCATGCGAGGAACATCCGAAGAAAGCATTAAAAAAGTTTAAAGAAAACATGAAAAATGTCGAGGCGGCTCCAAACAAAGAAATTGTTATTCTCAGCTCTAAGATAGTTAAAAAACCCCCTGACGTAGAACGAGTAGTTAAAGAACAATTTCAAGTTTCTGAACGTTCAGTAATCTACAAACCAGTTTACAAACTTACATTCAAAAACGTTAGGACGGACGAAGTGAAAACCGTGAAAATCGACGGCGTCACCGGTAGACCCATCCTACGGTAAAGCGGATGAACCCCCAAGAAACACTCTCATTTGGATCACGATTTGCACCACTACCTTGATATGGAATTCTAGTCTTAGATTTAATTCCATCTCTCTTCAGCATGAACCCTGAATCCATGGCAAACTCGTCTTTCTGCACTAAACGTTTTATCTAGCAATCACAGAGATGCGCGTGTTAGCGACGAGAACACGTAGATATGAGTTTTCACTAGTCCAAATTGACTGCCAAAAAATGTTTAAAATTTTCACAAAAAAGTGTTGCCTTAACTTACCGCAGCGGTTTTGACAAAAAAATCGGTGAGTTGTTATTCTTATTCTGTTCCCCATTCCCTAACAAGTCTCTAATCTCAGCATAACTTTCAAGGTATTTAACACCCTTACGCGTTGTCTTGTAAACTGTTCTTTCTCTCTTTTTCACAGTTTTAAGAAGCCCGACTTCAAGAAGGAAGGATAAATATTCATTAAGTTGCGCAAAGCTTAGGTTCGCCTTATACATGATCTGAGTTTTGAGCGCACCATTACTGGTTACTGCTAAAACCTCAGCCATTATATTTAAGCGATCCCTGCGTTTACGCGTGTTTTTCCATTCTTCTACGACCAATTATATAGCCTCGCTAAGTGTTTTCTATAATGTTCATCTATAACATTACTACAACTCAAATCTTAAAAAGGAGTGTTCCTTGCAAGAAAATATTCCGAGACACGGAATATTGTCTGGATAATGTTAGCACTAGGTATCGCCAGCCGTCGGCTTTCTCTTCTTATACCGACAGAATAACTGACGATACTTTCCTTCATAATCCATCAGTATGTACATGTGATACATATGTCAAATTCATCAAATCTATATGTGAGCTTACGTTGGAATCTATTGGTGAAAAAGGTTTCATGGTTTCGTTCGAGTTCTCAGTCATTGACATTGTTCTGATGATAGCAATTATCGTACTTTTAGCGCTTTACCTAACGAAGTCGTCAACCAAGCCCCGCGCTGAGCTAGAACGCCCTATTAGGGAAGAAAAAACTCTAGAAGAACCAGCGGTATCTGTTGAAACTCAAAAATCCTCTGAAGAAGCGTTGCTCATAACAGATGTTGAAACAGAGGGCTCCGCAAATTGCACTCACCATTTAGGGTATTTGAGAAAACGTTCTAAAGATACTTCAATTCCAGATGAATGTTTCACTTGTTCTAAATACATAAGATGTGCTCTTGAAGACAAGTAGCATTTGGAGAAAGAATTCTTTATCTTGCCACATTTTTTGTCAAGTATTTCTCTCTCATCTCCTGATATAGAGGGAATAACAAACTTCGGCTTTGACATAATCATAGACGCTATTGGGTGACCCGTTTTCTTCACTCTCTGAGATGTGTATTTTTGTAGAACGATTACACAATAACGTTTATTAAGTCTTAATACATATTATAAATCTACAGTGCATAAACAAAATGAACATATTTAAAATAAAAAGCGAACGCATAGTCGCAATAGCCACATTAGCACTAATTATTTACACCTTAGCCCTCGCCCTAACAGGCCAAGTGATGTCAACGATTCAAACAAACAGGACGATATCGAATGCTGGAGCAGTGATGGCGATCGGAGTAGGAGTCTATTGGAATTCTGACGGCACAAACATGGTGACCTCGATCAATTGGGGTACGCTTGAGTCGGGTTCAAATACGAATCGTACGTGTTACATCCAGAACGAAGGTAATTCTGCCACAGTTTTTTCTATGAATGCAACAAATTGGAATCCGTCAAACGCCTCGGACTACATATCTTTAAGCTGGGATTACGGTGGGCAACTTGTTAATACGGACGAGTTGATTCCAGTGATCTTCACGTTGTCAATCTCCAATAGTGTTGAAGGAATAACTAGTTTCAGCTTCGATATTACTATAGTGGGAAGCGGATAAGGCTATAAAACAGCGGTTACACATAAAGCACAGTTACCTGTTCTTTTCGTTTGATATCATAATCAAATGTAGGTATCGCCGGCGTCGGGATCACTTATTTTCCGACAGAATAACCGACGATATTCTTCAATTTGTGGATAAGGAGATTTAGGTTGTTTTTGAAAGTTGCCTAAAATCTAGGTGATGTCTGAGAAGGTATGATTCTGCTTTGATTGGAGGAATAATAAACTATATCTAAACGGGAATTTGTATAAGTTTTATGAGAAGGGTCTTTATGAACGTGTTTGACGCAATAAGGAAAAGACGTAGTATTCGAAAGTATAAGGAAACCGGCGTGGAGCAGGAAAAACTAAATACGGTTCTAGAGGCAGCTAGACTTGCTCCGTCTGCGACAAACAAGCAGCCTTGGGACTTCATAGTTGTAACTGATCCTCAAGTGAAAGAAAGGCTAAGATCATCATATGATGAGGAATGGTTCATTGAAGCTCCAGTTATAATTGTTGCTTGTGCCGTTCCTGAGAAGGCTTGGCGTAGAATGGATGGAGAAGAATATTGGAAGGTGGATGTTGCTATTGCCCTGCAGAATTTGGTTCTGACCGCCACAGAGCTGGGGCTTGGAACCTGCTGGATAGCAGCCTTCAACGAAGAGGCTGCAAAGAAAGCATTGAGGATACCTGAAGATGTTCGCGTTGTTGCAATGACGCCGTTGGGGTATCCAGACGAAGAAAAAGGCCTTGTTACGGGAAGAAAACCACTCAACAGTATCGTTCACTATAACCAATGGTAACTCTTTCCAATTTGAGAACAGATTTGAAGTGTGCTGTCCTTTCTGTGACCGAGTTTCGGCAATCTTGGCGAGTCTTAAAAGTTCCTACTATCTCGAATGCATTGTCAAGGCCTATGCTTTCCTTTAAGTTGATCTGTCTTTGCGAAAATGGAGTTTAAAAGGTTCCCCTTCCATATCCCTTGGAATGGCCACGTCCATCAATGATAGTATGGTTGGGGCTAAATCCTTCAGCGGAATTCTTATTTCCTTTTTTTCTTCGAGTTCCAAGTCTAGCGAACAGATGACTCCAAGGACGTCGACTGGGTCATGGGTTCCATCGTGGCCTCCACTCCACATTGGATTTTTCTTCACATATCTTTTTAACTCGTTTTTTTCCATGATTTCAGGGTTTCTGGCGGCTTGCCAGCCTTTCTTGAATATTATTAACAAATCTGGTGCGACTGAAAGGTATTTGCCAGTGTATATGTCCTCTCTTTTCCAAATGTCTTTGAAGGGAACCTGTCCATTTATCTTTGTAAGCATTAGTTTGTCTGCTATTTCTTTTCTTACCTCTTCGTATTGCTTTCCAGGCTTGATAAGGCCGAAGGGCTCTCTTCCCTTTACGTTTAACCAAACGTCTCCATATCCATATGAAACAGCTTTGCTTTGTTCCAAGTCTATTTTTCCGTTCTTTGTCTTGACTAAACCGATTTCTTCTAAGTAGTTGTTAACTACAACCTCTTTTTCTACGGGGCAAAATCCATGATCCGAAACAACTATGGTGATGACGTCTTCGTCTACTGAGTTCAAGAAGCTTTCTGTTATTTTGTCCATTTTAATGTAGAAATCTCTAACGAGCTGGCTGTACTTGTTTTTTTCATAATTGGAATGAGTTTGGTCCACGTATTTCCAAAAGAAATGCTGTATCCTGTCTGTACCCATGAACACTGTCATGAAGAGGTCCCAATCTTCTTTTTGCAACAAATAAAGGGCAATTTCAGCCATTTCATCTGTTATGTGGTTAACTTCTTCAAAAAACAGATCAGGGTCCTCTTTGACCCTTCCTAAGGTTTCAGTTTTCAGGTCTCCTAAAATCTTATTCACATCAAATTTTAGCCTAATCTTCTCTCTAATCTCTTCAGGAAAAAACACCCCTTCATTTTTAGAGAGAAAGCCTGGCGCTATGAAGCCTTGAACTTTTTGGATGCCACACATTGGAACGTTAATGACACCAACTTTTTTTTCACTCTCGTTTAGGATTTGAAAAAGAGTTTTCGCCTCTAGGGTCTTGGGAGTAGCGATTCTTCTTTCGTATGTTCCTTTTTTCCTCATGGCAAAGCTAAATATTCCGTGGTTTCCGGGGTTTTTTCCGGTCATGAAGGTTGTCCAAGCCACTGGTGTCTGGGCTGGTACTGGAGGTATAGTGTAGCCGAAAATGCCTTTTTCCTTGAACGCCTTGAAAGTGGGTAGGTTGTTGATCCATTTGTCAATAAGTTTGGGTGAGGCGCCGTCGAAGCCTAAGACCACTATTTTCATGTTGTTCAACGCTCTATTGTCTTACGTCTAGGATGATTCCTACTGCAATTGTTGCTCCATTATCGCGGACGACAAACCTTCCTAGCTGAGGGATTTCGGATTGTTTTTCTATAACCATGGGTTCTGTGGGAACTACTCTTATTCTTCCAGCTTCACCATCCTCTAACCGAGCTGGATGTTCGTCTATTATTGCTCCTGACTTTGGGTCTACTTTGCTAACAATTTCCGTTATTTTACACGGAACGTTTGCCGTTCCGCAACGAAAAACTGGAATGTCTTCCTTCTTTATTGCTGTTTTTCGTAAAACAATTATGAGAGCGAGAAATTCTTTGGCTATGGTGGGCGGATTATCAGGATGTCCACATACCTGTCCTCTTCTAATGTTCGCTCTAGTGCCCTTTATTTTAAATCCTATGTTGTCTCCAGCCTCTGCAACTAAAAGACTTTCATTCAGCTTCTCTATAGTCGCTATCTCGCCAACGATTCCTGAGGGTTCAAAAGTTACTTTGTCTCCAACCCTTAGGACGCCAGTTTCCACTCTTCCAACCAGTAGCGCATCTCCTTTCTCAGAAGTTAACAAGTCCTGGATCAGAACTCTTAACGGCTTATCTATCGGTGGCTTAGCTGGAATCACTGTTTTGTCTAAGGCGGCAACGAGTGTTAGGCCCTTGTACCAGGGCGTATTGTGAGATTTTTTGAAAACGTTGTCTCCTTCCAAGCCGGAGATGGGTACAAATGGCACATGTTCAGCTGGGTAGCCTAGAGTTTTTAGCATTTCTTTGACTTTCTCTGAGATTTCATTAAACCTCTCTTGGCTGTAGTCTACGGTGTCCATCTTGCTTATTGCGACGACTATCTGATGGACTCCTAAAACTTTTATTAGCCAAGCATGTTCCTTCGTTTGTTCCTGTATCCCTTCGTCTTCTTTTGCAGAGATAAGGAACAACGCGGCATCCGCGTTTGAAGCTCCTGAAAGCATGTTTTTGATGAACTCTTTGTGTCCAGGGCAATCTATGATTGTATAGAAGTATTTCTTGCTTTGAAATGGAGTGTGCATGATGTCTATCGTAAGACCTCCGTTTCTTTCCTCCTGAAACTGATCTAATACAAAGGCGAATTCGAACTCTTTTTTCCCTAGCTTCTTTGCTGTCCTCTCTAGTTCTTTTAGCTTGTCCTCTTTGATTGCGCCAGCGTCGTAAAGCAGTCTTCCAATCAAAGTGGATTTGCCGTGGTCTTTATGGCCAATAGTTACCAGATTTATTTTTGGCAACTTTTGTGTTTCTTTCATTTTGATCATCATTCATTAGAACTGAACTTGGTGAATAAAATTAAGTTACATGTAACCTAGGGCTCTTAATTTCTGCATCATGTATGCTTCTTCTTTGTCTTGTGCTCTTCCAGACCTTTCAGATATTTTTGTGGTTTTCAATTCTTCTACTATCTCATCTATGTTTTTTGCGTTTGATTTTATCGGAACTGTGCATGGCATGCATCCTAAACTTCTGTATCTTTTTCCATTTTTTGCGAAGTAGAGGGGATTAACGGGAATGCCCTCCTGCTTAACATACATCCATGTGTCCAGTTCTGTCCAATGCAATATCGGATGTACCCTTAAGTGGGATGCTTCCTTAGAAATGCTTGAATAGAGATCCCACATTTCTGGCGGTTGGTCCTTATAGTCCCATTTGAACTCTTTGTCTCTTGGTGAAAAATATCTTTCTTTTCCTCTGATTCCATGCTCATCTCTGCGTATGGAAACTATTACGGCGTCAAACTTTTGTTGTTCAATTACCTTTTTCAAAACGTCCGTTTTAAGTTGGGTGCAGCACTCGAACCTACCCGCTTTAGGTGACATTCCCGACTTTAATGCATCCTCGTTTTTTGCTACGATTAGGTTTAGATTCCACTTCTTTGCAATTCCGTCTCGGAACTGGTACATTTCTGGAAACTTGTAGCTAGTGTCCATGTGTACGACTGGGAAGGGTATTTTGCCGAAAAAGGCTTTTCTGCACAACCACAAGCTTGCGGTTGAGTCTTTTCCTGTTGACCAGAGAATAGCGAGGTTTTTGAATTCTGCTTTAGCTTCTCTGAGTATGAAGATGCTTTTTTCCTCGAGTTTCTGTAAATGTTCATCCATTGGTCTTCGTCTCCGATTGTTGGTTGTTCCACTACGTTTTTCGTTGGTTTTGTTATATAAATGTTGTGTAACTTAACTATAGATGATGCTTAAGTTATACATCATTTATATCCTAAGGCTTCAAGTCTCCTCTCAGTATCTCTAGACTCCAATTCAGGGAGAAACTTTCGAATAAGATAAATTATGTATTCCGTTGAACTCCGGTAGCCCGACCCATCTAAAGCCTTTGAAAGCCGCTTATACAGTTGCTCGGGAATAGAAATGTTCACGTATCTAACCATGACTCATCAAGGATAAATTGGAGCTTTAGGTTAAAAAAGTTTACGCGTGCACATAGGTATTCTAAAAAAGGTGACATTTTTGTAGTTCACATTATAAAGAGTTAATTGAACGTGTGTGAGACGGTGAATTTGGCTGTTCCCAGAGTTGTAATGCATTTTGACCTCGATTATTTCTTCGCCCAATGCGAGGAAAGAGCAAATCCAGACTTGAAAGAGAAGCCGCTCGTTATGTGCGTTTATTCTGGTCGCACCGAAGACAGTGGAGCAGTAAGCACCGCTAACTACGTAGC
>DAOVGL010000073.1 GCA_030672415.1 Candidatus Bathyarchaeota archaeon
AATTTTTTAATTTTTTTCTTTTTTAATTATTTTTGTCACGGTTTTAATACTTTGTTTTCCACTCGTTTTCTTATGGAGTATGCCTGAGAAGCAAGACTGGAAGTTTATCTCGATACAAAATTGGAAGGGTCTAAGCCATGAACAAGCAGGTTTTGAAACAGATACAGTCTTTGCAGCCAGGAGACCTCATTTGCGTTGAATGGTCGGATGCCAGCGTAGGCAAAAGTTTGGCTTATGGTGCTGACGTTGACGTTCCGGTGCGAAGCTGGGGCTTATACATTGCCGTTTTGGGTAGAAAAAGCAAACACGTAGTTTTGGCTCAGAATTATTTTGAATATTCAAATGGCTTCTACGAAGTTGACTACACAGCTATACCGCTCAGCTGGACCATGAAAATGACAGTCATTGCCAAACAAGAAGTAACCAGTGAAACAGCAACTCAACTTTTAAAATCCTTCTTAGCAGGTCGCAGTCGCACGTTGAAAAGGAGAACCAAGAACCATGCGTGACTTTATTAAAAAGGCTTTGACGCGAAGGATACCTGTTCAGGGGCGCCGTAAGCAGATTGAACTGGAACCTTCTACCAAGCTTGTTTATGGCATGTACTTCGCCATCGCTGCCCTGATCTCTCTAACAGTCCTTGAGGCAGTGCACATCTTTGTCCTTCGTAGTTTCAGCAGCGAAATCTTCTCCGCAATCACCGCTTTAATCGGAACAATAATCGGCGTCTTGGTAACTGCAAAGGGATGATTAAATGCCTGAGAAATATTATTGGAGTCGAAAAGAGGAAGCTAAGTTACTCGAGCTGTGGAAGAAAGGCATAACAAATATGAATGTTTTAGCTAAGGAGCTTGATCGAAAGCCTTCAGCTATTGAAAAGAAACTTAAGAGAATGGGAGTTGTCGTCGGTAAAAACCGTAGGCAGAAGACGACGACAACTGCAATAAAAAGTAAAGGTCTGTTGACGCATAAGCAGGCTTTGAAGGTTTTAGCTGGGGCTCTTGAGGCTCTTCGCAAGTCTGGTCAAGACAAGTTGGAGTTGCAGCGTCTCGGGATCTTGGTTGATGCGGTGCACACTTACGATAGCGTTTTGGAAAAGTTTGAGAGGTGGACAGAGATTGAGTCGCTAACTAAGAGGTCATTATGTGCTTTGAAACGTATGTTTATATGAGATTATGCTGTTTTCTTTTTGGCTATGGCTTCTTCAACTTTTTCGGCGGTTGTAGTTAACGATTTGATCCATTCCTCACCGGATTTAGCTATGACATCTTTGAAGCCCCAGCCTAGGGCTATGCCCAGCCCAACGCAAACTCCGATAGCGGTTCCCCATGCAAGAGCAGTGGCGAATATGGTGAGAATGCTGACGTCAATTTTCATTTGTGAAAGGGCAAGTATGATAACAACCGAGTATAGGAACAATCTTAGCCCGTCTGCAAACAACCTAGAATAGGCGATTTTTGCTTCTTCGCCTACTTTCTTCATAAAGTCTGAGATATAGTCGGTTACTATGAAGCCTGCAATAAGAAGGATCACGCCAGCGATGAGGTTTGGAATGTATGCCACTATCATGCTCATGTACTGGCTGAGGATGGCTATTTGTAGTATGTCGACAGCTGCAAAAATAGCGATCAAGTAAACAAACCACCTGACGATGAGATCGAAGAAGCCTACACATGTAATCCCTGAACGCTTTAGAACTCTGCCGAATATCGTTGGACGCAAGGCATCATCAACTCCAGCCTTATCGAGAACCTTTGAAACGCCTTTCCCTAAGGCTCTTCCAGCAATCCAACCGATGACCAGTGCGATTATCGCTCCGAAGACTTTAGGTAACATGTCAACGATTGCTTGCCCAAGATCTATCAGGGACTGTGGAATCTCAATTTGGAGTATAGACTTTAGAATTTGCATGTTCTTTCCTATTGATCTAAGAAGTATTTAAGGTTAAAGACGAAATATTTTTGCTTTTATTAGGTGGCACTACGCTTCTTTGAGTAGAACAGGCTTTTCAATTCTCAGTATAATTAAATGGTGAATCCCTCTTAGCGTATTGAGAACCTGGCTGCAGTCAGTTGATAGCAATAATCGGCTTTCAAGCATTTTTTTGCAGTGAGAGCCATCGGGATCATAGTTTCCCATGAAAGAGAGCTAGAAGGATTTGTCGAAAAGATTTACAGGGTCAGAAAAGAGGCTGGGATCTCCAGTGTTCTGGAAGCGTGAACGTAAAACGCCCGCAATTCTATTGCTCTTTTGATTCTGCTATAACTTTTCCGCATTTCTCACATTTAGTAACTTCTAATGGTTCATACATTGGAATAAAGACTTTGACTTTAGGTTCTGGAGAAGGATGCTCTAGCAAAATCTTGTTTACTGAAACAATATTCCAATGACCACAAGAACAACATTTCATTCTAAGCTGTTTAATCCTGATCTTGAACCTAAACCAATTCTTGATTCGTTAAGAAATAATATCTTCTGATTTAGCACACCTAGAACAATTTAAATAACTCCACAAAATTCATGATATTCTATAAGGAGGATTCGAATGCCCAGAGTTGAAGCTTCTATAAATATCGAAAACGTCGTGGGAACTGCCAAGTTAAATCAGAAGATTGATTTAAACGCAGTAGTGAAAGGGTATCCAGGAGTTGAGTACCGCCCCGAACAGTTTCCAGGTCTGGTCTTCAGACTAAAGAGACCAAAAACCGCCACTTTAATTTTTAATTCTGGAAAGATGGTTTGCACAGGAGCCAAGTCAGAGAAGGAATCTAGGAGAGCAGTGATGAAAGTTATCAAAGAACTGAAGGGAAGCGGCATAATAATCATCGGCAAACCAGAGTTGAAAATAGTGAACATGGTTGCATCAGCGAATTTAGGGGGAATAATTGACCTTGAAAAAGCTGCTTATACCCTGAGAAAAACTATGTACGAACCTGAACAGTTTCCAGGACTCATCTACCGAATGGATGAGCCTAAGGTGGTGATTCTTCTCTTCGCCAGCGGGAAACTGGTTTGCACAGGAGCCACGAAGGAAAAAGATGTCTACGAAGCGGTTAGCAAACTTCATAAAACACTCGAGGAAAAAGAACTGATATACTACGAGTAGATGTGATCAAAAGAACCCCAAACACCGAGAAGATTGAGATTCTTGAAAAGCTTGACGAGATCACGAGTTTTCAGATCGCATGCATAAATGCATAACCCAACATCACCGTTGCCCCGATAATTCCATATTTTGTCGCAGTTTTCTGCATGTTTACAACGTTTTTTGTTGACGGATTCTTCAACACAGTAGCATAACGCTTGATGATTGGTATGGAAAGGGGAAAAAGTATGAAAAACAAGAACAAATGCTTGTAAGAGAGTAAACCAAAAACTGAATAGGCTAATGGCGAGAAACTTGCTATCAAAAACATAAATCCAGCGACAATAACGCTCCTCTTCCTTCCATACCTGACAACAAAAGTGTGAACCCCAATTTTACGGTCTGCTTCATAGTCTCCAACGGCTTGGATAATGTGGCCACCACAGTGAATTAGCATTAGCGGCATAGCACCCAACATTATTGATGGAATATTGGAGATCAGCTTGTCAGTTAATCCCCCTCCAATTAAGAATGGCAGAAAACCAGCACCTATACCTGAAATCGCAAAGTCTGCAACTGGTACGCTTTTCAGTCTGAATGGAGGAATGGAATAAGCAGTCCATAGTCCTAAGTAAACAATAAACAAAGGGAGAACATGAACGTTGGCCATGAACACCAAAATTAAACATGAGATGACTAGTAAGAAAGAGAAGATTAATGTCTTCCTCGGTGTTATTCGTCCAGAGGCAACAGGCAGATTTGACTTAACCTCGTTCTCTCGATCTGCCTCACGGTCAAAGTATTGATTCAAAACGAAGACGCTGGCCGTAGCAAGTGAGAAGGCAAAGAGGACTATGGCAGTAATCTCAAAGGGAGACACACCAAAGAGGACGCTCCCAAAACCAAAATTGAAAATCCATCCGAGCCAACTCCCTAGTCTGGCAGCCTCAAAGTATTGAAACATTTTATGCCTTCCA
>DAOVGL010000023.1 GCA_030672415.1 Candidatus Bathyarchaeota archaeon
ATAAATGGCTTCGTCAATAGAACTAATCTGTGTGGGAAACGAACTCCTAATTGGCAAAATCGTAAACACTAACGCTCAATGGCTCGCCAAACGCATCATTACCCTCGGACTAAACACCCAACGCATCACCATCATAGGGGATAACGTTGACGCAATATCCACCGCTTTACAGGAGGCAATCCAACGCAACCCAAGCTTCATCATAACCACTGGGGGTTTAGGTCCAACGTTCGACGACAAAACCCTAGAAGGCATTGCTAAAGCGCTGGAACGCAAACTGGAAACTCATGATCAGGCTTTGAAAATGGTTCGAGAAAAATACCGCCAATATGTGAAGGAAGGTCGGATGGAAAAGGTTGAGTTAACTCCTCACCGAGTCAAAATGGCAAAGCTTCCTAAAGGAGCAGAGCCTCTGTTCAACCCTGTTGGAACCGCTCCGGGAGTAATCATAAAACACAACGACACCACCATCATAGCGTTGCCTGGAGTTCCATCTGAAATGAAGGCTATATTCGAGGAGTCAGTTGCACTTATGCTTAAACAAGTCGCGGGCAACGTGACTTTTTTTGAAACAAGTCTGTATGTAACCGGAATTGGAGAGTCTACGGTTGCGCCGCTTATTGATCGGGTGATGCACGACAACCCTTACGTTTATATAAAATCTCACCCGAAGGGCGAAGAAAGAATTCCTCATTTAGAGCTTCATCTTTCCACTACGGCTGAAAACTCGGGCTTAGCTAAAAAACGCGTTAGCAGAGCATTAATTCAACTCTCTGACATAGTTCAAGCGAATGGTGGAAAACTCAAGCCTCACAAGGTAAAGCCATAGCTTTTCATTAGAGAAAAACACTTAATCTTTATTGACTTGAAAAATCGTAACTTTTGTCCGTTTCTTTTTCCTCTATTTTTCGCAACTTTCGTATGGCAGTCAGCACTTTCTCTCCTAAAAAATTTTAACAGATGCGTTATTTACTTTCGCTCTTCTCATGGAAATTTCGGCTTTATGGCCTTTGTTGAACAAGCGTCAACACATTTCAAACAATAGATACATTCAGGATGGTTAAACTTCTCCCAAGGCAAGTCAAGAATAGGAACCAACGTGGGACAAATTTCCACGCATGAGCGACACGTAGCTTTTGTACACTTCACTGGGTCTCTCTTCAAGCCGAGGAAACCAAATCGACTCAGAAAGCCCATCAATGCTCCGTTAGGACAGAAATACCGACACCAACTCCTCGGAATGTACACCGCCAAAACTATAATTCCTATCATAATGGCGAAGCGAACCCAGAGAAGCAACGGCACCGACGATAATCCATTAATCACTGTTCCAGAGGCATCCGGTGTCTCCAACAAGGTTGGTATGGCATAACGAACATCAAATATGATTCTAGGCAGAATAGCGAACAGCGTGTCAGCTGGGCTCAACGCGTTAAATGGTGCCTTAGCGAAAACGCCTAACGCCTGTCTGTAGCTCTGCCCTGTTCCCGTAGCCAACGATATAGATAAGGTTACGCTGATGAACAAAGTGGCAGCCAAAACCGCATATTTAACCTTAGTCATGGGATTATGGGTTCTTGGAGAAACTTGTAGGTGTCTCCTCTTCACGTATCCAAGCAGGTCTTGAACAAAACCGAAAGGGCAAGCCCAGCCGCAGAGACTTCTGCTCACAATAGTTGCGGTTAAAATGAAGGAAGCTAATGCAAGCCACGGAATCATAAGCTCAAAAAGCATAAGTTGAAGTGCTCCAAAAGCTTCGCCCACAGTTTTCTGAGGGATTCCCAAAGTTCCGATAATGGGAAGAAGCACTGGCCATGGGCCAAGGCCAAATATCACAGCATTAAACAACAGGAAACAGCAGAACTGGGTGATTTTTCTCGCCGTTTCTATCCTCAAAATCGCTTTTTTGATGCGGGTTGACACTCCTTCAGTTTCACGCTCTTCCATGTCTTCGCTGTTCCTCCACCCGACTTTTATTCTTAACACGTGAGGTTTATGTGCCATAAAAGGCTTTCATAAAAGCTATCCTAATTAGTCATGAAATCTTATACTATTAGAATTTGCGGGTGATTCCGTCGTGCAATCTTTGATTTCCGATGAACTCATACAGCTGCTAAAAACTCAGAAGTATCATTTGATTGGAGAACACTCTGCTGTTAAGCGTTGCAGGTGGCTCTATGAAACCCTTATTCATGATCGTCCATGCTACAAACAGAAGTTTTACGGAATCAAGAGCCATCAGTGCATCCAAATGACGCCTACGGTTTTGTACTGCAACATGCGCTGTCGCTTCTGCTGGCGCGTTCAGAGCGGAGACCTCGAACTGAAATGGACAGAAACCGAACTGCCTAGGTGGGATGACCCAGAAGAAATTGTGGACGGCTGCATTCAAGCGCAGCTTAAGATTCTGAGCGGGTATAAGGGAAACTCTAAAACCAATCGAGAGAAGTATAAAGAGGCTTTCACACCCAAACACGTGGCCATCAGCTTAACCGGCGAACCAACACTTTATCAACCCTTGGGCGACCTGATAAGGGGCTTTCACAAACGAGGCTTCACTACCTTCCTCGTCACTAATGGAACTGTTCCAGAAGCCCTGTCTCAACTGAGCAACGAGCCCACTCAACTCTACATTTCGGCTTGTGCACCTGATAAGAAAACGTTCTTGGAAACATGTCGCCCTCAAACTCGCGCAGCTTGGGAAAAACTGAATGAAACGCTTTCTCTATTGCCCAGTTTTAAGTGCTCCACCGTGATTAGGCTGACGTTGGTGCGTCACTTGAACCTAAAACGTCCAGACCTGTACGCTCGTTTGATTGAAAAAGCAAACCCTAGGTTTGTGGAGCCCAAAGCTTACATGCACGTAGGCTTCTCTCGATTGCGCTTGGGCTTCGAAAACATGCCTACCTACAGTGAGATTCGAGAGTTTGCGGTTGAACTAGCTAGGGATACTGGTTACAATGTTCTCTCTGAAGTTCCGGAGAGTCGAGTGGTCTTGTTAAGTCGTTTAAAAAAACTTATTAAACTTACCTAATTTATTACTGACAACAGGAAATCTATTAATTATCCCAAGAATTCATGATAATGTATTATAGTAAGCCTTTATCCCCATAAAGATCCCCATTATTCTATTATAGTGTGAGAAATCCGCAGAAGAATTACAAAAGATCTACCCATTTTATCCCCATTCTAAAATTTTGATCTTTATAAAAAATAGATTTTATAAGGATTTATATACGCTGATGGTTTTCCGTGAGAAGATAAAGGGATCTTAAATATAATATTGATAATACCCACATAGAAAGATATTTGCATGCATGAGCCCCGTATAAATTCCGAAAAACTTATGCCCATATGTTAATGATAGAATCTTGGTAATAGGGTTGCCAGAACCAAAAGCATCCTTTCGCTTGCGCCTCAATGAAACGGAATTTCTAAATGTAAGCATCTTTCCCACGAAGAAAGACCCAACAGCCGAAGTTATCTCCGTGCAAATCAACCGCATGCCACGCGCGCCTGAAGACAATTGGGAAACTGTTGCGAAGATAGCACTTTACAGGTCACCAGAAGGAGATTACAGTCGGCTCCCTGACCGCGAAAAACCAGCAAAGTAAGCCTATGCATGAATCCAAGAATGAGAATAGGCAAGAGGCAGACTAGTGAGACTTTGATTTGTGAGGAAGCGTTGTTGTTAGCGAAGTTTCTAAGAGGTGAAAGACAAACGTGGATTCCAAGAATTGCGGTGCTGTAATCAACGGGCGCTTTTCCTTTGTGATTTCTACTTCTATCCTATCTTTTCTGGATGCGTGCATGCGAAACGTAAATATCGCAAAAAAATGATTGCCTATTGGGATAAAAAATGGAAAAAATTTGGGTTCTTGGTTCAAAGCATTCTAGTGCCCACAAAAGTATTTCTTGGCGGTCATCTTTCCCTAATCTTGCCGATTGTGACATCCTAATCATAAATCTACAAACATTAAAGAGTGAACAAATCCAAGAGAGACATAATGAGTTTTTTGAAGCTCAAAAGTACATTCTTGACCTTCTTATGACAGGAGAAAAAGAAGTCATTGTCATACTATCACCAGAGCGAAAGCGTTTTGAATGGCTTCCACTTTTTCCAGTACTCAAAGAGACCGCTCCAATAGGAGTAAGGAAACATAGCGCCATAAGCCATATAGCTGAATATGTAAAAACAGTTGATAAGTGCTCATTTTACATCCATACATTTAATTCTCGATATTTTCGTGCGAAAACATATCCCAAAAGCGACTATCATGAAAACTATTTCTTTACTAACGAAGCGAGTTTAGGATATAGTGGTAGGGTCTACGTGGATTCGCGAATCAAGAACAACGCTAACCAGATGATTGGA
This sequence comes from Candidatus Bathyarchaeota archaeon, assembly GCA_030672415.1. Taxonomy (GTDB): domain Archaea; phylum Thermoproteota; class Bathyarchaeia; order Bathyarchaeales; family Bathyarchaeaceae; genus B1-G15. Next base: position 4,376 of record DAOVGL010000023.1, read on the forward strand.
GGTTGCGTGAACTTTGTGGTTGATTATGGAGGAAGACTGGAAGAACAGTTCGCGTCGGGGGGCATATATCTTCTACCTCCTCCAACAAGTTGTAAGGCAGAGCAGGCAATTGATATTATTTTAAATATTCTCACCGGTGGTGAATTGACAGAATCTCCGCCTCCATGGGAAAACAAAATCAATTACCCTGGACTTCAAGATGCCCAACGTCAAATTATTGAGAAAGAAGGAGAAAAAGAGATTTTGATCAAAAGTATTGAAGAGTTGAAAAAGGAAAAAGACAACATGATCAAAATCCGAAGACTTCTATGGACAAAAGGCACACCGTTGGAAAATGTTGTAAAAGAAGCTTTTATCTTACTCGAATTTCCCGAAATCCGCAAAATCCGAGAAGAGAACTTGGAAGATTGGATTATCGACTTTAAGTTCATTCCGGAGTACAAGCACGCAGTTTTTGAAGTCAAAGGAGCTGATAAACGTACGTCTCTTGCTGATCTGACACAATGCAACAAATGGATTGAAGATTATCTGTTAGATAAAAAAACTGTGAAAGGTATTTTCGTGCCCAACCAATATCGTTTGGCGGACGTTGGAACTAACCAAAAAAAGAAAGAACATTTTGAAAAAAATGAACTGCACTATGCAGATACACGTAACATCTGTGTTCTTCCCTCACATGAAATCTTCTATGCGGTTGTGGAAAAAATGAAGGGTAACCCACAAATCACTCGTAAATTCATCGAAGAAAAAATAGCCGAGTCCAAGGGAATATGTAAACTTAGTGAGACTTAGTACGCGCGCCCGTGATTCTTTTCTAGTCTTCTTGTGTGTGTGTGCTTAAATTTTAACCCCAAACCCAAACCAAACACACACTGCATGCATGCGCAAGCAGTGTTATTATATATTAATATCAAAATACCAAATAGCCAAGTTGAAGGAAGGACGATGAAGAATTCAAAGGATGGCGGGTTCTGGACCAATCTGGAAAGGCCCGACCGGAGAATATTGATTTTCTTTTTCTTTTGGCTCATTACAATCCTAACTCCGATAACTGTAACGGGTATCCTGTCATGGAAAGAAGACCCTGGTTTCTTGATCATGTCTATTCCGGTCGGGTTGGTTCTTACTTTCTTAATGACAGGAATATTGGTTTTCGTTTACTATTACAAAAGAGCGATAATCCCTACCAGAACTATCCTATCATGGTTTACGATCTTCGCGTTCATTTTTTCAGCGGTGGCTAATGTCGTCATTTACCTGCTCGCCCAGATGAGATACTTTGGCTCCTCCACGTTTTTTCTTTTTGGCCTCCCGCTAAGCGTCTATAATATGTTATGGAATTTTCTTGCGCTTTTTCTTTTTGGCCTTTTCATACAGATTATGTTGATGTCCACAGCTTTTGGCTTGATCTGGATGCTGGCAGTCGCGGAAAAAAGCACTATCTCCAACACCCTGGTCGACATAGCGAAAATAACTTCCAACACATCAGATTCTACGTTGAAGAAAGATAAACTCACCAGCGGAAGATGTTTGGCGCTCCAATGGTTATTCAATATACCGGACGTTCTGGACACGAAACTTCTCACCATAAACCATGATGAACCGAAGAAAAGGTTTCAATGGGAGGTCTTCAAAACGGCCTGTTTCTGGGTGTTGTTTCTCGGCTTTATCCTAACAATTCTCATAGTCCACTACGGAAAGTCCTTGGCACAAATATCCATAGAGAACCTGTTCGCGATATCCGGTCTCTTATCCATTATGATACCCGTACTCATTCTCTCATGGTTCATCTTCCTCAGACTGGATGCCCGTATCAAAGGACCCATCAAGGACTTCAAACTTTTCAACGGGCTCAAATCCCGTGTAACTTATGCCATTGTGACATTCGGCACACTCGTTATCTTCATTCGTCTTGTCCTCGAAAGGACGGACCTTCAACAACTGTTCTGGTCGTTCATCAACTTCTACCCGACTTTCTTGATCTCAGTCACCATTTCCGCTTTCATCTACTTCAACTATTTCGAGAATGACCTGGCAAGGAACATCGCCAACAGGTATCGTAAGATAGAATAGTGTGTGGGGTTAAATTTTAACCCCTAATGCATGTATCCATGTTGAAACTGCATGAAAACCGCTTTGTGCTCCCCAACGATGAGGGATATGATATTTTTATTTTATTGCATGCGTGCATGGTTTAGACAAGTTCTTATCTGCGCCTTTGCACGCTGTGACCTTCTTAACCCAACCATTCCAAATATGGAGGAAAAAAGACAAACCTATTAAGCTCGCTTAATGCATCATTTCGAAACGTGCACGGTTGTGTATATTGTGTCGTTAAAACCTATTCTAAAAAACATTCAAGAAAAACTGATGAAGAAAGAGGAGGCTCGCCAAGAACTTCAAAGAGACATGCGCAAAGCAACCCGCCTATCTAAGCAAGCAATTCTCTTTACACACCAAGAAAGATTTGATGAAGCTAAAAAGTTACTTGAAAAGGCGAATAAACTCCTCACTAAACTCAACGATGTCTCGAAAGATTATCCCGAGCTTGTTCACACAGGCCTAGTCCATGCAGCATTTGAAGAATACACCGAGGCACACGTGTTCATTCTGTTGATTAAAGAAGACCGGTTCATCAGCCCTGAAGAGTTAAGAGTTTCATCGGTTTCCTATGTGCTCGGACTGGCAGACGTTGTCGGAGAGTTTAGACGCAGAGCCCTCGATTCGATTCGGAAAGGGAATGTGGAAACTGCGGAAAAATGTATGCAAATAATGGAGCAGATTTACGTTGAGTTGACAGCTATGGATGACGCTTTCCTTCTAATTTCAGGGCTTCGGAGAAAATGTGACGTTGCCAGACGCCTCATTGAAATCACAAGAGGAGACGTTACCATCGAGACTCGAAGAAGCTCCCTAGAACGCTCCATTAAAGAACTGGAGAAAACCGTTAGGAGGAAAACAAAGGTTGGGAAAACTGAGAACCGATGAAATATTGAAACGAGTTGAAAAAGAAGGGTTCGAACGCGTTTGGCGCGAAAGCGCACGCCTTCTACCCAAATCCAAGAAGAAGCTTAAGCTTGTTCCTGGAAAGGGCGGCAAGTCTCACCCGCTCTATAACCTCCTTCAAAGGATGCGCCAATCTTTCCTAAAGCTCGGTTTCATAGAAGTCTCAAATCCCATTATCGTGGACGAGACCGAAGTCTACAAACAGTACGGATCAGAGGCACCAGTTATACTCGACCGATGCTACTATTTGGCGACGCTACCTCGACCCGACATTGGTTTGAGCAAGGTAAAGTATAAGGAAATTGAACGTTGCGGGGTTCGGTTAACCGAGAAGAAAACCGAAGCTTTGCAGAAGGTGTTACGCGATTACAAGAAGGGAAAGATAGAATCAGACGATTTGGTGGAGAAGATCGCCGAAGCTCTCAACATACCTGACAGCACAGCCACACTCGTTTTGTCCAAAGTTTTCCCAGAGTTTGCCGCCTTGAAGCCGGAGCCTTCCACCCTCACTTTGCGGTCCCACATGACAAGCGCTTGGTTTCTCACTCTGCAAGCATTGCGGTATAAGCTTGAGTTGCCCATAAAACTGTTCTCCGGGGACATCCGCTTTCGGCGTGAGCAGAAGGAAGACCCCACTCATCTTCGTGTACATTATTCTGCGAGTTGTGTGGTTATGGATGAGACATTGGATGTGAGGGACGGGGAAGAGATCACAAAAGCTATTTTGGAGCCTTTAGGTTTCAAGCGCTTTCGTTTCGTTCAGAAGAAGGTGACTTCGAGGTATTACACGCCTGGAACAGAATATGAAAGTTACATTTTCCATTCTGGCATGAACAAATGGCTCGAAATAGCCAATTACGGACTGTACAACCCTATTGCGCTTGCGAGGTACGATCTCGAATATCCTGTTCTTAACGTAGGGATAGGAGTAGAACGAGTGGCCTCGGCGATGCTTGGTGAAAGCGATATTAGGAGGCTTGTGTTTCCACAGTTTTATGTCGAACAAGCGCTGTCTGACACTGAAATCGCAAAAATGGCTGAGGTTGAGGTCAAACCCCAAACCAAACAGGGCGCAAAGATACAGAAACAGATCATATCTATTGCACTGAAACACGCCGATGCGGCAGCTCCATGCGAATTCCTAGCATATGAAGGAAAATTGTTGGGAAAGAACGTGGAGGTTTATGTTTATGAAACTGACGTGGGCACTAGATTGCTGGGTCCTGCCGCCCGCAACTACATCTACGTTCATGATGGAAACGTGCTGGGCGTTCCTGAAAGTCGCTTAGGACGTGAGGCCATCGTTAGAAAAACTAGGAAGGTTAGGGAAATGGGGGTTCCAGCGGGGTTCAGTTATCTTGATGCAGTAGCGTCTCGGGCAGCCGCAAAAATCGAAGAAGCCACACGTTTAGGACGAAAAAGCGTTAAAGTTAGGGTGAAGATGGCGAAGAACCCCAGCGACGTTAACGTTAAGGTAAGCGATGTAGCTCGGAGGTTCATAATGAGTAATAATAAAAAGATTGAAATAACTGGACCCGTCTTCATCGGAGTTCGAGCCGAGATTGCCAGTTAAACTTAACCAAAAATTTTCCATTGAAAAAGCTCATAAAATGCAACTGCAACTATCTAAACAAGTGATACGTGAGGACCAGCTTCCAAACACTATTAATTATGTGGCTGGCGTGGATGTTGCATACACGCAGGAAACATCCATTGCCGCAGTTGCTGTTCTAGACTATAATTCCCTCTCACCTGTAGAATCACAAGTAACTCGCCTCAAAACACGGTTTCCCTACATATCAACACTACTGTCCTTTAGAGAACTTCCTCCAACCCTTTCAGTTATAAACAAATTGCGAGTACAGCCAGACGTTTTCATCGTTGATGGTCAAGGAATAGCTCATCCCTATCGCTTCGGGTTTGCAGCTCATTTTGGGTTAGAAATAAATCGACCAACGATCGGAGTTGCGAAAAGCTTGCTGTGCGGGAAAGTTGAACCTTTAAAGAAGCAGGGTTGGGCGCCCATTACTGATAAAGGAGAAGTCATTGGTGCAGCGTTAGTTACAAAATCAGGGCAAAAGCCAATTTACGTCAGCATTGGCCATCGGGTCTCGTTAGAAAGAGCCATAAACATCGTCATGGATTGTACGAGAAATTACAGAATTCCAGAACCCATTCGAAAAGCTCATATGATAGCGGGTGAAGAGAAAAAGAGACTGAGATTAACATAAAAGTTCCATCAATCAATTAACCAAATAATATAAAAGAAAATTAAACGATGCTCTGTAGGCTAAGGGAGGCGTTGTTCTTGGACTCCAGACTTAAAAAATTCGTTGACAAGATCAAAGATAAGCCACTTCGAAAAAAAGTGACCGAGATCATTGAAAATCCAACAATTGAGATTGAAGGAAAAGTATATTCGGGGCTATCATTGGAAGCTTCGCCGGCTGGCATGTCTCGTCACCACAGCTATCCAGGCGGCTTTATTGAACATGTTGTAGCGACGACTGAAATAGCTCTAAATCTATGCAACATCATAGAGCGGATTTACTATGGGAAAGTGGACAAAGATCTAGTCATCTCCGGAGCTATCTTACACGACATTTTCAAGCCCCTAATGTACAGGGTGAAGGAAAATGGTTCCTACGGAGCAACACCTCTAGCCGAACGTCTAGATCATCTAACGCTAATTGTTTCAGAACTAGTTCGAAAAGGCTTACCTCTTAACCTAATTCATATAGTTTGTGCGCATCATGGTGGTGAAGTTGGCCCAATATGGCCCAGAACAGTTGAAGCGTTGGTCTGTCATCTAGCAGATGCCACCGACTCTAGGCTAGACGGGGAAGTGTTACGGGCAGCAAGATATCTTTCAAGAGAAGCAACTGGCGAGGAGCTATACCGCCTAACTTCGAAGGAAGCCTTCGAAATAGTTCACTCGAAGGTGGTCGAAGGCTGGGATGGAGTGAAGAAAACTGTGGAGAAAATAAAACAGAAAAGATTCAGCACAGAATTTTAGCGATGCTCATAAAGGAATTATCTTCACGTTCAACGTTTTAGTGTCTAATATCGCCATAGTTGGTTTTCCTGTGAGATAGCCGCAAACTTCTCCAGGATTGATGATCATTGTTTTTCCCTTCTGGTAGATCTTTGCTTTATGTGTGTGTCCATGTATGATTACATCATATCCCTCCACATTGATGAGTGATTGAAGAAGCTCCCCCTCCTCACCATGTACCATGCCAATTCTTAACCCCTCAACCATCACTTCTGCGAACTTTCCTCGAATTTCAGCGCCTAAATCTGAAAGTCGTTTTCTAAGCAGGTCTCGATCGCCATCGTTGTTGCCGAAAACACCGATTAAATCAGCTTTCAAGGGTTTGAGATGCGCCGCAACGAAGGGAGCAACATAGTCTCCTGCATGTAGCACAAGTTTAACTTTTTCTTCGTTTAACCGTTTCACGGCTTTATCCAATAGAGGCAAGCGGTCATGTGTGTCCGCAATAACACCGATTAAAATGTTCTGCAACCTCCTTCTTTTTTTCAGTTATAGGAGTGTATTCTACTTGGGCTCATGTAAAAAAACTTGTGGAGTACACAATGCATATTGTATGCAGTAGCGGTTCTTTGAAAAGCGCTTTCGACAAATTCGACTTGACATCATCAAATAAACCTTTACGTTTATATTCAAGATAAGGCTCGCATTTTGTAGAAAGAACTGTTGGAGACAAGAATGAACGCAAGCGGTAAGACCCTACTAACTCAGAGAGTAAAAGTTTCTCGAGGAGAAATTCATATTATTGAAGAACGATGCAAACAATGTCGTTTGTGCATTGAACTCTGTCCTAGAGAGGTGCTCCAAGAATCCGAGAAAGTGAACGAAAAAGGCTATCATCTCCCAGAGGTCGTGGAGGAACCAGAGAAGGAAAAAATCTGTGTTTCCTGTGGTATCTGTGAAGTAGCATGCCCAGAATATGCCATATGGGTCAGAGAAAAAAAGGAAATGCATCAAGGAAGAGGGATTTATGGGAAAAACAGTTCTAACCGGTAAACACTTCTGGTACGGTAACATTGCAATAGCGGAGGGAGCAATAGCTGCCGGTTGCCGATTTTTCGGCGGATATCCAATTACTCCTGCAAGTGAAATAGCTGAGCACATTTCTAAGAGATTTCCAGAAATAGGTGGAATATTTGTCCAATTCGAGGACGAACTCGCATCGATGGCCGCAATCCTAGGGGCCTCCTGGGCAGGAGCCAAATCAATGACTGCAACCTCTGGACCTGGGTTAAGTCTAATGATGGAGAATCTTGGCTTGGGAGTGATGATGGAAGTCCCCACCGTCGTTGTGAACATCCAGCGAGGAGGTCCAAGCACAGGTCTCCCTACGCTTACTGCTCAAGGGGATGTTATGCAGGCGAAATGGGGAAGCCACGGACCGTACGAAATAATAGCTCTTTCACCGGACTCACCGCAAGAGGCTTTCGATCTCACAATACGTTGCTTTAATCTCGCAGAGAAATATCGAGTTCCTGTAATTCTTCTCGCAAGCGAGACCGTTGGCCATAGTGCCGGAAAGGTGATTGTCCCACCTGAGAATGAAATAGAGCTTATTGACCGGAAGAAGCCCACAGTTCCGCCAGAAGAATATTTACCCTACAAGCCCGATGAAGATTTAATTCCTCCGATGGCCTATGCGGGTGAAGGATACGCTATCTGCACAACAGGCCTTACTCACAATGAAAAGGGTTATCCGGATGTAAGCGCGGAGACACAAGAAAAGCTGGTTAGACGCTTGAATGACAAGATTCGAAAACACATGGAGGAAATCGTTGATGTGGAAGAGGAAAACATGGAAGACGCAAAGATTGCGGTTGTATCTTATGGGCAGGTTTCTCGACCCGTAAAGAGAGCGGTTAAAATGGCCAGAGAAGATGGAATCAAAGTGGGAAGTATAAAACTTATCACTATCTGGCCCTTTGCAGAGAATGTTATACGGAAGTGGGCGAAGCAAGTGGAGTTGTTCATCGTTCCGGAGTTGAACTACGGTCAAATCTATTTGGAGGTAAAGAGGGAAGTAGCAGGAAATTCTGAAACTGTTTTGGTTCCAAGAATGGGAGGGAAACTAATCACGCCACAAGAAATCTATCGAGAAATTAAGAAAGTGAGCAAAAAATGAGCCATAAGATGACAAGAGGGAAAAAGCCTCTTCTTCCTCAAGAGCTGCACCCTATGGACCAGTGGCTTAGATCTGAGCGGATGCCACATATATGGTGTGCGGGATGCGGCATCGGCCCTACATTGTATGCTTGGGTTAGAGCGTTGGATACGGTTGGAATAGATAAGGACAAAGTGGTCTATGTATCTGGAATAGGTTGCTGTGGTAGAGGATCCGGCTATTTAGATGTGGACGGGTTTCACACCACCCATGGTAGAGCTATTCCATTCGCTACTGGAATTAAGCTCGTCAAGCCAGATCTGTGTGTGAACGTCATATCCGGAGATGGAGATATCTTCTCCATCGGAGGCAATCACTTTATCCATGCATGTAGAAGGAACGTAGATTTGCTAGTCATTTGCACTAACAACTTTATTTACGGCATGACAGGCGGCCAGCTTGCAGCTACTACGCCCATAGGAGATTACTCAACCACCACTCCCTATGGGAATATTGAACCTCCATTCAATACGCCCTATCTAGCGGATGCGTCAGGAGCCGTGTACGTCGCGAGATGGACGAGCATCCACGTAAGACTGTTAGAGAAATCCATCGCTGAAGCACTGAGAATGAAAGGTTTTCGATACATTGAGGTTCTTTCACCCTGTCCAGTAAACTACGGGAGGCGGAATAGGCTTCGTGAAGTGGATGACATTGCGAAATGGTTTTGGCAGTCCTCCGTAATTAGACATGGGGCAGATACAAGGGAAGTTCAGATTGAGAAAGGGAAGCCCATAATCCTTGGAAACTTCGTCAAGCGGGAGAAGTTATCATATTACGGCGAACTGAAAAAATTGGAAGAAAAGGTAAAGAGAGCAGCAGAGGCGAAAAAATGAAACCAGAAACCAGAAAGGAGGTCATGTTCGCGGGATTTGGAGGTCAAGGGATTGTGACCGCTGGCTATATTACTGGTGAAGCGGCTGTTGTTTACGATGACAAAGTAGCCACTTTAACACAGGTTTATGGACCTGAGGCTAGAGGGTCCGCTTGCTACAGCGGTGTAGTGATTAGCCATGAAGAGATTAGCTATCCTTACCCTCTTAACCCTCAGATTATGGTAGTCATGAACCAAGAAGCATACGAAAAGTTTCTGCCCAAACTCCAACAAGGAGGGGTGTTAATTGTTGACAGCACCATCGTCAAACCCGATAAATTGGCGGAGAAATATCAGCTTTACAAGGTGCCAGCTACTGAAATAGCCGAAAAAATGGGAGCAAGGGTAATTGCAAACGTTATCATTCTCGGCTTTTTGGGAAGGATCTGGGATGCAATAAGTGTTGAGGCGCTTCAGGAAGCTGTTAAGACTAGAGTTCCGAAAAAATACTTAGAGCTGAATCTTAAAGCGTTTCAGACGGGAGTCAAGCTGGGAGAAAAAGCGTTGAAGAAGAAGATTATAAAACGCTGAACTTGAATTGAGGCAACTCGTTAGACAGGGAATCACTGTGAAAGCAGACGTAACGAAACACCAGCGTGACAAGAAACTGATTCTAGAAAGGAAGACGCTAGCTAAGCGACACGTTCTCACATTAGACGATGACAGGTGCATTGGCTGCGGAATTTGCGAAGCTATATGTCCCAAGCAAGCCCCCAAACTCTCGCCACCTGTGACACGAGATGGAAGATTGGTGCAGAAACCTTGTGTCGACTTTGAAGCCGATAAATGCATTTTCTGTGGCGAATGCGTTGATCTCTGTCCAACAAATGCTCTAAGAATGGAAATAAATGGCGAACAGAGGTTGCCGATATTTGAGGTTGAAGCCTTCCCCACTCTCAGGAAGGAGATCGTGATTGATGCAAAAAAGTGTTGGTACGGCGCTGTAACAGCTATTTGTGATCTTGAATGCCAAAAAGAATGCCCTACGGAGGCCATAGAAGTGACTGTTAAAAAGATAGGGGAAGAATCAGCGGAAAGAATAGTTGATTTCAAAGTACTCGAAGAAAAATGCATCTTTTGCAAGAAATGCGAAAACGCATGCCCGGAGGATGCTATCTATGTTATAAAACCTTTTAGAGGAACTCTTCGAATAGACACAACTTTATGCCCAAAGGGTTGTCAGGTCTGTGTTGATGCTTGCCCAAGTAAAGCCCTCTCAATGGACGAAGACAAGAAACTCGTTATTAACGAAGAATTCTGCATTTATTGTGGAACCTGCCAACAAGTTTGTCCAGAGAAAGCGATAGAAGTTAACAGAACACAAGTCTTGCATAATGATGTCAAATCAGGAGCGTGGATCAAAGTATTAGAGAAATTGACTTCACATAGATCTTTAATTAAAGAAATTAGCTCTAAATCTGGAAAGAAAAGACGCACACGCATCAAGAAGCTTTTTCATAATCGTAGCTCCTCTTAGAAGATTCTAAATGCGCAAAATAGACACATTAACAAACACGTGAAACACGAAAAACAAAAGAGGTTTCCACGATGGAAAAATTGAGAGTAGTTCTGTATGGTGTTGGAGCAATCGGAAGTCGCATCGCTAAGTTTCTATTAGAAAAAAATGGAGTGGAAATCGTTGGTGCTATCGACGTGGCAAAAGAAAAAGTTGGGAAAGATCTAGGCCACGTATTAGGTATAGATAAACGACTGGGAGTTACGGTGTCTGATGATCCAGATGTCGTGCTTTCCAAAGTAAACGCTAACATAGTGATTCACTCAACCACTTCATTTCTAAAACAAGTATATCCACAGATAGCCAAAATTGTAGAACACGGAGTGAACGTAGTGTCAACTTGTGAGGAACTATCTTATCCCTACGCCACAGACCCAGAACTCACAAAGAAACTCGATGAATCAGCCAAGAAACATAAAGCAACCGTTTTAGGCACGGGCATAAACCCTGGCTTTATGATGGATACACTGGTCATTGCTTTCACTGGTGTGTGTCAAACGGTTGAAAGAATCAAGGCGACTAGGGTGGTAAATGCAGCAAAGCGCAGAGTTCAATTCCAGAAAAAGATAGGGGTTGGACTCGCGATTGATGAGTTTAAGGAGAAAATGGAAAAAAAGAGTATAACATTACACGTTGGAATCGAACAATCAATTTATCTAATCGCGAGCGCTCTGGGATGGGAACTAGACGAGATAAAAGTGGAAAGCAAAGCCATCCAAGCGAAGTCAGGTCAGGTGACTGGTTTGAGACAATATGGACGAGGCATAAAACTGGGAAAGGAGATTATAACGCTTGACCTTCAAGCCTACGTAGGTGCAGAGGAGGAATACGACTCCATCGACATTGAGGGAGTGCCAAGCATCCACATGAAACTGTCACCGGGTGTACATGGCGACCTTGGAACAGTGGCTGTCATCGTCAACTCCATTCCAAAAGTGATAAACGCCAAGCCAGGTCTTGTGACCATGAAAGACCTACCCGTTCCATCTGCAACGCCTGAAGACATGAGAACTTACCTAAAGAAATGAACGTTCATGTTTGTTGTATGGCGCATCTTATATGGACGATTGGAAATGGTTAATTCAGGTGGTTAAGTGATTAATCGCGCTGGGGTTCATAGAAAAGGAGCGTTTTCTCTTCAAGATGTGTTAAAGTCTGTCAGAGCCAAACCGAGTTTTAACAAGGCAGGTGCGCTAGCTATTTTCGTTGGTGTGGTTCGCGGTGAAACTCTGGATGGTGAAAGGGTGAAAAGGTTGGAGTTAGAGGCATATGAAGAGAAGGCTAACGAGGTTCTTGAAAACATCTGTAATGATCTTCAGAAAAGAGAAGACATAATCGATGTGCAGATCCACCATTTTATTGGGGAATTTGATGTTGGCGAGGATCTGGTTTACGTGGTAGTGGCTGGTTCTCACCGACATAACGTGTTTCCAACTCTAGATGAAGCCGTAGAGCGGTATAAGAGAGAGGTCCCGGTATTCAAGAAGGAACATGTAGTCAATGAAGAGGGCTCAACCAAATCTTTTTGGGTGAGTGAAAGGGAAACTGAAACATCTTGATAAGGCTAGTCCTACTCATTTCCCTTATACGAAGTATGTATGTTGCAAAAAATGTTCTTTCCATGCTTCGTTATCTCTTGAGCATGCACTGCAGTAGCTTGGAGCAAGTCAGACATTCATCAGAAAGTGACGCATCCGTTGCATGTGTCTTTAAATATCCAAAATGATGAGGACATGATGTTGAATTTGTTTCTTCCAGTTTTTTCGGAGGCTCAACTGGAATTGGGATAGATCTTCGCGGTTCTTTGTCTTGGATGGGGATTTTATTCAGTTTGATTATGCAGTGGGGACAGACGTAATAACTTTCTGCAGGTGTCTTTGATAAATCGTTTAGCAGAAGCGGGTCTCCGAATACTTTTCCGCATTTCGGGTTGGGACAAATGATGTCGGGTTCGTATAGTTCCATATTTACACCTCCTTAGGTGTTCACACGTTCTCCGTATATACAGTGGGCATAAACCTGTATATTAAGTCTTCTGTCTTAATACATATTTAGAATGTGAATTCCACATAAAAGTTTCAAAAGACTCATTTGGACCTTCGCGATTATTTTATAGTATGAAAGAAGACTGTTCATTATGCGGCGTGGCGTTTCCGCGACACTCTCTCATCCGTTGTCCCAGATGTGGGAAATTGTACTGTAGGAACGGCATCATTTTTTCTTGGAACAAAAACGTTTTGAGAAACGTTCCTATGTGCCTAAACTGCGCTAGAAAGCTTGTTTCGCCGAGAAGAACGAGGAAAATCGGAACCAAGTATAGCCCACTTGGTGGATACCTAGCTCGGCGACAACGATCTATAAGTTATGTCACGCTAAGTTTTGCCGAAATTGAAAAGATTATTGAAGACAATCTTCCTCCCTCAGCGTTTGAGCATCGGCATTGGTGGGGTAATGC
>DAOVGL010000019.1 GCA_030672415.1 Candidatus Bathyarchaeota archaeon
CTGGCGAAACTTTTAGCGCGCGCTCAGCAGAGAGGCTGCCACCATTTTCTGAAACTTTGAACGATGGGAGCACGGCAACTCTCCAATTAACCTTACTGAACGGTGGACTAATGTTAGCTTTTAGCTTTGTTTTCGCATTAGGTATCTTCCTATACGTCAGAAAACGGATAGTTTAACAGTCAGACTCTTCTGCTACTCCTAAAACGTTTTATATAGTTACATCGCATAAAAGGGGATGTCTTAAAAGGAGAATGAAAAATGAGAAAAATCTCTATACTGTTGTGTAGCTTCCTATTTGCTACTTTGATTTCGATGTTAACGATTAGCCCAGCTCAAGCAGCCATTGGGGAGATCACTTGGCTTCAGCCCTACCTACAGAAGGATGGGCAAGTAGTATACGAGCACAACTCAACTGTCAGCCTTCTTGTACCTGTAGAGAATGATGTGCATTCGAACGGTTTGAACGTTTCAAGGGTAATAATAAGCTTCGATTGGGGGCAAAACAAGACTTTGGATCTGTCGGCAAGCATAACACAGATAGGAGAGGACGAAACAGAGGTTTTCAAGGTTACCTTCACAGCCAGCGCAACTGAAGCTGTAACTAGCGAATGGGCACATGATTATAAAATCTACGTAGAACATGTTAATGCTACAAGTGGACCCACCAAAATCGTTGGCACTTGGCAACGGACGCGCGCGCAGCTATCCGCGGAGCTATTTGTCGTGTACCCAACGGATCAGGCTGACGCTTGGGAGCTAAAGCAGACGATTGGACGGATCAAATTAAATGATCCCTTCAAAGACCTAACTTTCAATAGTACTGTATCAAAGTTAGCGGTGTATAAGGCGCAGAACGAAACAAGTAACGGCGACGCATTATATGATCGAGGAGACTTTGTTGGTGCGAAAGCTCATTACAATGCCGCCTTAATTCTATATAATGCTGCATATTCAGCGGAAGAAGCCTTAGGCCCGAAACTTGATGACCTCTTTACTAGGGAGATAGAGTCTAGAATAAGTAACTATGAAGCTTCGGCAAGCTTGGCGTCCTCGTTCTCAACGACCTCTATACTATTAGGCTTTGCCGTAATGTTATTCGGCATAGGATATATAATCAAACAGTTAGGGACATTGAGAAAGCCTGTAGTAGGATCGTTAAAGGAATAAATCTCCCTTTATTTTTTTGTGCCTTAGAAAACTTATTGATTAATGGCTTTACGCGCAAACGTGATGTAACCAGTGTGTCCAGTCATCAGGGTTTCCGGTCGGGTTTTCCCTCTTTCAGTTTGCATTCTCCGCATGAGGCACTCGACAGTTTGAACGTCTACAAATTCGTTTTCCTTCATGGCCTCAACCGTTTTCACAACTTGATCAATTGTGGGGCTGAAGCTTACTAAGACTCCGCTTCCCTTTAGCGCCGAGTAAGCGTGAGGCACAACAAGCCATGGGGTTGCCAAGTCCAAAACCACTGCGTCCACCTCTATTTCATCAATGCCTTCTGTGACATCATCATTTTTGACATCCACATATTTGGACACTCCAGCTCTCTCCAGGTTCTTAAGCGCTGTCTCAATGAATTCTCTTCGAGCTTCGTAACTGTACACGTGCCCTGTCGGCTTAACGTAAAAGGCAAGCGCAGTAGTGAGCGCTCCACTTCCAGTTCCCGCTTCCACCACTCGACTGCCAGGTCCGGCTCCACTGAACATAATAATCAATGCAATGTCCTTTGGATAGGTGATCTGTGTCTTTCTCAACATCTTGAATACATGGTCTCGCAGGATGGGTTTGAGCGCCACAAACTCAACTCCCATGCTACTTACTATTCGAGTTCCGTATTCTTTACCAATCAACTCGCCCAGTTGAAGGAATCCCTTGTGAGTGTGGAAGCTTTTTTCCTTCTCCACCTTAACCAGATATGTTCTCTTTCGGTTTAGGTAAAGCAGAACACTGTCTTCCTCTTTGATGATTTGTGACAACGCAAATCCTGCCGTTTCCTCTTAAAATGGCTGGCGGGATAATAACGTTACGGAGCCTCAACTGAGGGCGTGTCAAAAAATGTCGTTTTCCAGTATCATTTTTGGTCACTTTTATGTGTGCGCATAAAACCACGTTTTTTATAAGTTGATAATGTTGTTTATGATTCGGAGAGTTATGATGGTTCCTAAGCTCAGTGGAGTTGCATCAAAAGTTAATGACGCCGAGCTTGAACAACTTCTGTTTGATTTATTAAGGATTCCTAGCGTGAACCCTAAATTTAAGACAGGTGATGAACCTGCTGAAACCCAAATCGTTGAGTTTCTGGATAAGAAAATGATGGACTACGGTTTTGAGGTTGAAAGGCAAGTGGTTGAAAGTGGAGGGTGGAATCTTATTGCCCGAATTAGGGGAGATGGACCGAAAACGCTTGTGTTTAACGGTCACATAGACACGGTTACTGGAGCCAACATGCCAGATGCATTCAACCCAAAAATTAAGCACGGAAAGTTGTATGGAAGAGGCGCCAGCGACATGAAGGGCGGAATAGCCGCAATGATCGAGGCGGCTAAAGCCGTTAAGACTTCAGGCGTAAAGCTGAATGGCGATCTAGTTCTTTCTCTAGTGGTCGATGAAGAATACGGTGGGACGGGGACCCAGAAGTTTCTCGAGAAAGAGAAACCAGACTACGCGATTATAGGGGAACCAACTCAAAATGAAATTGGACTGGCGCAAGCAGGCTATATAGAGTTCACTTTAGAAAGTGAGGGAACAATCCAGCATGGATCAACCTTAAAGATAGGTGATAACTCCAGCGCGTACATAAATGCAACAAAGATCTTGAATGGAATCCTAGAACTTCCCACTGTTAGAAAGGTAAGACATTATTTAGATGTCGAAATGCCGAATACCGTTAATTTCTGCCCAGTGGATCAACGGATATTTACATCTCAGGCATGGATGACTGTTGACTATTATAAAGTAAATGTTTTGATCGGAGTTGCCCCAGGCAGAACAGTAGCAGAGAGCGACCGGATAATAGAAGATACGCTGGAAGAGATGGAAGTGCTGGTTGACAACACCAACAAGGCTGGACAGCGAAACAAGCTGAATTATGAGACAGGTGTTCCTCCCTACAAAAAACACGGTTTCATCCAACCCAAAAACGATTTTGCCAAGAAATTTGAACAGGCAGTCGACCAAACACAAGGTGGCCACAGATATGCCTACGTCTTGAGTTTTTGCGATGGAACCTTCTTTTATGACAAGGGAATCCCAACGCTAACCTACGGGCCTGGAACCATGGAACTAGGACACAGTAGCAATGAATATGTTGATTTAAATGAAGTTAAAGAAGCGGCAAGGACTTATGCGCAGGCGATCGAAAATATTTTAGGAACTGAGGTCCTTTGAAATGCGTGCACCTGGTGGTAGCTCTAGGATGAGAAAATTTAGAATGACTCCAGAATTTGCTCCCCAAAAAGCCGTGTGGCTGCAATGGCCGACGCTGAGGGCAGAAGAGCGCGATTTTGTCCCAGCTTTTGTAGAAATTGAACGGGCATGCTGCACGGAGGGTGAAGTTCACAACATTGTTTTGGACAAAAATGCTGAAAGAAACGCGAAACAAAAACTTACCGACGCAGGAGTGCCTCTAGATAATATTTTTTTTCACATTATGCCCTATGACTCATGCTGGTCTCGTGATAACGGTCCTATCTTCGTCATGAAGAATGGTCAAGAGCATATCCTGAACTTCGGTTTTAACGCCTGGGGTTATGCTCCTTGGGGTCCTTATGATAAGGATAACAAAGTACCTAAGCGGATAGCAGAACTGCTTGGCATAAGTTATACCCAACTGCAGTATGTTGATTATAACGATGGCAACAAAACTAAAGATTTGATCTATGAAGGTGGGGCATTTGAGTTTAGCGGTGAAGGAACTGTTGTAGGTTCATGGGCGATATGTCAGCATAGAAATCCTCATTTAACTAAAGAACA
The DNA here is from genome assembly GCA_030672415.1 of Candidatus Bathyarchaeota archaeon. Taxonomy (GTDB): domain Archaea; phylum Thermoproteota; class Bathyarchaeia; order Bathyarchaeales; family Bathyarchaeaceae; genus B1-G15. The sequence continues at coordinate 3,973 of DAOVGL010000019.1, forward strand.
GGCGACGCAGGTCTTCAAAGATCTCACTGGTGCGCATACGGTCATTTGGATAGATTCAGTTTGGCCGGAAACTACCGCTGAAAAGGCAGATAACCATACAGATGGCTATATGAAATTCTATGATAAAGACAAGGTTTGTGTTCTTGGCTCAGAAGTAGATGGACCAAGTAAGGAAGCAGCTGAAAAACTTGAACAGGCAGGATGGGATGTCTATAGACTTCCCTCAGGATTCAGATGGACGTTCATGAACTGTTTAATCTTCAACCGGAAAGTAATTGCTGGTTACGTGGGCACTCCTATGACTTCCTTGGAAAAAGAAACAATGGAAGAGCTTTACCCAGGCAAGACCATCATCGCTATCGAAATTGGTCCAATGGCCCAAGCAGGCGGCGGAGTTCACTGCGTCACCCAGCAACAGCCTAAGTAGATCACGACTACAGATAATTGGATGGATACGTGGCCGTTGTAGATTCTAGCTAGGTCTAGGATGCGCGCGCGAGAGTAATTTGAAGTTTAATTCATAATTTATTGTTCGTAAAATTCAATCACTTTTATATCATAGGTATACGCAAAATAAGTCGATTAATTATAAATCAATGGTGAAAAACGTGGCCCAACGGGTGACGAAGTTACTTCTTCCCTTCGCGGTCTCTGCTAAGGATCGTGAAGAAATCTTTACGAAAGAGATGGAAAGGGCAGCCATTCTTTGTCTCGCTGAATCAGAAAGGAGAAAACGTGAAGGTTTCATTTTAAAGAAGCCAGCCGAGGAACTGGTCTTCGTTGCTGAAACTTGCTATCCAATTTGGCTGGTTCCATGGAAGGGAAGAAGTCTGCTGTTTGACGGGTTCGGCGCCATGTCACACACGTTGACGTACGACATACTTCCTGACATTAAGACGTTCATCAACGACCTCCAAGGAAGCGCAAAAAGGCGCGAAGCATACTCTGCTTTTCTCTCTGACGCCCTTAACTACTTCCAAGGCTTTAAGGGTCAGGAAGAAAAGACGATAGATGGGCTTATTGCGAGCCGCGAGTTCATCCAAGACTTTGTTTCTTATCTTCAAGAAGCAAAGGCAATTCAGAGACCTATACTTGATAAAGCATTCTTGTCTCCCACCCTCGACGAATCTACACTTTCGTCTTTCATTCAAGATTTCTCAAATCTCAGAACAACTCTAACGGAGGACATAGCGAGCTTACGTGAAAGCATGAGAATGCTGAGTGCCACAACAAGGGGATACGTAAAAGCTGTTCATATGGAGATTAGAGAAATTAGGAAGGATTTCAATGAAAAAATAGCGGCGCTCAAACCCTCTGTCTTAGAAAAAGTGCAACGAATCCAAAAGAAATACGATGAGAAGATCATTGTATTCTCCAAAAAATTCGACCGGCAACTCCACCAACTCCATCAAGAGCGTGTTAAACTTAAAAAAACAAAGAAAACCACAGCCGCTGAAATCAAACGTTGTGAGACGAAAATAAGCTCCTGTAAGCTCCGCAAAGACGAGACCGGTGAAGCCCACTGGAGGCAGGAGCTTAAAGAAATAAAAAAGAAACTTTCCGCTCTAGAGAAAGAAATTATAGATGTAGACAAAAAATTAGAGGATGCTGAAGCCGTCAAGAGAATTGAAATATCTAAAATCAGATCAGAAAGCAACGTAAAAGCCGAAGCAGCCACGAAACGTCTGAGAGAGCTCGAGGCTTCTCGCGACGCCAAAATTCAGATGAGTCGGCAAGGAATTAAATCGCTGGAAGAGGCAACTTCTGCAATTATAGATCAAATAGACAAATTGATAGCGTCTAAGAAGGCAACGTTAAATGAACTTGAAGGAATGGGCATTGTGCAGAGGCGAATAAAATATAGACTTGCATACTTACCTGTCTATCTTGCTGGTTACCAAGCAAATTCGAAGAAAAGATACGTGTTGTATTCGCCTTCAGTTGCTCGTAGTATGGGGATTAAAACGAAGTTCAAGCGTGTTTTCGGTGTTGCAAAAATAAAGTCGCTTCTTCAGCCACGTTCCAAATTCATCACGAGTCTGCTTAATGAACTTCTCACTGTTATTGAACATAATCCCGTGTTTGAAAGAGAAATAAGCGATGCTGGAGTTAAAGCTAACATTTTGCGAACGAAAAATTTGCGTAAAAGAGTAAGAATAGGGTTAGAAAGGTTGTCGGATGAAGGGTGGATATCAGAAAACGAGTTTCAGGCGTTCAGCGAACTTCTGACAAAAGCTTAGCCCCATCCGAGCATAGGTTGGTTACCAAAAAAGAAGTATCCGCAGTTTTTGTTGCATCATTAAATTGTGTACTCTTCTCCAAGCTTAACTAAGTGAACGTTTTTGTTTACTGCTCTGAAAAGTTCCGGATGCTCTGTGTGTGCACTGGAAAAATTCTTTTCGGTTTAATGTAATTAATTAGGTCTGTAAGTTGCTGTCTGCTCATATGTCCAGAAGCGTGGAGTTGATGAAATTTGATTTTGAAATGACCCAGCCAATTATGCATGACCTCGTCTTCGATGTCTTCTTCACTGTAAGGTTCGCTCATGCTGTGAATGAAATGACTGTCTGGATCTGGTTTTATATCAATGAGTTCTGCGAACTGATAAAAATCCAAGTCCATAATTATTTCGCTTTGACGTTTATGCACGAACTCACGGTTCACCATTTTTTCCATGAACTTTCGCTCCCAAATGTAGTAATCCGTCTCTAGGAAACCTCCAGTTTTTTTTCTTTTGTAATAAAATAGAATGTTTTTATCTTTCCTTTTCTTCCTATTAAGTGGCTATTTTAACTGTTTATTCCTATCTAACGGCACTTTCACTCCTCTTGCAGATGTTAGAAACCGCTAAAAGGACTTGTGGAGACGTGAAGATGCTGAACACTTTAGTGTATCGGGCGGATCCAGCTTTCTTTACAGTTTCCTGTTTTCCTCCAGCTTCTAAGTATCCTCTAATAAATTCTTTAGCGATGGTTGCTGCTGCGTCTGCGGTGGAAATTGGAGAAACGTAATGACCTGAGTAATAGAGGAATTCAGCCACGTCCCATGCTTGATTTCCGTTTCTCGTCGCCTGCTCAAGGTCCACAAAACACGTTTTTCCATCCTTCGTGACGATTATGTTTTCCGGTTTGCAGTCTCCAAGGGAAACACCCAGCTTGTGAGCCCTTGCAATTTTTCTCCCAACTTCTCTTACCAACGCAGCCTCTGCTATGTTTTTTTCTTTGGATGAAATAATGTGTTTAATAGTTTCAGTTAGTCTTTTTCCTTCAATAAATTCCGAAAAAACTAAGCTTTGTTGTAGGCTCACATAAAGAATTTTTGGAACAGGAAAACCTTGGCTGTCTAAGAACTGGTTTATGGAGTATTCTCTCTCCAGCCTAGACCGTCCCAGCACAGCAAAAGACTTCGTGCCCAGCGTCCATAACGCCAGAGGAAACCACTTAAAGCCGTACCAGTCTTTGAACTTCTTTACTACCACTTTCTGCTTTTCATGATTTCTCTGAAAAGTTAGCAGGTAAACAGAGTTTAAGACTCCTCCAATCTCTTCGATCTTCATGTCCAAGGCCTCTCCGCCCGGAACAACTTTTCTAACAAAGTCTTCGATGCTAGTTTTGTCTGATAACGTTGCGAATCCAAGAGGCGTTGATATTAACAAATATTTTTTCGGGTCTTCAAGCTGGAGCGTCAGCATCTCAGCTTTAACCCCTTTATGAATCTTCATAAAGATGTCTTCATCTTGGGCGAGGAGGCTCATCATTTTGGGTAGAACGTTGAGAATTTGATGGAGTGCGGCCCTCTGAAAGGATTTAAGAAACAGAGGAAGGCGAAGTTTCCTGCCTCTGATTGTGTCGATGAAATTATTTGTAATCTTTATGTACCCGTTCGAGAAAGCTACCTGTTTTTCTTTTGCTAACTCATTAAGGGCTTCTAAATAGCCTCTCATCATCGTTTCCACGTTCTTTCTCTTCACGTCCTTCCTCAACATGTTTAGAAAACTGTGGGCGATGGGTAGAAACAGTCGAGCTCTTCGCTTCATAATCTCATACATGAAATATTCTGCCTGAATGAGAAGTTCATGAGACAGTTCAGGGAACTCCAAAACAATGTTTTCTAAAAGCTCCCAAACAATCCGCTTTTTTGCTCTGACCTCTTGGCGCCGCAGGTACTCCTTGTTGATCAAGGATTCGTAGGGAAACGTTAATTTTTCAGCCACAAATTCGCCTAACAGTCCTTGTCCAACATCTCTCTCAAAGGCTCCCTGGTCCACTGCCAAGATGAAGGCGTTAATTTTTTTCAAAGGTTTGAAGTAACTCCTCAATCTGGGACTATAATTGCCAAGCACCAACAAAACATGTATATCGCTTTTTTCGTCAGCGTAGCCACAAGCCCATGGACCGTAAAAACATGCGGAAATTATTTGGTTTTCGTGAGAATTAGCGATACGTGCGCAAATATCTATCACGTTTTTTCTTAAGTTCTCGCTAAAGATCTGATTAGACATGAGGTTTTTACTCACGTTTATGATTTTTATTCTCCTTTAAAAGCATCGTCATAATTCATCTGTATAGAAGAAGTTAAATTCAAATTCCGTGCACAACGCAAAATACGTAACAACACTCTATCGAGCCAACAAATCTAAAGCAGTTTCCTTCGCCCTCTCCATAACATCTTTCTCATCAAGCGTTTTCACTTCTCCTCCCTTCCATCAATATCTTTCCATCCACAATGACGGTTTCCACATCGCTTCCCCGAACCGAATAAACCATATTAGCGTAAAAGTCATGCACAGGCGTCAAATGAGGCTTCCTAAAATCCACCAATATGACATCCGCTTTCTTACCCACCTCCAGCGAACCCACACTTCTTTCAAGCCCAAGAGCTCTAGCTCCATCAATCGTCGCCATCTTCACAACACTCTGAGCTGGCAAAACCGTTGAATCCATATAATACACCTTCTGAAGAAGAGCAGCAACCTTCATGCTCTCAAACATGTCAAGAACATTGTTGCTGGCAGGTCCATCCGTACCGATTCCCACAGTCAGACACGACTCATTAAATCCCTAATTTTTGGAACGCCCAAGGCAACCTTCATGTTGGCAACCGGATTGTAGGACACCTTAACGTCCAGCTTAGCCATTATTTGCATCTCTTTTTCTGAGAGCTATATACAGTGCGCCGCTAGAATATCTGGCTTCAAGAAACCAAGGCTCTCCAACAGCTCAACCTCGGTAGAACCATACTTCTCCTTTACCAACTCCACCAAGTGTGAAATTGCTGTTTTTAATCTAAACCACGCTCAGACTCAAGGCTAATGCTCAAAAAGCCAGCCAAATGAGCCTCAACATGGGTTATTTAAATTTTAACGTCTTTCAGATTTCGATGATTTGGTAGAGAGTTTAAAGAAGGCTTATTTATTCCGTGCGTTAATTTCATGTAGATATGGGTCAGCGACACTTTAGTGCAGTTAAGCATATCTTCGCCTTGAGGTGTGAGGTTGTACACTTTTCTTGGCCTTTCTTTTTCCAAATCCCATTTGCTTTTAAGGTATCCTTTTCCTTCAAGAGTGGAAAGAAGCGGATAGATAGTGCTAGGTCCAAAATAGACTCCGAAGTTCTTGCGGAGGGTGGAGATAAGCTGATATCCGTGCATGGGCTGGCTTCTCAGGAATTGTAAAATAACGAAGTCGAGGAGACCTCTCATGAGTTTTATTTGGATTTCTCTTGGTTTGGGATTCATATTTTTTTCCTCATGTAGTTTTGTTGAACGGTTGTTTAGTTATACATGTATACAATATGTCCTATTTCGGACATATCAAGTCTTTATATATTCGAAATCCGATATAAACGTTTTTGTGCATCTAAACCATATCGAAGCATATTTAAACATAAAGAAAGCTAAGCGCTCGAATAATTTAGATAAGCTAAAATTCTACTCTATGAAATATAAAAGAAGCGTTGAGTGAAAAACGTTGGAACGTGAGACGTTAATTGAAACCTTTATTGAGGAAATCAGGCAACGTTTTGCCAGAGTTTTTCTCGATGTGCTTGTGCTTAAACTCGTTCAGATAGAACCCATGTGGGGTTACAGAATCATCAAGGAAACAGAAAGGACGTTCGGGGTTAAGCTTAGACACAGCGCTTTATATCCCCTTCTCCATTCATTGGAGGTTAAAGGTTTTCTTAGGAGTAGACGAGAGGTTAAAAAGGGACGGGTGAGGAAAGTGTATGATATTACGTCAAAGGGAATACAATTCATCGACTTCTATCACGATTTCTTGAGAGAGCAACTTCAAACATTGAAATTGAAAAAATAGAAGGTATAAAAATGAAGTGTACTACAAACAAACAGAAAAATGTTAATGAAAACGATATAGTGGAACAGGTGCAGAAACTTCTAGAGGAAAGAGGAAGCAAAGCCCTAGAAGAAGCGAGAAACCAAGTTTTGCAGGAAAAGGTCGAATGCAAGGAAGTCCGTGAAGCCCTAAACTACTTCATGCAAGAATACTGGCATGACACGGCTAGGCCAGCCCTACTTTCTTTGGTCTGTGAAGCTGTTGGGGGGGATCCCGAATTAACAACTCCCATAGCTATTTCGATGAGTTTGATAAGTGGTGCCATAGACATACACGACGACATAATCGACCACTCTAAGGTCAAAGGGTCCCGCCCAACTGTTCTAGGGAAATTTGGTAAGGATGTGGCATTGCTGGTTGGGGACGCGCTTTTATTCAAAGGATTCGCATTGCTGCACGAATCAGTTGAGAGAGGAGTTCCAGCTGAAAAACTTCCAATCATTATTGGTATTATTAAACGAATGTTTTTTGAGTTGGGAGATGCAGAAGCGTTAGAACTGGGATTTCGAGGACGAATAGATGTCACGCCGGAAGAGTACCTTCATGTAGTGAGGAAAAAGGCAGCGGATGTTGAAGCCCATACACGTATCAGCGCTATTCTTGGCGGTGGTTCCAAAGAAGAGATTGAGGCTCTCAGCGAATATGGAAGACTCCTAGGCATGTTGATAATATTAAGAGATGACTTGATAGATATGATTGACTTTGAAGAGGCTGTGCACAGATTTAAAAGCGAGTGCTTACCCCTACCAATCCTTTATACCTTGCAGAATCCTAAAACAAACTCTACACTAAGCGCTATTCTTTTAAAGAAAACGATAACAAAAAGGGATGCTAATGTGGTTCTACAAGTCGCCAATAAAGAAGGGGGACTAGGACTGGTAAGAAAGCTTATGCAGGAACTGGCTGAGGACGCTTACTCTCATGTAAAAAACCTTAAACAGAATAAAAAATACCTCTGGCTTCTCGTTAAAGGAATGCTTCTTCCTGAACACCAGAATTTTGCTAGTACCACCAATACCTAACGGGTATCTTACCTTTCTTCTTCATCCTAGTCCACCCCTTTGTGTATGTGTGTTAGACATATATCCAGATATAAGGCTTGTTGTACACATCTACAGAATCTTAATCCAGAATCATAATTTTCAATTCTAAAGTCTTAATTGGTTGAAGTATCGGTGTCAAATTATGAGCAGTGTACTCAATGCTTAGAAAATTCTTAGTGGGACATAGTATCGTTCGGAAAGACTTTTTCACAGTTTTCATTTTATTATTTAATAGTATTGTATGGCTTTACGTAACACCGATAATAATCGGAAACATTCTAAACGGACTAAACGCGACATATACACAAAATCTTAGTATTTGGGCAACTTATTATGCGACGCTCATAGGATCTATCATAGCCGGCTCGATTTTATCAAAGAAAACAAACAGGCTCACTTTTCTTTATTTATGGATAATTTTGGGGGCAGCTACGTCATTATCACCCGCTCTGCTTAACAATTTTACAGTGATACATGCTTTAATAATCTCTATTCTCTTAGGCGTCTCATCTGGATTAGGCATTCCCTCCTGTTGGGCATATTTCGCAGATTGTACACTTGTTGAAAATCGGGGGCGAATAGGTGGAATTATATTGTTGACAAGCAACCTATTTGCCCCTCTTTTTGTGATCTCATATATGATGGTTAATCTAATAGTAGGCTCAATAATCTTTGCAGTATGGAGAGGTTCTGGACTAATCGTATTCTTCTTAAAACCTGACGAAAAAATTGCCTCAGAAATGAAAAAGAACGATTCATTTACATTAATTCTTCGCGACAAGTCATTCCTCCTCTATTTTGTTGCTTGGTTTATGTTTTGCCTCGTAGATCGTTTAGGGCAACCAATTCTAAAATCCTTCTTCGGTGATTTCCATTATCTTATAGTTATGATAGGACCTATAATTGGTGGCTTTTCTGCTTTCATTGGAGGAGTATTGTCCGATCGAATTGGACGAAAGCGAGTATTACTTTATGGTTTTATTACGTTGGGAATTGCATATGCGATAATAAGTATTGTTCCGGCTACTATAGTTTCGTGGTATTTTTACCTTATCGTTGTAAGCATATCAACAGGAATATTGTGGGTGATCTTCTTTTTGATCGTGTGGGGAGACTTGTCCCAATATGGCACTAGAGAGAAGTACTATGTAATTGGAGCAATCCCCCTTTACCTCACTAACATAATACAACTGCTTTCAACCCCGTACATTACGCTGATTCCGGAGACCAGTATTTTTTCGTTGGCTAGTTTTTTCTTGTTCCTAGCAGTATTGCCTCTTCTTTATGCTCCTGAGACTTTGCCTGAAAAGAAAATTAGGCTTAGGCGGCTTAGAAAGTATATGGAGGCGGCGAAGAAAGTTAAGAAGAAGTATATATAGAGAAAGGTCGCTGAAAGCTAGAAGCGGTCGATCTTTGTGGCTATTCTGCCTATAATCTTTGTAAACGGATGCTCCGGCATTTCCTCCGTGAATATATACGTTCCACCCGCTCGCAATATGTCACAGAAGCACGGAATTATATCTATAACGGGAAGACCATATATAGCCTCTAGCTGCTTACGCATTTTCCTCTTTGCACCTTCAGACGAAACGATTTCAGCAAGCATCTTGTTCACTAAAATTCCAGCCTTTTTCTCAAAAAGATCATACAACTCCCGAACCATCCGTTTAGTCCCCTCTCTGTCAGACGCATCAGTACCAGTCACCACTAACGCCACATCAGCACTAACAATAGCGTTTATAGACGAATATTGAAGCCCAGGACTCGTATCCAAAATCACGTAGTCGAACTCCATGTCATTAAGAAGAGTAGTCTTAAGCGACAAAAGACGCCCCAAAGCCTTCATCTCCCACTTCCTATCCTTCGCCGACATCTCACGAATGGCTTCGGTAGAAGGATTCGCCAACCCAACCAAAAA
>DAOVGL010000066.1 GCA_030672415.1 Candidatus Bathyarchaeota archaeon
GGTCTCTAACTCTAACCTCTGCCACATCCATCACCTTTTCTATAATCTGTTCTTCCACATCTTTCCCTATCAGCAATGAGTCTTAACCTCACTACCTTTAAAAGAAATTAACATTGAAGCAACCGCTTCCACAAGCGCCTCCGTAAGTGTTGGAGCCGCAATCATCAACTCAACCTTAGCTTTGCTTAACATCTCACGAAGCTTTGCGAGTGTGTTGAACTCGCCGCGGAGAATCCAGATGTCTGGTTTTTCGCGAATCTCCCTCTTCTCGTATAATGGTTGCAACTCGCTCACGACGGTTTGTTCCCACGACTTCAAAGAGTCCTCTAATCGTAGTCTAACCGCGTTCAAAGCTTCTGATGGAGATTTTGGATAGTATCGACTGGGTCTGCCTCGCTTGATTTCGATCCATCCCTTCCTCTCCAACGAGTTTAAAGTTTCATAAATCTTTGAGTATGGAACATTTGCGTACTCGCTAACTTGGCTGGCCGTTGTGGCTCCTTTCCCCAACAACGACAAATACGCGCGGGTCTCGTACTCTGTCAGCCCAAGTTCACGCAGAATCCTTTTCGCGTGGTCGCTTATGGACATGCTTGCTCCCCCCTTTTTCACCTTATGAAAAGTTTGGAAACCTTCTTATATACCGTATTTTCTAACTTCTAAGCTAAATAGTTTACAACTCCCAGTGGTGTCAAATTGAAGTTTATCAAAAAAACTAAATCCATATGCCCAGAATGCTTCAAGGTTTTAGACGCCACCATATTTGAAGAGAACAACAAAGTCTACATCAAAAAGGAGTGCCTTGAACACGGAAAGTTTCAAGATGTTTACTGGTCGGATTATGAACAATACCAGCGAGCCGAAAAATTCAGGTATGACGGCGAAGGACTTCGAAACCCCCGCACCAAGACAGAACAAGACTGCCCCTTTGACTGCGGCATCTGTCCACAACATAAATCGCATACAGTGCTCGCCATCATTGACGTAACCAACCGATGCAATTTGAAGTGTCCGGTCTGCTTCGCCAACGCTGCCACTGCTGGATACGTGTGCCAACCATCGAAGGAAGAGGTTCGAGAGATGCTGGAGAACCTTCGAAGCAACGATCCTGTACCCGCAACTGCGTTGCAGTTTTCAGGAGGAGAGCCCACTATTCGAGAAGACTTGTTCGAGTTGATACGTATGGCGAAGGAGTCGGGCTTTCGACACGTGGAAGTGAACACTAACGGTCTGCGACTTGCGCAAAGTGTAGACTATTGTCGCGGCTTGAAAGAAGCTGGAATGAGCACGATTTATCTGCAGTTTGACGGCTTGTCCAATGAAGTGTATCGGTTCACGCGTGGGTGTGATTTGCTTGAAATGAAAATGAAAGCCATTGAAAACTGTCGAGAAGCAGGGGTAAATAGCATGGTTCTGGTGGTCACGCTGGTCAAAGGCGTCAATGATCATCAAATAGGAGACATTATACGATTTGCTATTCAAAACTTCGATGTGATCCGATGTATAAACGTTCAACCTGTTTCTCTCTGTGGAAGACTACCAGAGCAGGAAAGGGCAAAAATGCGCATCACCATACCCGACTTCACTCGGCTCTGCGAAGAACAAACTGACGGAAAAATAAAGGTCTCCGATTTCTATCCGGTGCCAGTGGTTGTTCCCATTTCTAAAGCGGTTGGTGCGTTAAAAGATAAGCGCTATCCAGAGTTTACAGTTCATCCTCACTGCGGAACTGCTACCTACATCTTTGTTGACAATGAGGAAATTGTTCCCATCACTAGATATGGGAACATCGAGAAGTTCCTTGAAAGCATTAACAAAGTGTATGAAGAAGCTGTAAAAGGACGTGAGAGAAGAGCCAAGCTTCGACTGATCAGTGCGCTACGTCACGTAAAATTTGGTCTAATGAGAAAGTATCTCTTGCCCATATTAAAATCGGGAAACTATAAGGCGTTGGGCGATTTGCACAGAAAGATGTTGATGATTTCAGCCATGCATTTCATGGACGCCTACAACTTCGATTTGGAAAGAGTTCAGCGATGCTGTATACATTACGCTGTGCCTGGAGGCAAGATTATTCCGTTCTGCACCATGAACGCTATACATCGACCTAAGATTGAGAGGCAACTTGGAATTTCTGTAAGTGAGTGGCAGAAGAAGCATAAGGTAGAAATCAGCGCAATAGCATAAGAAACAGTCTTCTTTACTATCATTCTACGAAGCGACAGCCTGAGCAGGTTAACCCAGTCTCAATTTTCAGATAGGATAGGCGCCGCATGTTCGGCAGAAAGTTGACTTCTCAGCAACATTCGAGTTGCATTGGGGACATAGCTTGCCTTCTAGGTTAGAAGGACTTGGTACTCCTAAAGCTGACCGGTAAATCTCGTAATAGAAAAGTTGTTCCTTGTCTCGAATTGTTACTTTGTCCTCGTCAAGGTATTTGGTTTTTTTCTCCTTGAACTCAACATCACTTATTTTCTGGCTGAACATGCTTGGAAGCACTGTGGTTCCTGAGCCGTGTTCAATAGGCGTTTTAACTCTCCACACCACTTCTTGAGGTAAGAAATTTTCGAAAGCCTTACGAAGAATCCATTTGCCCACTGTTCGCCCTTCCTCACTCCAGACTTTATATCGTGAATCAAGCTTCATGGCAAACGCTTTGAAGTCGGGGTCAAGGAATGGAAGTTTAGCTTCAATTCCAATGGCCTTTGCTAGTGGAACAGATGAGAATGACATCACCTTCCACATTTTCCGAAGTTCTAAGTTCAACTGTTCTTTTTCCAAATTGAATAGGAAGCTGTACCCTGCAAACAGTTCATCACACCCGTCGCCTGTCATGACAGTGTTTACTCCGTTCTCCTTCGCCACCTTTAAACCAACGTAAACTACTACGCTGTTGCGTATTTCCATGGGATCAAACGACTTCATCGTCTTAACAACCTTCTTGATGCCATCGTAAAGTTCGTCTTCACCTAAGTCGTGAACTAGATGTTTGAGTTTTAAACGTTTAGCCACTAAAATAGCATATTTTACGTCTGGGGCTGGAGCCCCTTTCAATGCAACAGTGAAGGCTTTTAGCGAGACGAACTTTGACGCAACAACCGCTAAAACACTTGTGTCCAAACCACCCGAAAATAGAATTCCTTGTGCTAAATTCTTTTTCACGGTTTTTTCGAGCAGGGTTTGAAGTTCTAAACTGATTTTATGAACCGAGTTGTTCAGGGGTGATCAACTTTTCTCCATTAGAGTATTTGCGTCATTTAAACATTCTGACCGTTCCAAGCTCAACATTATAAACAATACAGCACTTCCAACAAACGCGATAGTGCCCTACAGAGGAAAATCTATAAGGAACCGCTTTCTCTCTCAACCTTCAGATGAGGAACATGGGCGGCGGAAAGAAAAAACTCACCCTCAAACAGATGAAAAGGAGAGGGGAGAAAAAAGAGCGAAAAGAAAGTGAATCCAAAGGATTTACCACAGAAAAAAAAGTCGTAGGGGTAGTTGCACCTGACCCAAAAAGCACAGAGGTAACTGATCAACTTAAAAAGATGAAGGTTCTCACACCTTACACGGTGGCTACACGTTTTGATCTGCGTTTAAGTGTGGCAAAAAGCTTCCTTAAGGAGCTGGAGAAACAGGGCGTCGTCAAGTTTATCTCTGGAAGCAAAAACACTAAGATATACAAACCCGCAGACTAAAAACCAGCCTTTTTTCAGCTAGTTTCCTCGCTACTTTTTCCATAATGCGGACAAAACCTTGTGTCTTCTGCGCGTGCTTTTATAAGATTTCCATAAGATTTATTAAAAAACGTTCCACCAAAAGTGTGAGGCTTACAAAAGTGAATTTTCCGGAGAGAGTTTACACAGTTGAAGAGGTACAACAGGCTAGAGAGCTTATAGAAAAGGGATACAAACACAGCGTAACCATAGAAGGAAAAACAGATTTCAAGCAGAAAGTGGAAGAGATTTTAAATCTGGTCAAAACAGCTGACTACTACGATTTCTTCAGAACCTACATTAAAAAAATCGTTGAGATCGAAGGTTTAACTCAGCTCCGTGAGTCTGAGGTTGCCATATGGGCAAGCAAATACACGATAGCTGATCCGGTTGATGCAGCGAGTCTTTTTATACAGAAGGCGCAACAGATGAAGGATTACGTAGATGGCAAGCTCTACTATGAAATGGCAGAGATAGGGGCTATTAAAAAACGCATCGAATTCTTAGAGACGCTGAAAGAGAAGAGCAACAATCACGCTGTGAAGAAGAGTTGCGAAGAACTTTTAAAAAGATGGGCTGAAACCACGTTCCCATAATCCATTTTTCACGAAGCCCTTTCCACCCTGATTTTGGCTCCACTCTTCACCTGCCCAAACAGTTCCAAGTTCTTTGTCACATGACCAACTATGTTAACTGGGCTGTAGGGCTGAGTCTCACCGTAGAAGATGCACAAGGCATTTCCCATAGGCCAAAACGCAATGGCACCCTTCTCTACCGTAGGTTTCGCTTTTTCATTTCCCATCTTCACTGGAATTTCAAAATAAACCTCTTCTTTCCAAATGGCTGTCCGCCCCTCGATTGGAAGTTTCCTCATTATTGCTTCCACTGTTCTAGGGGCAAGATGACGCACAAGTTCTCCATCAGCCTCGCCAATTCCTTCAATCACGAACTTTATGGGTACACGGGATACGCTCATTTCAAACACACTTACCTTTTGGGAAACCCCTGAGTTGACTAGGAAAAGCCTTTTCATCCCATATAAGCTTTAGCAAGTCATTGAATCCAATTTCTTGTTCATCATTTTAACTATTATTGCAATGGTTACATTGTTCAAGCTCAGCTAAGAACGCACGACGATGATTCTATTGTGTAACAGAGTGATACCAATTCATAATGTATTCTGGCAGCATCAGCCCTCTTTCACTCAATCTTTCAGCCAATTTAACTGGCAAAGGGCTCAAAACGTATGTTGCTCTCATATAAAACCTCCTAGGTTGGCCTGGCTTGACTTCTTCTTCCAAGGTTATTTGGAAGTCTGACTTTTCGGCTAAAGTTGACTTGTTTGTTCCCGTGATTGCCAAGACAATTCCGTTCAGTTTTTTAAAGACGTCACACCAGTTGATGACCGGCTTGGTTTCTCCAGAAAATGACACCAAGATCTCGAGATCTCCAGCTCTTGGATGTGGAGTGTTTACGCCTCTAGCTATGTAGACGTTGTCCCCTAAGAAACCCTTGATGTGGAAAAGTCTTACACCAGTCATCTTTACAATTTCGTTTGCCGTGCCCTTTCCGCCTAGAAACACGTTGGTCCGTCTTTCTAGTATATCAACGAGGCGCGTGTAGTTTTCTGACTCCACATTCGAGTCGATTATGGGTCCTAGCTTGGTGAGTTCTTCCTCGCAGAGTTGAAACACTCCGTCTACCTGTAGGTTTCGGAAGATCGCTTCGGTCATCATGCACAGAAGGAGGAGGCTCCCGAGCTCGAACATGTCGCCCATGATGCCTACCTCGCTGTATTCAAAGGAGGGCTTCGATCTTCCTCGCCCTTTCAGCCCAACTACATGCCCGTGTTCGCGGACTATCTGGGCTAGCGAAGACTTCACGTTAGAGGTTATGAGTCCCATGGAAAACTTTGACGTTTTTTTGTCTTCAATGTATTTTGCCAAATCTTGCGCCATCGCCAATGGATCATCGGAGATGCCGCTACCAGAGTTTATCAAGAGCAGGATTTTTTTGTATCGCCTTTCAAGCTCAGCTGCCGCATCATACATGTTTTTCCCAGGAAAACCTGGGTCATCAGGAGTTAATACAACCTTGTTTCTCCAGCCTATCTGGCTCATTGCGATTTGGCTCATCGCAGCGTTCAAGGAGTACAGTGACCTGCCAGATCCTCCGCAAATCACACAGTTGGCTGATTTTAGGTCTTTATATAGGGGCAACAGTTTTTTTCTTTTTATGTTGAGAAGGTTGTCTCTGATCTTGTTAACGTATCCTAATTTGCTGATCTTGCTTCTAATCTCACTCACACCCCGTTAAAGATATTCTTCTAGCAATTAAAAACTTAAACTATGCGCATATAGATAGTTTGGTTTTGAGGTATTGTAAAGTTTGTTGTCTTATTTATCATAAATCAGAAACATCTGAAATCAATGCGCGGCATTTTAATAGGTTCACGGTTTTTTTAAGTTTTTAAACTATTATTTCATGTTCTGGAATATTTCACTATAGGAAGTATCGCTTTTAGGTTTTGGTGTTCTGTGTTATAGATAGATGTTATGAAAAGGATTTAGCGAGGATTTTGATTTGGTTGATTCCACTCTCTCGCGCGAAAGCTATGAGGTGCCCTTAATGACTAAGGCTTGTTATTTGGCGTCACTTGCAAACATTCAGTCATGCGAGGAGTGTTATTGTCAATTAGCCTGTAAAGTCTACGAACTCCTTAAGCAGTCGGCGCATCGACCTTAATTAAGCGCGCGCATAGGCCGAGACGGCTGAAATAA
This sequence comes from Candidatus Bathyarchaeota archaeon, assembly GCA_030672415.1. Lineage (GTDB taxonomy): Archaea > Thermoproteota > Bathyarchaeia > Bathyarchaeales > Bathyarchaeaceae > B1-G15. The sequence goes on from DAOVGL010000066.1 coordinate 6,497, forward strand.
TCGTGTTTGACGCCGGCTTTATCCATCCATTCCGTATTTATTGGAGAAAACTTCAGTAAAATTTATATCTACAGTATGTTTTCTACTGTTCGCAATATAAGGAGAGATGTTTGAGATTGTCAACAGAATTAGCTGGAGGAACACCTGTTCTCATTTTAAGAGAAGGATCAAGTCGATCTCGAGGAAGGGAAGCCCAACACGCCAACATGATGGCGGCTTATATCGTTGCAGAGGCAGTTAAGAGCGCCCTTGGACCGAAGGGCATGGACAAGATGCTTGTGGACAGCTTTGGCGATGTCACAATAACTAGCGACGGACGCACCATTCTCGACGAAATGGATATTCAACACCCAGCAGCAAAAATGATGGTGGAGGTTGCAAAAACACAGGACAACGAGGTAGGTGATGGAACCACATCAGCCGTAATCATAAGTGGCGAGTTGCTGAGGAAAGCTGAAGACCTTATTGATAAAAACGTTCACCCAACCGTTATCATAGACGGATACAGAAAAGCTGCCGACAGAGCGCTTGAGGTACTTGAGAAAATCGCTATCCCAATAAAACCAAAAGACAGAAAGGCCATAGAAAAAGTTGCAATGACTTCTATGGCAAGCAAGTTGGTGGCTGAAAACAAAGAATACTTAGCGAAGATCGCCGCTTCAGCAGTCCTTTCGGTTGCTGAGAAGGTTAAGGATCAGTTTAGAGTGGACATCGACGATATAAAAGTGGAGAAAAAGGCAGGCGAAGCCATCACTGATACAAGACTCATCAACGGCATTGTTCTTGACAAAGAAATAGTTCACTCTGGCATGCCAAAACGCGTGGAAAAAGCCAAGATTGCTTTGTTAGATAATCCACTTGAAATTGAAAAAACAGAGTTTGATGCAAAAATTAGTATCGAAAGTCCAGAGCAAATGGACACGTTTATAAAACAAGAAGAAAAAATGCTGAAAGAGATGGTCGACAAAATAACTGCAAAAGGTGCCAACGTAATCATTTGCCAGAAGGGCATCGATGACCTAGTTCAACACTTCCTTGCCAGAAAGAAAATATTGACGGTGCGTAGGGTTAAAAAATCAGATATGGAAAAGCTTTCAAAATCAACTGGAGGAAAAATCGTCACCAACCTAGACGATTTAACTAAGGCAGACCTCGGTTATGCTGAACTCGTGGAGGAGAGAAAAATCGGTGACGACAAGATGACCTTCATCGAGGGATGCAAAAGCCCCCGCGCGGTCACAATTCTCATACGCGGCGGAACTGAGAGAATTGTGGACGAAGCAGAACGTTCACTGCATGATGCATTGTGCGTTTCCCGCGATGTTGTTGAAGAACCCAAGATTGTGGCTGGCGGAGGAGCGCCAGAACTAGAAATCGCAAAGGCGCTCAAAGAGTTCGCGGAGACACTTCCAGGAAGAGAACAACTCGCAGTGATGGTCTTCGCAGAGGCATTTGAAGCCGTGCCTACCACCCTAGCAGAAAACGCTGGGCTAGACCTTATCGACATCATATCCGAACTCCGAGCTCGACATGAAAAAGGTGAAATTTGGGCTGGAATCGAAGCACATGAGGGAAAAGTAAAAGATATGCAGAAAGCCAACGTATTTGAACCACTCGCAGTCAAAAAACAGATCATAAAATCCGCCACAGAGGCCGCGTCAATGATCCTAAAGATCGACGACATAATTGCATCAAGCAAAATGAAACAACCAGCAGGACCCCCAAAGATGCCTCCAGGAATGGGGCCTCAAGGTGCTGGAGCGTTCTAGCGAAACGATCGGCGATAAGAAAATCTGGATTGGCCCTCCAAAGCTCACCCGCTTTGAAAAGGCTCGAATAGTGGGAGCAAGAGCTCTTCAAGTCGCCATGGGGGCGCCTATACTTGTGGAGCCATCCAAAGCTCTCTCAAACCCTATTGACATCGCTCTTAAAGAACTAGAAGCAGGAACACTTCCCATCACCATTCGCAGGACGTTGCCTGACGGGACTCACCAAGATATTCCGCTTAGATGGCTTCTTCAGGGATAAAACGCACAGTTTTTAGTTCTAGAGACAGCGTGAACAGTAAAAAGATAAAATGGAAACTCGACGTCACCGTTTGAATCAATATACTTCGTTTTTATCATGCCCCAGTACTTCTTTTGCTTCTTCTAAAGTCTTGTTTATCCTCTTCCAATGCGCTCCTTGCCAGTATATTTTTTCGCAGTTGGGGCACTTCCAAAACTCATCGTAATATGAAGCGGTTGTTTCTGGAACTTTGCCAGCGATTTCTTCTTTAGCAATTGGCTTGATTTGGGCGTTACACATGGGGCAACGTGAAACTGTGACATCGAAGTCAAGTTTGAGATTAAACCGCTTTGCTAGGCTAGCGAGTTTTTTTGCTTCTGTTGTGCGTTCAACGAAAAAGGAGTTTATATTTTGCACCGTAGCTTGTCGATAAAGTTTAAGGTCGCGAGTAAGCAGGTTGCGGCTTTCTCTTTTCGCGATTTCAATCAGTTGTTCATCGTTAAGAGAACGTGAGTATTTGACGTCGTAACCGAGTAAGCGAAGCCATCTGGTGAGTTTACCAAGCATACCGTCTGTTAAGAACTTCAACCTTTCTCACTGAATGATTGATGTAGAGCTAGGATTTATACTGTCTCCCATGGATAATTTGGCCTGTTCCCGGCTTTGCAATGATCTCTCCATCGTCCATGACTAAATGTCCGTTCACAAAGGTTTTTGTCGGCTTGCCTTTAACCATCCATCCATCAAAAGGGGAGTGCTTGGCTTTTGAATGGAATTTCGACGAGTCGATTCGGTATTTTTGTTTCATGTCCACCACAACGAAGTCTGCATAGAACCCTTCAGTTAGGCTTCCTCTATCTTTAATATGAAATATTTCCGCTGGCTTTTTCGAGGACGCTCTAATCAAACTTGCTAACGTTAGTCTGCCCTCATTTACTTGTGTGAGTAGGAGAGGAAGCATTGTTTCAAGTCCAGGTATGCCGGGCTTAACGTTCCAAATGAACTCAGACTCTTTCTCTTCAACAGTGTGTGGGGCGTGATCTGAAGCTAAGACGTCGATCAAACCTTGCTTAAAGGCGGTCCAAAGCGCCTTAACATCTTCTTCTGTCCTTAATGGAGGATCTGTGAGCGTCACAGTTTTCCAGCGTTTCAGATCCTTAGAGGATAAGAGGAGATGATGCGGCAAAGCTTCACAGGTGATGGCAAGTCCTCTATTTTTTTCCGTCAAGATGGCTTTCAGTCCCTCCGCTGAACTGACGTGGCAAAAGTGGATGTGGGTGCTGGTTTTCTTCGCGAGTTTAATAGTGCGCTGTATTGCCTTCAGTTCAGCTTCTGGCGAGTGAACCTTGAGATACGCCTCTAGGTCTCCGCGTCCTGCTTGCAACATCTCCGTCTTAACGTTTTCAAGGGTTTCTCTGTCCTCAGCGTGTACTGCAACTGGAACTTTCATTTCTCTAGCTCTGCTGAACGCACGCACCACCGCGTCGTCATCATCGATGTCTAGACCTCCAATTTTCTGTGAAAGGTAGAGCTTGAATGCCACAGCTCCCTGCTCGACTATCTGAGACATTTCTTCGAGGGTTTCTGGAAAGGCTGAGTGAAAGGCGATGTTGACGACTGTTCGGGTTTCAGCCAGTTTCATGCGCTCCTTTAGAGACTTTGTGCTCATTGTAACTGGTTTGTTGTTGGGCATGTCGATTGTGAGGGTTACGCCTCCAGCGGCTGCTGTTGCTGTTCCGCTGAAGAAAGTTTCTTTGTAGGCTAATTGTTGGTCTCTAAGATGTACATGCGGGTCTATTAGGCCGGGAAGCACTGTCTGTCCCCTTATGTTCAGTCTTGTTGAAGCTTGTGGGAGGTTTGTTTTTTTAGCTATTTTGAGTATTCTTCCATCATCTACAGCTACGCCAGCTTCAATCATTCCTTCAGGCGTGTAGATTTTAGCGTTGTAAAGAACTAGGTCAGCCAGCAAGCTTTGTTCCCCATTTATTCAAGGATAGTGTCACAGTATAAAACTTAATTTCTATGCTCTACAATTTTTATGTTTCTGCAAATCCCCAAGCTACCAACACGGATAAAGGTCGCGTTCTTTTCCTTTGTATAGTCGTAATCGTTGGACTGAACGTTATCAGGTTTCAAAGGGGCAGAGACCAATAGTTTTGCGTTACGATTTGGCCACTTCCAGTGCACACACATTTCCTATCTCTTTGCTTTACTTTTCAGCATGCACGTGCGTATAGTAAAAAGTTTCATAAAGGGTTTCAGCGTAAGTATTATCTATGAGACAGGAAAAACTCGTAAAACTGCTTCATGAACTGATTAAAAATTCGAGGCGAAGCGACAGAGATTTAGCCAAAATCCTAGGTTTTTCTCAACCCTCAGTCAGCCGTTTGAGGAAGATTCTGGAAAGAGAAGCGATACTGCAGTACACTGCAATCCCGGACTTTTCTTACTTAGGCTTTGATTTGATGGTTTTCACGCTTTACCGCATGAAAGAGCCTTTACAACCCCTTAGAGAGAAGGCGGAGAAATGGCTAAAAGAACAACCAAACGTGGTGTTTTCAAGTGAAGGCCAGGGAATGGAAGCAGACAGAGTTATGATTTCAGTGCATAGGGACTATGCAGAGTTCTCCGAGTTCCACCAGAAGTTTAGAAGAAAATTGGGTCCGCACTTCGAAAGTTTCAAAACCTTTCTCGTAAGTTTGAAAGGACACGAAATATCAAAACTATTCACGTTCAATGACCTAGTCACGCAAGCGATGCCCATTTCTTCTGTTATTGGC
>DAOVGL010000058.1 GCA_030672415.1 Candidatus Bathyarchaeota archaeon
ACGTCGAGTTGTGAGGTTAAAAAAGTTATGAATCAACAGTACAGATTGAGGATGAAGCATGCATGCTGTTTTGCTTCCTTCCAATAGTATTGAATGTATCACATAAAAAAAGGGGGTTATTTGCGTTTTCTGAATAGTTTCAGTCCGTCCATTTCCGTGACGTATTCGAATCCGTTTTATATTAGGTCTTGGATTTCTTTGATGTTGGTTGCTACTTTGCATGTGTATTCTTCTTCTTCGTTTACTTTTAGGAGTTGAGTATATTTTAGAGTGTTCATTATGTTTTTGTGACCCATTTGTTGCATGACGTATAGTATGTCTTTGGTTTTTGCGTAGAGTCTTGTTGCGTAGTAGTGTCTGAAGTCGTAGAGTCTGATTGTTCTTAGTTCAGGTTTTTGTAGTTTCTTGGCTAATTGGTTTCTGTGTATTCTGAAATGTTGTCCATACATCTCGGAGTTTCCTTTGAACAGTTCATCTGTTGGGTTCAAGTTGTTTCTGATTATGTAGGCTTTGAATATTTCTGTTAGGCTGTTGCTTAATTTTAATACTCTTGGTGCTCCGTGTTTTGCGGTGGTTGGATAAACTGTTTTTTGTTGTAAGTCTATATCTTTGACTTTTAGGTTGCAGACTTCGATGGGTCTTAGTCCTGTTTCTTTGCTTAGTGTTAGTTTTACGATCATTATTCTGCCTGAGTTGGCTATTAGCATGTTTATTTGTTCGGTTGTTGGTATCCGAATCATTTTTGCTTTTCTGTGGTATTTTGTTGTTTGCCATTTTATTTTGTAGTATTCGGTGTATTGACTGTAAGCGAAGAGTAGTTGGTTTTTGTAGCCGTTTGAGATGTGTAGGTTTGCTATGTATTGTTTTATTTGTTCGGATTTGTCTAAGTCCGAATATTGTTGTAAGCGGTTTAGCATTTTTCCTACGTATTTGATTGTTGAGTCTGCTAGTCCGTTGCTTTTCATTCTTGTTAGCACGTTGATTATTGGTCGGGTTGTAATGTTTTTAGGATGAGTTATATGCACAACTCGTCATTAGACTGGAAATCTAGAACAACGCTCAGTTAAGGTTAATTAGAAAAGAGCACAAAGCTTAACGTGAATGACTGGTAGTTGGAGCGTTTAGTGGTGGCACAGAACGAAACGAGAACTGAACTCAGAGTTCTTTTGGCTGCGCCTCTCATCGTCTTCGTTCTCCTGCTTATTTCCTCATACTTTTTGTCGATGCCTTTTGGAGCGGCGTTGTTTTTCTTCACCCCCGAAGGATCAGCCTTCAGTAAACTTTCCCTCCCTCCAACAGAATTTCCAATGTTACTATTCATGATATTTGGCTTTTATATTCCCGTGACAGCTAGCTATGGGCTAGCCTTCTTGGTTCTTTTGGCCGTGTATGTCGTCTGCTTTGCTGGTGCTTGGATATCCAGAGAAAGCCTTCACGATGTGGTCAGAAAGGGTTTTTCCCGTCCTTTCACCAAACTTTTTAACAACAACCTATTCGCTATGCCCATCATAGCGAGTATGCTGTTCACCGCCTTTATTGCAATACACTTATTTCAAGAGTCACAGGGTATTCCAACAGGCGCTCTCCCCGAAACAGACCCCTACCACCTCTTTTTTCAACTAACCTCTTCTCCGGTGCTCGAAGAAATTAGCTTCCGCATAAGCACAATCGGAATATTCCTTGTTGTCTATCTATTTTTGGTGGGAAGTAAGAAGTTGGCAACGTTATCAGGTGAGCAGGCTTTGAAAGTTGCACTTTTGATTCCGTTGTACCCTGACAAGGCGAAGAAGTTGCTTGGCGTGAAAACGGTAAGTGAATTCGGCATAAAAGGAATCAGCCGAGGTGAATGGATAATGGTCATAATTACATCATTTGCTTTTGGACTGGCTCACTACATTTTTGGTTGGGGGCCTGGAAAAATTACGACGGCAACTTTGGATGGCTTTGTCTTCGGCTTGGCGTATTTGTTCTATGGCATTCAAGCGCCGATACTCCTGCACTGGTTCTTTAACTACTACTGGTACGGCTTCAGTCTCGCCTTAGACGTATATCCTAATTCATTCTCCCTCATCCTCATAATTTTCATCGTTGAAATTGTGACCTTGATCGTGGGTGTGCTTGGGTGGTCGATTTTCGCAGGCTTACTTGGCGTTCGAGTATATGGAAGAGTTAAGAGTTGGTGGGGTAGAAGATGGAAAAAAACTGTTCCTTCTCTGTCTCCGTCCACACAACCGCCACCGTCAACACCATCCTCTCCAATAATCAGGTTTTGCCGTGGGTGTGGTCGGGTGTTGTCGGAGGATATGACGTTTTGTCCTTACTGTGGGAAAGCTTTCGAAGAAGAAGCTTAACTCGTGTCTTTCAGAATTTCTTTAGAAAGTGTTTTGATTTCCACAGGTCTCTGCTCTCTCTTCTTCATGTCCCTCAGAACCACCTTTCCTTCCTTAAGTTCCTCAGGACCGACAATAACGGCGTGAGTTGCTCCTCTCCGGTCAGCGTCGGACAAAGCCTTAGAAACCTTGCGCCCCATCAACTCTACCTCGACGGGTATCTTTGCCTTCCTTAACGTTAACGAAAGTTCAACAGCTTTCGTTCTCAGTTTTTCATCAACTGGAATAATCATAACTTTGCTTTCCTCCGAAATCTTCAGAGAAACTTTCTGCTTATCCATGGCAAGCACGAGGCGATCTATGCCCGGGGCAACTCCCACCGCGGGGGTTGGTTCTCCGCCAAACAATTCAATCAGCTTATCGTAGCGTCCGCCGCCTCCAAGCGCTATCTCTATCTCAGGAACGTACAGTTCAAAGATTATCCCAGTGTAGTATTCGAATCCTCGTGCAAATCCTGTCTCTACTAACGTTTCAAATTTGACGTTGCCCTCTGCCGTCAACTCAAGGATTTCCCGCAAGTTTTCTACGGCGGCAACGGCGTCATCATAGTCTGCAACAACACGTTTCGCCGTCTTAAGAACTTGAGAGGCGTCCTTTCCTTTTGTCTCAAGAATTTTTTTCAAGGTCGCTATACAGTTTTGCGAAACATTTGACTCTCTTGCAAGTGTTAACGCTTCGTCCCACCTCTTTTTATCCAGCAACTGCATGATTAGATTCTGCTGTCCTTCTGCTACACCCTCTTGACTTAGTATTCCACGGAGAATCCCCATGTGCCCAATTTTGAACCAGTAACGACGAAGACCCAGCCTTCCTATCAAGTCATTGGTAAGCGTGAGGATTTCCATATCGGCTTCCGGTTCGCTGGAACCCATAAGCTCGTAGTTGGCTTGCCAAAACTCTCGGAAACGTCCGTACTGGGGCTCATCATAGCGATAAAGGCTTCCAGCGCAAAATAGCTTCATCGGTTTAGGTGCATTTCTCATTTTTGTAGCTATCAGTCTGGCTATGGAAGCGGTGAATTCAGGTCGCAACGCCACTCTTCGACCACCCATGTCTGAGAAAGCATACATGCGTTCACGAATTTCCTCACCGGATTTGGCTGATAAGAGGTCATAGTGTTCCACAACTGGCGTGATGACTTCCTCATAGCCATATAGGTGGGCAAGTTCTCTCGCAATCTTTTCTACATACCTTATCTTTTCGGCGTCTTTAGGCAGAAAATCCCTCATTCCTCGAACTGTTTTGAACTGTGACATTTTATCATCCACTTAATGTTCCCGCAATAAATGCTAGCAAACCCGTCACCATACAGGCGAGCATCATTCGTTTAATTGTTCTTGCATTTTCACGTGAATAGTTGCGTAGAAGAAGAATAGATGATGAAATAAATCCTACGTCAGCTAAGATGACAATGGGAAGATACCAAACTGAAACCTTGTCTAAAACCCATGGAAAGATGCTAAGAACAACCGCGATAATGTAAAAGAAAGCAGCGGTCACGGCAGCAGTTCTAGACCCGTACAAGACAGCCACAGTTTTTACACTCTGAAGTTTGTCCCCTTCAACATCCACAATTCCTTTCGTAATCTCCCTCCCAATCGTTGAAAAGAACGCCATGGCAGCGAAGAGAATAAGAATTAACGACAGCCCGCTTTCAACTGCAAACCCACCGTAAATGAAGGGAAGCGCCACACAAATGCCGACGACGAGGTTTCCAAACACACCGGTGCTTTTGCCCATCATGGCGTAATACATTGATAAAAACCAAGCTACGATGGCAATTGTTAAAGACTGGACATTAGTTAGGAAGGCGGTGAAAAAACCAGTAGCGCTTAAAATAAACACGTAGCTTAACGCCTCCTTCGGCTGAATCACACCACTTGGGATGGGACGGCTAGGCTCATTTACTGCATCGATGTTTCTGTCATAATAGTCGTTGACTGCGTTCGCTGCGGCGAGGAAGGTGAAACCTGTAATGAATCCGAGAAGAGTTGTTTTTTCATCTAGAAGAAAAGTTTGAGCCGCTACAATCATTCCCACCAGTACCGCAACTCCCATCACTGCGCAGTTAATTGGGCGAGTAAGCTGTATGAGACCTGTAATTTTTTCCATGTTTTTCACTTTAAAGTTAGCTGTGAAAGGGAGTAGTACACGACTTCTCCTCTTCGGTTTATAACCGCTAGCACCAGCTTCTTCTTTAGACTTTGAGCATACTTTAAGGTTCGCGCTAATTCTTCCACTGAAACCGGTTTGCCTTCCTGAATCCCAGATATGAGGTATCTAGCGGTTTCTTTTCCATACTCTCCTCGTTCATAAACGCGAAAGTCTATTCCTAAACCGAACCCTTCCCTAGCTACGTATCCCCGACTTCTCAAATCCCGATAGATTAAGTATTTGACCCAAGCATCTTCATCAACCAGTTGAAAACGCCTAAGAAGATTTTGGAAACTCACTTCTTTCCCAGTTTTTTCATCATCAACTTGAAGGATGTTTTTGCTAACCAGAAATAATGCCTCATAAAAAGTGAGTGTCAGCTTCTTGTTTTCAGAAACTCCATAGCCTCTCAAGGAAAACCCCTCAATATCTTCCGGAGAAGAAACCAGAACGCCTTTCTCCCCAAGTGAAGCCTTTATCTTTAATTCAATCTCACGCACTGTCTCAGCTTCATGTTCTGGGTGTTTCAAAGCTGTAATCTCCAACTCGTTTACTAACGCTGTTGTATACACGTTTAAGATTTAAATCCTCGTTTAGCCATAGAAAATTCTTTGAGCTCTGTCGGTGACAAAACACCAGTTTCGCAGATAATGGCGCTTACATATTTCATTGGAGTAATGTCGAACGCTGGGTTTAGCACATTCACTTCTTCTGGAGCAGTTCTTTTGGAACTAAAATGCGTAACTTCCTCAGGACTCCTCTCCTCAATGATCGCGTCCTTTGAAGTATGTGTCAGATCAAAAGTAGACATGGGAGCCGCGACATAAAATGGGATGCCATGTTCATAAGCTAACACGGCTATAGAATATGTGCCAATCTTATTTATCACAGCGTCTCGAACTATCCTATCAGCCCCCACCACAACCTTGTTCACTAACTGTTTAGACATAACGTATCCAACCATACCATCCGTAATCAACGTGGCTGGAATGCCTTCGCGTTTCAACTCATACATCGTAAGTCTGGCACCTTGCAAGTTAGGCCTAGTTTCCGTGGCGATCACCCTGATTTGTTTACCTTGTTCCCATGCGGCTCGTATAACCCCCAGTGCGGTGCCGTAATCAACAGTGGCTAGGCTTCCCGCGTTACAGTGAGTTAGTATTGTGTCTCCATCGTCAATAAGTTCTGCTCCGTTTCCACCAATATTGCGATTAACCTGCACGTCTTCATCCGCCATTTTTTGAGCCTCATCAACCATAGCTTTAACCACAGCCCTTGAACTTCCTAACGTTTTCTGCGCTTTTTTCACAACCCGATTAACCGCCCAGAATAGGTTCACGGCCGTAGGTCTTGTTTTCCTCAACATCTCAGCTGACTGCTCAATTTCCTTCATTAAACCCTCTCTTTTTTCAGCTTTTGAATGGTAGGCAGTGAGAGCCAAGCCGTAAGCAGCTGCCACCCCTATGAGCGGAGCTCCCCGTATTTTCATATCTTTTATAGCGGCTGCCACTTGGCGGCACTCCTTCATCTTGAGAAAGGACGTTTCGCTGGGTAGTTTTGTCTGATCTATCGTGATGACCATCCCATTTTTCCACTCTATGGTTCTCATACACGGCACCGTCGACCTTCTCTATTATGCATCCCTCATTTTTACTTTTGTTGTAAACTCGGATCGTGTTCGGTTTTTTATAACTAGTTTAAGTATATAATTAGAGGGATTTTTTTTTATGAAAGATGTGGCTCTGTTGATTGAGAAATTTGGACAGAGATACTCGGAGATTTTAGGAATAAACCTTAGAGAAGGAGACAAAAAAGAAATTTTTAAATGGTTTCTAGACTCAGTTTTGTTCGGTGCCCCTATAAACGAGACTGCTGTGATACGAACTTACAAGTGTTTTGAGAAGCATGGAATATTGACGCCAGAAAGTATCGTAAAAACGGGGGGCAAGGTCTAGTTGATATACTTGACGAGGGCGGTTACACTCGATACGATTTCAAAACCAGTACCAAACTCTTAGAAGTTATGGGCAACTTGATTGCGAATTATGGGGGCAACTTAAGCTTACTACACGATCAAGCTTCGAGTTCTTCTGATTTAGAAAAACGTTTGAAAGAATTAGGAAAAGGTATAGGAAGCGTAACCGTGAGCATTTTTCTGCGAGAGCTAAGAGGACTTTGGGAAAAAGCCGACGCCCAACCCACTCCACTGGTTATGTTGGCAGCGAAAAACTTAGGGATAATAAGAAAGGAACCCCATGAAAAAGCACTGAAAGAGTTGAAGAGTTTTTGGAGGAAAAACAAAGTGGCTGGAAAAGCCTTTGTGAACTTTGAAACCGCTTTGCTAAGACTTGGCAAAGACTTCCGCAGAAAAGGAAGATAAAAAAAGCATAGTTAATAAGTTGGGTTCGTTTGCTAAACCGACTTGATTCTAGTCACAATCTCGATTGGACATCCCTTAGGCAGCACTAGCTTCTCTTTCCACTCGTCTCCAACAGCAATAAGATAGTATACCCCAGAAATTTCTGCTCTTGCCTTGCGAACAAGGTTAACAAGGGCAACTTGAGTTTCCCCGCTCTTTACCATGTCGTCCACAATGAGCACGCTGTCCCTTCTTTTCAAAGCTTCCTTCGGCAAGTACAGCGTTCTAGTTACACCAGAGCCCCTAAGCACATATGTTTCTTCGTAAAACGCTGGAACTCCCACCTCTTTGCTCCATTTCGCTATGACCAAGTTGACGCCTAAAGAGTCTGCGACCATGGTTGCCAGCGGTATGCCGTCAACCGCGGCGGTTAAGATTTTTGTCACTCGTCTTCCAGCAAAGGTTGCGAGGGCATGATGTGCGGCTTGCCTAAGTATGTTGAAATCACCGATAATCCACGTGTTGTTGAAATATCCCTCGGAGTTGAATTGTATCCTCTTGCGAAGCTCGATTGGTAAACCAACGAGTTTTTTTAGGGTGCCCCAGAGCTGTCGTGCTCTCTCGGCGTTTGGCAAAACGTGGCCCTTAGCGTATCGGCTTAGAACCGTCACTGGTAAGTTAGTTTTGGCAGACAACTCCCGATAGGTGTATCGTTTCTTTGCGGTTTGAAGCAGTTCAATCGTCATTAATCGAAGCTTCAGTTCCTCGGCGTGAGTGCTCATTCTTTCCATCTCTTTTATACAATAATATAGCAAACTTAAATGGTAGCTACCTTACTTTTGTCTTGAAGCATTTATAATTTGCGTATACATTTGTAAAGCTTCAAAATACTTCACCTCTCATCGACCTCGAAAACTGGCGGGCCCGCGGGGAATTGAACCCCGGATCTTCGGCTTTCTCCCTTTTCCTCCACAATAGAAGGCCGACGCCTTATCCAGACTAGGCCACGGGCCCATTTCTAAACCAAGAATAGTCTTGGAATCGCCTAGATATAATTTCTCTCATTCAATGTATATGGCGGGGCGATATGGCCTAGCCAATTCGCTCTTTTTCTTTGGGTCATGGTGTTGAGGGTCTTCCTCACTGTAAACGTGAACCTTTGCGTTAAGTTCTTGTTTAAAAAAGTTTTCAGCCTCTTTTAATGTTTGGTATTCATTTAGAACCTTAATTTGCAGTTGTCTACGTTTTTTGTCGTCGGGCATCCGATTAACTTCATCAACGATTAGACGGGCGAACTTAGCAATTTTTTCCGCCGTCTCCTTCAAGTCTGGATGTGTCATCAATTCTTTCATAAGATCGCTCAAGAGGATTCTTTCAGAAACAGATTTTTCCAAGGATCTTAGGTAGACTTTCCATTTCCACGGCGCCGCGACATAATAGTTGATTCTTTTCGGAGCGATTCTCGTTGCTTTAATGATGTTTAATGTGTCGCCCAACACGCTTCTGACAAGAGCTTCGCCTTCCTCCGCCCCAATGTCAACTCTAGCTTCGTTATACGTTGGCCACTCAGCCAAGGAAACGAAGCCTTTCCTCCCCATTTTCTTCCATATCTCTTCACAGATGTGAGGAGTAACTGGGGCAAGCATCCTAACCTGAGCGTCCAAAATCTTGTTGAACACTTCTGCGATGGCGCTTTTCCTCTCTGTAACTTCTTTTTCTTCAGCGATTCGCCGTAGATACCACTGGAAATCTTGATCCAGCGCGTATAAGGCGCTGTGGATTGCTTTTCTAACCATTAGTTTATCCATTGATTCAGTTGCTGCCCTTATGTGTTCTTGCAGTCGACTGAGCATCCATCGGTCTGTTAGCGTTAACTGACCGTCTGTAACGTTCGTTTGGGCTTGCACGGTTTCAACTGCGAATCGGTAGAAGCGCTCCAGTCGATCGCGCACAGATCTCGCTAGGGTGGAGCTGAAGTCGGCGTCTTGCAGTAGTTCAGAGGTGGCTAGAACCGCGAATCTTAGCGGGTCTGCCCCAAACATTTTGATAGCTTCGCGAAGGGGAATGATGTTACCTATGGATTTGCTCATCTTTTGGCCTTTCATCAGCACGCTTCCGTTTACAACGATCTGACAAGGCCATAACGTTTTAGGAAAGATCGCTGTGTGAACGAAAATCATGAAGGTGAGATGGTTTGAAACTAGGTCTCGACCTGAGTGGCGGCTGTCCAGGGGATAAAAATACGAGAATTCGCTGCGCATTTGTTCTAAAACTTTCTGGTTCAAACCCGCTTCTTTCGCCACTTCCTTTGGTTGTCCAACGCTTAGGAAAATGTAATTAAAAACGGCGTCAGTCAACTGGTTCGACTGAATGTTATGAGCATGAAAGTGCTTTATGATAGTGTAGTAAGCCATGTATATGACGGAGTCTGAAAGCGATTCTATAATCCATTCTGGATCCCAAGGAAGGTTTGTGCCAAGTCCAGCCTTTCTAGCGCAGGCTTTCTCATGAAGCCAATCGATAACATAATTGAATTCTGGACGTAGCTCCCCTGGCAAGATTTCCATGTTGTCGAGGCATTTGTGCGCCGTGGCTTTCCATTCAGGGTCTCCATAATTGATGAACCATTGATCTTCAAAAATTTTGACGATGCACTCGGTTCCGCATCGGCAGATAACGGGTTTGTTAATGAGTTCATACATGGTTTCAGCTTTCCCTGTTTTAATTAGATTCTCTTTGACTCTTTCTTTTGCTTCAGCCACTGCGAGTCCTACATATTCTCCAGTGTTCTCTTTCATTCTTCCATTGTGGAATTCATGTCTATAGACTTCTCTTGTCGCCTTTTCGAGACTGGGGTCCAGCTGATTTTGTATGTCCATATTCTTTACTACGTCAGCTGCTGGATACGGAGAATATTTAGGGACAGCGATAATGGAGATTGGTTTAAGCTTGTCTATGACTTCCTGCGTAATTCCGTACTTTTCAAGTTTGGAAGCTTCTCTCTTCACTCCTTCTAATGCTATGTAATCGTAAGGAGCGTGTGCAGGAACAGACATAACTACTCCAGTT
>DAOVGL010000013.1 GCA_030672415.1 Candidatus Bathyarchaeota archaeon
TAATGGACCAAGGAATGTCTCTGAGATTTCCGAGGCTCTAAATCAAGAACAGAGCATGATTTCGCATAACCTTAAACCCCTAGAGAGATGCGGATTTGTCTTTTCAAAAAGAAAGAAAAAGCAACGTTTCTACTCTTTGAACAAAGAAACAATGGAACAGCTATTCGAGATATTTACATACCACGCCAAAAAATACTGTCCAACAGAAGGAAAATGTTTAACAACCCGAGAGCTTCAAAAACAGAAGAAGAAAAACGCTTCAAATTTATTATACGTGAATCGTTATTGAATGGAGGTGAAAAATAAATGGTTTTAAGAAGCATAATTAGAATCGACGAAGAAAAATGCACAGGCTGTGGATTATGCGTACCTGCATGTGCAGAAGGAGCCCTCAAAATCATTAACGGAAAAGCCAAACTGGTCAGTGACAAATACTGCGATGGTTTAGGAGCCTGCCTAGGCGAGTGCCCTGAGGGAGCCATAACCATCGAAGAAAGAGAAACAGAAGAATTCAACGAAGAAGCAGTAAAAGAACATTTAAAGGCAGAACAAACAGTTCCTGTAGTCCACCATCACCCTGCTAACCATCATTCCTGTCCCTCAGCAAAAGTAATGCATTTTGAAAGAAATCGGACAGAGAAAGAAGCTGTGACCACTCCAGAGAAAAGGGAATCCATGCTATCTCAGTGGCCTGTGCAACTGACATTGTTGCCGCCCACTGCACCGTTCTTTGAAAATGCGGATCTGTTAATAGCCGCTGATTGTGTGCCTTTTGCCTACGCAAACTTTCACAGTGACTTTTTAAGGGATAAAACAGTTGTGATCGGATGCCCTAAACTTGATAATGCCGAGTTCTACAAGGAGAAACTAACTGAGATATTCAAGCGATCCAACATTAGAAGCGTTACTGTGGTCAATATGGAAGTTCCATGTTGTTTTGGATTATATCGTCTCGTCAAAGAAGCCTTAGACTCTTCGGAAAAAAACATCACTCTAAAACAGGAAATAATCAGCATAAAGGGAGATAAAATCTCCCACTAACACTCCGTAGGCTTTCCTTAGTTAAAGCTAGAGGCTAGAAAAGGAACAGTCAAAGTCACACGAGTGACACGCCGTCGGACAAGGCCGATGCATGCATCTAGAGAAATAAGCTACGGTAAACAAAAAAGAAAGGTAAAAGAGATATGTAATTAAGATGGAGGTGGAAAAATGAAAGAAAATAAACCAAAGATTCTCGTTCTCTTCTACTCAATGTATGGTCACATCTTCAGGATGGCCAATGCAGTAGTTGAAGGTGTTCGCGAGGCAGGTGGTGAAGCAATCCTTAAACAAACTGCCGAACTTGTTCCAGAAGAGTTTTGGGATGAGAATATAAAAAAGGCGAAAGAATTAATGAAGACCATTCCGGTTGCCAATCCCCGAGAAGACCTTAAAGGAATTGACGGCATAATTATCGGCACTCCAACCCGCTTCGGCAACATGTGTGCCCAGATGAGAAACTTTTGGGATCAAACCGGAGGTGAATGGATGAATGGTACTCTCATTGGCAAACCGGCGGCGGTGTTCACTAGCTCCAATACTCAACATGGCGGACAAGAGACTACTATTATCACAACTATGATTACGCTTTTACACCATGGTTGTGTTTTGGTTGGTCTGCCCTACTCTTTCAAAGAGCAGATGACAATGGAAGAAATAACCGGTGGCTCACCATACGGAGCTTCAACTATTGCTGGCGGGATGGGCGAGCGCATGCCATCAGCCAATGAGCTAAAAATGGCAAAGAGTTTAGGCAAACACCTCACGACATTTGCTAAGAAGTTAGCTTTGTAACTCAATTACCTAAAGGATTAATCGTTTAGAAACTCATGTACGTTTAGCACGCGCAGAGTTGTTGAAATAGCGGAAAAGATAGCTGGAAAGCGATAAAAGGTGGAATGTAACAAAACTAAAAGGTGATTTGTATGAGTAAATTCAGAGTGGAAATAGACAAAAACGCTTGTCAAGGATTTGGGGCATGCGTTGAGCTGTGTCCACAGTTCTTCCAGCTCTCGGATGTCGATGGAAAATCCAGCATTGAAGGAGCTAACAAAGTTATGAAAGAAAATAAAGTCGTTGCAGAAACATTGGAACTGGACGAACTGGAATGCGTCAGAGAAGCAGCTGAAGCCTGTCCTTTCAACGCCATACATATTGTAAACTTGGAGACCAGTGAGAAACTCATCTAGGTATGGTGACTAGCGTGATTGTGAATAAGATTTCTGTAATGATTGGGGGAGAGGCCGGAGCGGGGATAACCCGTTCTGGCTTCCTCTTTGCTAAGGCCTGCTTAAGGGGAGGACTTCATGTTTTCGGCGCCAACGACTACCAATCCCTCATAAGGGGAGGACACAACTTCTACATTGCGAGAGCGGACGCAGAAGAGATTTACTCTCAAGCCGACACTATCGATCTGCTTTTGGCGCTAAACAAAGAGACCATTCTTCTCCATAAAGACGAGCTTGTCCTAGGCGGAGGAATAGTA
>DAOVGL010000011.1 GCA_030672415.1 Candidatus Bathyarchaeota archaeon
AGGTCTTGCTGAAAACGTTATGTGTAGGCATAGACGGGACAGACAGGGAGATTAATGAGGGGATCTACGGCTCTCCCCCTAGCGGTTCTCGCTACCTTGTTCTGGGACATGAAGCCTTAGCCAGAGTTCAGGAAATTGGTGACCAAGTTGAAAATTTTTCCGAAGGAGAGGTTGTCGTGCCCACTGTGAGAAGGCCCTGCAAAGAAAACTGTCTCAACTGTCGCACCGGCGAATCAGACTTCTGTCTAACTGGAAACTATTTTGAACATGGAATCTACAAGCTACACGGCTTCGCTTCGGAATACGCGGTGTCCGATGCAGATTTTCTGATCAAGATTCCACCAGAGCTAGAGGATCTTGCAGTTCTCTTAGAACCAGTGAGCATTGTGGAAAAAGCGGTCACCCAGTCTTTCAAAATTCAAGAAAGAATGGTATGGGAGCCTAAAAAAGCATTCATCGTCGGAGCGGGGTCACTAGGTTTATTGGCGACCATGATTTTGCGTTTAAAGGGCCTTAAGGTTTACGTAGCAGCTACAAGGGACAAGGAAAGCCTAAAAGCAAAGATTGTACGTAGCGTTGGAGGCACATACATCAACGTCAGAGAGACGCCAATAGAGACCATAGACGAAAAGTTTGACATAGTCATTGAGGCCACGGGAAGAGTTGAACCGACTCTTGAAGCTCTAAGTCTCCTTGGGCCAAACAGCGTCATGTGTTTTCTCGGAATCTACCGCGAAAAAAAGGCATGCAAGGAATTCGGCAAGGTTTTAACAACCATGGTCTTAGGCAATCGTCTCATGTTCGGTTCAGTAAGCTCAAACAAAAGCCATTTTGAAAGGGGCATAAAAGACATGTCTGAGATCAAACGTCGATACAAAGACGTCTTAAATAAGCTGATAACCAAGAAACTGTATCTGACAGATTTCAAACAAGCATTCAAATCGGATAGAGAAGAGATCAAGACAGTGATTTATTTTAAATAGCACTGAAAGACAAATATGTAGTGTCAAGGTTGAATGAGTATGCACAGTGTTTTAGACGTAAATGCGGACAGTTGGGAAAAAGAGATTTTGCAGTTTGCCACTCTGGTGATCGTTGATTTTTGGCATGAACAATGTCCTTGGTGTATAAGACTGAACCCCATCTACAGTGAGGTTTCCGAAGAATACAAGGACAAAGTGAAATTTGCCAAACTAAATGTCTTATCGAGCAGTGAGAATCAACAGGTCGCTGTTAAGTATGGAATTATGGGCACCCCCACCTTAGTTTTCTTTTGTGATGGAAAACCTATCGAGACAGTCACAGGCTTCCAACCGAAGGAGCGCCTCAAACAACTAGTGGATGACGTGATCGGTAAACATCGAGAATGCATAGAAAAAAGTACAGCATTGAAAACTAGTTGACTCGTACAACTTAGAATTTTAATACGTGAATTTTTACGAGCAAACTCGTGTGCGAAAACAGATTCTAATCTCCCAATAGCGCACCAGTATAGCACAAAAGACAAAAATAACCCCTGCTAAACATTCATTTGGCAACCTTTACAGAGAAATAAGTGTTAAGATGAAGTAAAGGATGAGTTAAAGGATAATTGCGGGGTTGCCCTAGCCTGGTAGGGGGCAGAATCAATGCCTATGCCTGCTAAGCCTGTGGTCCTTTGGGCCGCGCGGGTTCAAATCCCGCACCCCGCGCCATCTCGCTACTAAGATTAAACTTGCAATTTGCCGAGCTTTCTTGAAAATCTCTTCGAAAATTAGAGCTTTCAGTTTTTACGGCTTCTTGAATGCTTGCTCATTCAGAACTAGATATGAAGTTACAGAAAAAATTGCGTAAGTCAAAGCTGTAAGCAAAAACGGAGCAGCAAAACCCCATATTGAAACAAGAAGCCCGGACAAAGCCAAACTCAACGCCTCTCCAACATGAAGCCCCGTCATTAACAAACCAATGTCAGTCCCATAAGAACTCTTATCGGTAATTCTCGACAAAATTCCTTCCTGGCCGATACTAGTCATGCCTTCAACAAAACCATAAGCAATCAAAAGAGCACCAGCGAGAACTGAACTTAAGAATCCAAGCAAGAAGAATGTAGCCGAATATAGTATTCCACTCAAAAGAATAAGTCGCCTCATATGGCTGCTTTTCGAAAAAAGATAAGAAAACATGCCCGCTAACAAGATTTGCGCGCCAAAAATCAATCCAATCGTCTCGGCCGCAAATCCAAGATTATCCAAAAACAAAGGTTTAACAAAACCACCAACGAAACCCCAAGACAAACCCAATACAAAGAATAAAATCAGGAAAATTTTGAAAAGCCTTTTTTTCTTCCTGAAATCCAAAAAATGCAAAGCCTCCTTTGCACTGAACCGTTTCTTCTTTTCATTAGGCAGCATAAAGGACAAGAAAACCACAAAAAGTCCAATCAAAGCACAAAGCACCATCGTTCCTTCATACAAAAACCAAATGACAAAAAAACCAGTCAGTAGGCTGCCTATAGCAAAAGCAACGTACATGCTTGCTCTCAAATAAACCAGAATTCTCCAATGCCTTCCGTTCTTTTCCAGAAGGAAAGGTCGATTCACAGCCCACAACGCACCCTGCTTAGTTCCCTCCATAACTTTCCCAAACAAAAATTCCACAGGAGTGTGAGCAAAATAGTAGATTAAACCCGAAATAACGCCTAAAAATCCATTAGAAACAAAAAAAGGTTTTCGACCCCAAAAATCGGAAACAGTAGCAAAAAATATCCTGCCAAACTGCATAATCAACGGCAAAGACGCAAACACAAGCCCCATCACAACAATGTCAATGCCCCTCTCCTTCATCATTAACGGCAAAGCAATCGCAAAAACACCACTAACAAAAGAATTCAAAACCTGAATGAAGAGCACAGTCCTAACCTGATTCAAATATTCCACTCAGAAAATTTCTACCAAGCTCTTACGTTTAAAGCCATCGCCCCCCTCGCGCGCGCTTTCTCATTTGTCAAGAAGTCGACGTTCGTCGGTATAAAACAAATCTATAGAGGTTTCAGCTCAATCTTTTTCAGACCTTACGGATGAGTGTTACACAATAGCTTAGCTAAACTCCACCGCACCCTCATCCATAAATACTTTAAAAATAAAAATGTGGACTCCTTAAAGGATTATGGTGATAGAGTTGGACTCAAACCCTCAGCCAAAACAGCCAAAGGCACGTTTTTATACACAGCTCAGTGAACAAGATTATCTAGGCATCACCGTCTGGCATGGAAAAACCGATCCGGCAGCCGAAGTTATCGTTGTGCAACTCCGACGTAGAGACGGAGACAAATGGGAGACTGTTGGACGGTTAGCAGTTTATAGAACTCCAGACGGAACATACTCCAAACTTCCTGAACGCAGGTGAGTGCGCGCTGGTGGAGGGCAGACTATGTCTACTAAGCCTTAGTCCCGCATCCTGCGGCACTTGAGCATTGATAAACTTTTATACTTATGAACGCCCAAACTTCTTCTTGGCGGGTCTTAGGCGGGGGGCTAGGGGTCCCTTGAAAAGCTTACGCTTCGACCGTAAACCCTCTATACGACGGGCTGACAGCCAAGGTGAGGCGTCAAAGATCGTTAAGCTCCTCTAGCTCTCTAACCATGAGTATCCGTCCCTTGGGGCTGGCGGACGTGGAGCGACTTCCGTAGGGAAGCCGTTAACCGCGTTTACCAAGTGAACCTGGCCAGGCCCGGGAGGGAGCAACCTAAGCTTGAACGTTCAGCGCTCAGGGGGGCTCGGGTATGAGCAAAGAGGTTAGAGGGCTCGGCGAAAACTGGACGTCCAGCCTCGGTGACCCGCCACCTAAAAAACTTTCAACGCTACTTAACTCTCTTACTTTCCACTACCCCAACACTCTTTTGATACCTTCCAGCATAGCCCTTATCAGCCACACTTCCCAATTTATGAAAAACTATCTGAACAATCGGCTCACCCTTTTCTACCCTAACAACGTTCTCTCCTAAATTGTGAAAATTAAATGTCAATTGTCCACTGAAACCCGGGTCCACAACCGCGAACCCTCCAACAACTCCTTCTCGAGTGAGAGAAGAACGTAGATAAAGATACGCCATCACGCTTAAGCCCAATTGAACTTTTTCCAAACTAGCCACCAGCGTAGATTGTCCCGGGTTTATTGTTAATTCAATGGCGGAACGCAAATCGTAACCAGCAGGATTAAGACATGCCGACTCAAAGGGGGTAATCTCTATTTCACCTCGTTCTATATGTTGCAGTATCTCCTTGTCTGAAAGTACAGTCAACTGAAGCCTCCCTCACAATATAGTCTAAAGGAACAAGAAAAAGAATTTTGGGTATCTTTCACCTTACGCAATGGACAGTTTCTCAAGCATTTGACAAGGCTTACAAAGCTCTCCAACAGTCGGTTCTCCACACTTCTTACACTCCCGCAACTTCACCTCCTCCGCCATGGCTTCCAGCGCTGGCCTAATTCTCTCCATAGACCTGAAAACAGTGAACTTCATTCCAGCATGTTTCTCCTCCAACCTGTTCAGTATAGTCCGTACATCGTTCCTCAACGCAGTTCCCGCATATGGGCATGGAACACCTTGAAACTCAATTTTCTTCAGGTACGCGTAGAAGGCGACTTCCCTCTCTGGCACTTCACAGAAAGGCTTTACACGCGGCACCAGTTTTGGGTGCACCACAGTCAAAACGGGTTTGACACGAGCTATCCGCAAGGCATCGCCGTGAAGAATGTTCAAAATCATGGTTTGAGTTTCATCGTCAAGGTTATGCGCCGTAGCAAGCTTGTCCACACCTGCCTCTCGCGCTGTTGTGTTTAAAGCTCGCCTCCTTAACACTCCGCAGTAGGAGCAGGGCGTTAACTCTTTTTTTTGAATCATGTTTACAATTTCATCCAACCCATATCCGTACATTTGTTTGAAGGAAGTCAAAATATGCTCTATACCTAGCTTTCGACAGTTTTCCACAGCGAACTTCAGAGCCTCATCTCGGTAACCTTTTATTCCTTCGTCAACTGTGACTGCGCAAAGCGGTGCGTCTGGAAAAGCCTTCTCTATCTTCGTTAGTATGTGGAGGAGAGTTACGCTGTCTTTTCCACCAGAAACCCCCACCATAATCTTGTCGTCGGGTTGAAACATTTCATACCTAGAAATTGTAGCTCTAACCTTGTTTTCTATAGATTTGCAAAAACATCTTCTGCATAGTCTTTCTCCTGAGTAGGGACGCATAAAAACCGCTTCTCTCTTCTTACATAACGTGCACATTGACATAATCCATGTTTTCCTTACTATTTCGTAAAAGAAATCAACTAATAATACCTTAGGATAGTTTTTTGTGGGAAAGCTACATGTCATCCTATATCGTCGTCTTCATGACGGTCCCAGATAAGAAAGAGGCGACAAAAATCGCTCATAGTCTACTAAAGGAAAGGCTGATTGCATGCGCAAACATTGTTGGCCCAGTTTCATCTCTCTTTTGGTGGAAAGGAAAAATCGACAAAGCAAGCGAGTTTTTAGTCATCATGAAGTCGAAAAAGAATCTTTTCAAAAAACTCTCTGAAAGGGTGAAAGAACTCCACAGTTATGAAGTGCCGGAAGTAATTGCGCTTCCCGTAATAGAAGGTTTGCCCTCCTACTTAAATTGGCTTGGCGCCTCCCTTTACGGTGAGGACTGATGGCTAAGAAACCGGTGACCCGTGCTGAACATTTAGAGGTTGTTTACAACGAGAAACACTGGGAACTGTTGAAAGAATTGCGTTCTAAGGCGGTTCATATAATGGAGGTTCTAGACCATTCCAACATACGCTCTATTGTGCACGGAAGCATTGCTCGGGGTGATGTCTCCGAGAAAAGCGACATCGACGTGTTTCTGCCAGACCCGTCCTCCTCTTTCGCCATAGAAACGGCTCTTGAACGCGCCAATATCCCTGTCAATCGGCGAATTGCTGTGCAGGCTACGCCCTTCTACGCGGTCAAAGGCTACATTGAAGTGGATAAGCAACGATGCGTCTCCTTTCCCCTTGTGAAACTTCGCCATGTCGAGAGAGACTTTTACAAGTTCAGCGGCGAAGCATCTCTTTCAACGCTTAGAAACGAAGTGCGTGTTTCAGGTGTGGACAAGCGGTTGATGTTAATTGAACCCACACCTAAAGGGCATGTTGAAAACAGCATCGTGGGGCGTGAGGAAACAGTTTCACACCTCTTAGGGATCTCTCTTAACACTGTGCTAGACCGCGTTCACGCTCTCCTTCGCCGCGACAAGGTTGGTAGAACCGGAGTCTTTATCGAGAGAGAGCTTTCACCTGACGAAACATTTGAAATGCTTCTAAAGAAACTGGCAGACCAAAATCCAGCAGTCCGTAGGCGCCTCAAGCTTTTAGAAAAATAAACTCTCTCTCTAACTCAATGGGAAACGGAGGAGCGCTGCAACGCCTCCGAGTGCGAGCAGTTTTTCTCCAGCTTCATGCTCCGTGCTGATGACAATTATATGTCCGCCTTTTTCCTCAACTTCCCTCATGAGCTTCTCTAAGGTTATTCTACTTTCGTCGAGCGTTTCCCTTAACGTGATGTCTGCCAAGAGAAGCTTTTCAACAGCACCGAACACACTCACCTTTTTCACATCATCAAATCCATAAGTCACGTCAAGCTTTCCTTTTCCAAGCCGCTCAAGAACGTCTTCCATAACTTTTGTTTCCTCAACTATCCGCACGTGTCTCAACGCTTTTGTTAGAACTCCGGAACGCAATGCTTCGCGTATTCCAGCCAATCCGCTGCTGTTAACGCCTTTCACATCGATAACAGCATCTGCAACGTCTGAAGTCTCTCTCTTCATGTATTTCACGAATTCGTTCTTTATAAATCCCGGACCTATGACTACAATTGGGCTGCGAATGTTCATCCAAACTTCCTTAAGGAATTGTAGAACTATTTTAAAGAATTCTTGTGTTGCCTTCGTCCTTTTCTCAGCCTCCCTTTTTCCAGGAAGCTTTATTCTTTTCTCAACCTTAACGTCAACGCCGTATTGTCTCAAGACAGCCACACAGTATTCTTCGTTGTCCATTGACATCACAATGATGGGCGCCGTTTTGACTTTGCTGGCTCTATATAACCTATCGATCTGATGTTTTGACCACTTGGATTTAACAACAGTTATTGGTTTGTTAAGGGTCACGTTGATGGTGTGATGTGATCCAGTTACGTTGATGTCTTCAGGTGCGTCACAGATGATTCCGTGTACTCTTAGTCGGTTTAAGCTTTTGTCCCAGAGCACTTTCATCACTTTGACGCCTAGGAAAAGCGAGATTCTCTTACCTTTTTTTGGACGGGCGTATTTTTCATCCAGTTTCATTATGCGCCTTGTTTTTGCGTAAACTACGTCGTGTTCAAGAATTATGTTGTATAGGTGCCAGAGATCGTCTAGATTTTCAGGTATAACCTTCGCAAAACCTTTCTTGCGGTTAAAATTCAAGATTTTCAAAAGTTTCTCACTTTCAGTTTATTAGAAGCACAACAAACATTCATTGTCAAAAACCGTTAAAAACATATTGGCGCCCCTCTATGCTGCCAAGGTGGAAAGAAGCTGAAAAAAACATTCTGGCTTTTAGATGTCAACTACGAGGTTAATGAGCACCAGCCCGAAATGTGGCTCTGAGGAATAGCTGACAAGGGAAACAGAATTCTGTAGATAGGGCCTACTTCGGGAGATATCTCCACTCTGGTATGAATTGTTTAGACCTGTTTAAGTTACTCCTTAACATCTGTGAACGTCAAAAGACGCATACCCAACGGTTGTTTTATGGAATCTGAGATGCGAGCTGCCACAATATGTGTGACCTTCTTCTGGCTTGCGATGTCCACGAGTCTCTGTGTTATCACACCATCAAAAACTACGGTGTCTACGTCATCAGTTTGATTAAGTTTCTCCGCGAGTCCGCTTACGGGTAATCGTTCTATTTGCTTCATCTTTCCGTTGAGCAACACTGCCTCCAGAGTTCCCTCTAAATCCCCGACAGCCCCAACGATTTGTTTGGGAACAAGTATTTTCCGTCGTTCCTTAAACTTTTTAACCTTCGCCTTTTCTACGGGAGCTTTGTTCTTGAGAGCTGTCTTGATTTGCTTGCCATTCAATTCTTCCACTTCCTTGCCTTGTGGAGCTCTAGCCACGTACTTGATGTTGGTAACTTGCATAAGTTCTTTAAGTATGAGGTCTCCTCCACGGTCTCCATCAAGAAATGCCGTCGCCTTTTTTTTCCGACACAAATTTATGATGGTTCTAGGGATTTTGGCGCCCTGAACTGCGATGGCATTCTCTATTCCGTATTTTAACAGATTTATTACGTCAGCTCTTCCCTCAACAATGAGTATTTCTTTTGATTCTTCAACTTGGGGTCCAGCTGTTAGTCCTTCTGGTCCATATTTTTCAACTTTAACCATCCTTAATGTCTTTGAAACCTCTCTGAATATTTCGTCGGTAGTGGGAAGAGTTTCAATTGTCCATTCGTGAAGAATTTTTTTGGCTCTGTCAATGATTGTCCTCCGTTTAGCATCGCGTAAGTCCTCGACTTTTTCTAAAGTGATCACGGATGAGCAAGGTCCTACCCTATCTATGCTCTCGAGGCTTGCTGCGATGATGGCGGTGGACACTCTGTCGAGGCTTGTTGGAATAAGTATGGTGCCTGTTGTCTTGTCTTGTTTTGACTGTAAATTGATTTCTATTCTTCCTATTCTTCCCGATTTTTGGAGTCCCCGAAGGTCTAGTTCCGAACCAAATAATCCTTCTGTTTGGCCAAAAACTGCTCCGATGACGTCAGATTTTTCGACGACTCCCTCCACTTCGAATTTGGTACGGATTACATACTTTACCGTAACCGTTTGTGATGAACCCATTAATTTTCACCTCAATCAAAGATTTAACCTCATTAATTATGAGATGCTTTCGTTTTAATTAATTGTACCTCTTATACTTTACTATCTTATCATCTACATTTTTTCCTCAATGTTTCCATATAAGTTGCTAAACCTTCAACGTCTTTAACCTCTCGTCCTACAAGACTTAGGAGTTCCCTCCAAAAAAGTGAATTGGGTTTTATCTTCATTTTTTCAAGATGTTGAGTCAAGCGTTTGGTCCATTCTTTGCCGCGCTTGTCGAAGTCCATCAGAAGGATGACTTCCTGTTTTTCTTTTTTCTCCACTTCGCTGAGAGTATCGAGGAAGGACTTTCCCGCGGCTTTAGCTAAGATGAAGTCGCCCTTTATATCCAGTTTTTGCAATGCATAGACGTCGTTTTTTCCCTCCACAATTATTGGAATCCCCTTAACTGTTTCTTTTCCAAGTCTCTCTAAAAGTTTCAAGATTTTCTCCATTTTTTTCTCTAGTTTACTTGACAACACTTTTTACCTTGTAATCTCTATTTTCCTCATTTTCTCCAAAGTCTGTGGATGCCTACGGAAATGTTCTCTAGCCGGTTTCAGAATTTCTATGAGCGCCTCTGCGACGCCATTCTTTAAGTCGAGAGGATGAAGCTTTTCCTTTAAATAAGCCTTCGCCGTCTCTTCATAGTTTTCGTAGCTTTCCGGACCACCGTACTTGGACGGTCGCGGAATGTCTAACTGCTCCTTTTCCGCGAATATCACATAGTTAACTAGCTCAAACACAGGATTTCCCTCAACTTGCTTGGGGGGGCAGTAAGCTGCCTTTACCTTAGCTTTAATGTCGTCTGGCGTGTCGTGTACAAATATGCAGGTTTGAGGGGAACTTTTAGACATTTTTGAACTGATCTCCACATTTACGTTAACATCTTCGTCAAACTTTTTCTCCATTTTTTCAGGTTCTTGCAGTCCCATGAGAAGATGGGTGTGGATGCACACAGGCTTTTTCCAGCCAAGTTTTTCAGCGCTGTCCCTCGCTAACATGTGAGCTTTTCTCTGATCCATGCCTGCGCAAGCCACATCAATGTTCATGTGGAATATGTCGGCTGCTTGCATGCAAGGATAGTAAACCCAGGCGGTTTCCATGTCTGTTAAGCTCGTTTCTCGACCCATGATGGGTAATGCTCGCCACGTTCTTTTGATTGAAGCGCTTTTTGCCATGCGAATTACTTTCTCCCAGTATTCTATGTCTTTAGCTATGTCGGATGCCCAAACATATTGTACGCTCTCCGGTTTAATTCCAAGCGCAGTGAAGCACTGTTTAAAATATTCGCCGCAGACACGAATGTTTTCCATGTTGCCGCCTAACTTGTTATTTATCCATGAGTGCCAATCAGCGAGAAAAATTGTGAATTCAAAACCGGCTTTTATCATGTCTTTGATCTTGGAGCCGCAGACTATACCCATTCCAATATGCATGAGTCCACTGGACTCAAATCCCCAGTATGCTGTGGGTTTTGTTTTGGTTTCTAACAACTCACGCAGTTCTTGAGTGGTCACGATTTCCTCTGCATTTCTTGTGGCGAGGGTTAATTTATGCTCCAAGTCCAAGCGTGATCGCCTGTTAGTTCTTCGATGTCAGTTAACTTAAAAGTTCTTGTCTGCACGTTTTCGTTGAATTATAAAAAAATGGGGAGGGATGAATAGTTAGAGTAACTCTATTTCGTTGATCTGTTCTAGGTCCTCTAGGCTGTTCATTTTTATTTTCTTGTCCGAGATTGTGTAGAGCACGGTGTCCATGTAAAGAGACCTCTTCACAGAGAAAAGAGAGGAGAAATAGTAGCCGCTTTTCATCAGGTCAAAGTCGTCCTCTAGGTGGGTGATTCTGCCTTTAAGCACAAGTCCCTCATCTAAGGATATGTCAAATACATAGGCGCCTTGCCAAACGAAGCTCTTACTGCTCTCTACAACTGAAACAGGCATCACGAGAAGGTTCTTCGATTTATCAAACAAGAATGCTTTGTGGTCATTCAAAACTGGGGAGTCTGTTCCTCTGTCGCCTATTTCATACTTGTCTATCTCCTTTGGATTCTCAACGTCGCTTACGTCAAAAAGTGATATTTTCACTCCTTGATACCACGAGAAGTCTCCCTGCTCCGCTGCTACAGTTTCTTTGCCTACACCTATCACGTGATCTTCATCGTATGGATGTAAATAGTCGGAGTAACCAGTTATCTTAAGCTGACCGAGAACTTCTGGGGCATAGGGATCTTTCAAATCTATTACAAACAGTGGGTCAACCTTTCTGAAAGTTACAAGATAGCCTCTGTCACCCATGAACCTAGCCGAATAAATCTTTTCTCCTGGAGCAAGGTCTTCAAGCCTACCAACGATATTTAAGTCCATATCAAGAACATATACGTGATTTTTAGATGGTGCTTCTCTATTCCAGACCTGACCCGTCGTAGTTGCTATTCTAAAGTACCCCTCATGTTCATCCATGGAAAACTGGTTCAGCACGTAGCCAGGGACTTCACCGCTTGCCACTAACTCGATTTGATTACCTTCTATGTGAATCCTGTAGATGAGCGTCTTCTCATTTACTGTAAAAGTTATGGGGGAAGCTATGTAAATGTTGTTCAGAGAAACGTACATGTTGCTTGTCGCTCCAAGCAAGAATGTTTCGTGCGTTGGTTCTTGGTCATCGTTCTGTACATTTACAGCAACCACAGTAGTGAACGCGTAGGAGTAGTCAGGAATGTTGAGATAATAGATTTCGGTGGCAGCTATTTCCTCAACTCTATCGTTGGAATAAATCCTTGGAAGCACCACTTCGTCTTCTTGGCGGTATGCTGGCTGGTTTATCACTACGTAAACGTAGTTGCCTATCATCCTTGAATTGAAATAGTTACCGTCAAAAGGGTCGTTCCTAGTCAAGACAGGATTCTCTCTGTTCGAGACGTCATAAACTTTGATGAGGGTTCTAGGTGTTTCATAAGTAATGGGGTTTTCATATGAAATGAAGGCGTCATAAGAACCTAAACTGCCCTCGAATACGACCAGTTTATCTCCGTTTATGAATACTCCTTTCAATATTCCGTCTAAATCTATCTTGGAGAGGACTTCAGCTTCTTCGGCGGGATACGCCTTTAGAATGACAACACTATTGTTAGAGACAACATAGATGTATTCTCCGTCGGTCTTTACAATATCCGCCTCGTCCACGCCCGCAACCTGAATGTTCGTTGTCGAGTAATCAGGAACACTATACGCTTCAGCGAAGCTACTTGCAGTTCTCGCCATTGGCATGGTTCCCGGAAAAAACCTCTCGGGATAATAAAGATAAGCCTGTGAGTTTGCTTTTACAAAATTTTTCAACTCTTCGTAGGAGGAAAATTTTTTCAATGGTGATATTATTGAGTAATAATGGGACTCCGTGAAATAGGATGGAGCAACCGCGGCAAACATCACCGTAACCAAGACGATGAAAAAGACGATTTTTCTCATGTTTTCACCCACCTCTCCACCTTAACGTTCAGTCTTTTTCTCCTTTGATTTTGTCGCTCATCGCTTCTAGTAGTATTGCTGCCTTGTAGACCACGTAAGCTAAGAGGATGATTACAATGAAGGTTCCGAAATCTTGTAATACCCTCATGAGTTCTGTCAAGCTCAATTTCACGATGCCTCCAATCATTAATGCGCGACTTTCTAAGTATCAACAAAGATGCTGAGTGATTTAATACCATGTTTTAGAACAAGCCGTACTAAAAACAGAACAGTAATCTTTTTTCGCGGGCGCTGTGTCCCACGTAACTAACACTCAGCTTCACAGCAGAGCCACACGCTCCCCTCAGCAGAGCTCTCTCTAACGCGGGTATTTAGAGCGCCCGCGCCCACCGTGTTCCACGCTTGGGTAAACCCGCTGTCATGGATGGATGGAACATCCGCCTCTGTTGGGTCCGTCTGCATGGGTCCTTTTTTACCAGGTTTCGGTGGGTTTTTGACTCCGTCCTCATCATCGCCACTAAGAAGACGGGAATTCATGGAGATAAGTTTTCCTAGCCAATCGGATGAAACTTTTCAAACTTCTTCGAGGTCTATTTCAAAAGCGCCCACTGGATTTTCCAGTTCAAAATTGGTAATGACTTCTGGATGAACTTCTCCGAGAACGCCTACTTTCTTGCCCTTGACATGAATGGCTGCCACTCTTCCCTCTAAGAAGCTTGGATTTCTAGCCGCTTTAACCTTCCATCTCTTCACGTTAAGATCGGCAAGCATCGCCTCTACAATCGACTTTATTTCGGTGAAGTTAGCGGTTGGATGTGAACAGACACCAGCCATGTGCAATCGTCGTTCACTGCGGGTTTCAGTTTTTCCACTTATCCTTATCACATCGGAAACCTCGAAGAGTCGTTGAGTATAGCTTTCATGCCTGTTATCCGCCAAGTTCTTCATCAAACTCGGCAACAACTCCCCACGAGCTATAGAATTTTCAGTGGAAACAGGATTCGCCAGTGTAACCACCATTCCGCCAACTTTCTGTCTCATCTTTTCATAATGGGCAACTTCATTGGTGAGGATAAAGTTCATTGCTTCGATGAATCCTAGTCCAATCATGATCTGTCGAACGCGATTCGCTTTTTCGCTTGCGCTGTGTTGTTTTCCCGTTGTTATGGTTGCTGGTCTTGTGGGCTTCAATCTGAAGTAGCCATAGCCAATAGCAACTTCTTCAACTAAGTCAATTTCATGCATAATGTCGATTCGGTATGCGGGAATCAAAACTTGCAAAACTCCTTTGCTTATCTTTTTTGCGTCAAGTCTAGACTTTCTGAGGCTTTGTATTACCTTAGATTCTGAAAGTTTGAGGCCCAGCAACTCGTTGGCGTAGTGTATTCTCAACCTCATCCGCTGAGGCGTCAGATTCGGTGAAACAACTGCGCGGTCTGGATAGTTAACGCGAACGCTCTCAATGGTTCCCCCCATATCTGATAGGGCGGTAACTAAAACGTTCAAGCTCCTAGCAATCGCGTTGTAGTCGGTTCCAGTAATTTCAATGAAAAGATTTTGTGTATGGCTGTCTACTTTCGTCAGTTCCCCATTGATGATTGGCGGAAAAGAGAGAACCCTCTTCTGGCTGTCTATAATTAACGGATATTTTGAAGCCCAATCTACGAGGTGGCTGTATGCCATGCCCTTTTCATGTTTCTTCAAAATCTCATTTAAACTCATTTCTTCCATTTTGTCTAAAGGAATAAACCTCACCGCATTTGGGTCGCTGGCTACATAACTGAACGGTGGTTGAACCACATCCATGTTATGTACGCCGATGGAAATTTTTCTTCTATCTCTGCCCACGCCCCAGTGGAGGTCTTCCTGCATCTCCATAAGCTCTCGCACCGAATCATCGTCCAGCCTCATGTTGCGTATTATGGCTGCCAAAACGTAAGGTCTAACCTCTGACACACTGGGGTCCACGTTCAATACGACTTTTCCCTTCGCCACCTCGTATTTGGGTAGTCCGGTTTTCCATTCTCTGAGTCCATTGAACGCCCGTGCAACTCCAGCAGTGCTTGAAAAATCAATGCGGTTGGGGTTGAACTCAACTTTTATGTAGTCTGGTCCAACATCCTCTATGTCGAAACCTGCCCAAGGAAGCCATTTAGCCATTTCCTCCACAGTAATGGGGCGGCCGATAAATGTAGAGAATCTGTCTTTAGCTAGAGTAATCACTGGCATATCGGGCTCCTCCTGATCCAGCCTAGATCGTTTTTATACAAGAATCGCATGTCGTCTACGCCGAGTTTCAGCATTATTAAGCGTTCTAGTCCGCCTCCCCAAGCTAACACAGGATGTTTTATTCCAAAAGGCTCAACGACTTCTGGGCGAAATATGCCCATTCCGCATAGTTCCATCCATGTTTTGAGTTTTGGAACGTAAACTGTGGATTGAGCTGAGGGTTCTGTGTAGGGGAAGTAGCTGGGCCAAAACTGCACCTTTTTTAAGCCGAGTTTTAGGTAAAATTCTTTCAATGTTCCCATAAGGTCTCGCAGAGTTACTTTTTTGTCCATAATTATTCCCTCGATCTGGTGGAATTCTGCGAGGCGCTTATAGTCCACTTTCTCGTTGCGGTAAACGCGATCCACTGAGAACACTTTAACTGGAGGTTCCTTGTGCTTAGCTAGGTGGCGGATCGTCACAGAAGTGGTGTGAGTGCGTAGTACGAGTCTTTTTGCTTCATCACGACTCCACGTGTATTCCCAGCCTCTTGAGCCTGTTTTCCAACCGTTCTCATGCGTTTTAGCCACTGCATCCACAATGTTTCTTTTGGGCAGTTTCCCCTCTTTTGGGTTTGCAAGGTAGAAGGTGTCTTGCATCTCTCTTGCAGGGTGGTCTTGAGGTTGGAATAGAGCATCAAAGTTCCAGAAGGCTGTTTCAACTATTGGGCCTCGGATTTCTGTGAAACCCATTTCGAGGAAAATCTCTCGAATTCTTTGAATTATTTGTTGTACTGGATGAATCTTTCCTGGATAAATGGTTGGGCCTGGCGCTGTTACGTCAAATCGTCTGAGTTTTACTTTACGCCAATTTCCTGTGCGGATGAGTTCTGGCGTTAATTGGCTGACTTCTTTGACTATTTCTATTCCTTGCTTAACTAGTTTCCAGCCTGCTTCAGTTAACTCCAACTCTCTGAGAGTTTTTTCATCCATCTTTACGAGTTTTCGTCTCTTCAAAATGGAAACAGCATCTTGCAGTTGCTTGTTCAACCTTTCAACAATTAGTAAACCTTTCTGATCCAGTAGAGATAGAAGTTTTTCATCAACTCCTATCGATGGCTCTTTCGGTGCTTTGAGCACTTGTTTCTTTTTCTCTATAGTCGCCCAGCCTTTACGGCGCAGCCATCCCAAAGCTATGGTTAGAAACTTCTTTTCTAGCGCTGACTTCTTGACAACTTCATCGACCGAGGCTTCCCCATCCAACTTCAATAGTCCATGGATTAAGCGTCGTTCTGGAAGCCCTTTCTTTGCGTGGTATCTTCCCTCCTCATTTAGTGTGATTACTGTTTGTTTTTGTTCGTGGACTCGTGTCAGCTTTTTCATTGTGAGAGATAAGCTGGCTCGCATGACTGCGGCGTGAGCCAAACCGCTGGCTTTGATGATTTGGTCGACTGGTGCTCTTCCTTCAAGCTTTTGCAGTGTAAGCAAGGTTTTTTGTTCGTGTTCTCGGAGCTCAACCACTACGTGTTCCTCCAGAATTTACTGGGCTCTAACTTTATTATTACGGGGATAAAGTAGTTTATTGTTGTGATAAAAAATCTTTAATGGTTTTAACGTGATGCGTCTTTGACTAATCAGAAACGAAACTGAAAGTGAAGCTGGGGAAATTGGCGGGACATCCCTTCACCGTAAAGTGGATAAAGGTAAAGGTTATTTATAGTCTGTTTCTGCGAAACTCCAATGGTTACATAACCTGCAATATTTCCCTTGCTTTATCAGCAAATTTCCGCCGCTTCCGTTGATGTTCTTTCACGAACTTCAAAACGATCTCTGTCGTCTGAGCTTTATGTTCCCCGCATAAGAGTTTTCCGCTTCGACAATCGTGGTAAACTTTTATGAGTTTATCATCGTCTTCGACAAAATGGTACATTTCAATCTCGTATATGGGACAAATCTCTGGTATTCCACCGAGTCTCCTCTGTTCTTCCACAGTCGGTCTTCCACCTGTGAATGCGTTTGAAATCTTCTTTGCGATGGATTCTGGTTTTTCATTTAAAGTGAAGTAACTCGTGGGGTTCCGTTTAGCCATTTTAGGCGACCCGTCCAGTCCCTTCATGATTTTGTGGTAAGTGGAGGAAGGTGAGATGAAATTGTACTTACGCCGAAACTTGCTGGCGAGATCCCGCGTTAAGCGTAGATGAGCGTCTTGATCTACGCCTACCGGAACAACTGTTGGTTTTGGACCATCAAAATCTTCGAGTTGAGGCATCAGAATATCTCCCGCTTGTACGAGTGCTGACAAGTAGAGTCCAATGTTGCGTTCACCGTAGATGGCTTTTATTGTGGCCAGAGTCACGGCTCTTCCAAAAAGAACTGCTAGGTCTCTCACCCGCTGTTCCTTGTACTGTCGATAAATATGGCCTCGTTTCGGATCGAATCCTAGAGCAAGTAAATCTGCAACATTGCCCGCAGCGATTTTTTCACTTTTCTCAAAGGGAATTTTGTTGTCTTCGTAGGCTTCGATGTCCGCGATGCAGTAGAAGGCTATAGCTCCCTGTTGTTGGAAATAGATGATTTCGCGGGCAGTCATTAGGGTTCCCAGATGAAATTCTCCTGTGGGTTTGATGCCGCTCATTACAGCAAACTTTTCATGGCGTTTCATGCTGTCTAAGATGCGTTCAAAATCTCTGTGTCCAAAGATGACGTCGCGCCTCATGTATATGCTTGGATTAGGTATTTGAGCCAACAATGGTTTGAAGGGTTGTATTCCGAACTCTTCGTAGAGGCGGTTGTAATCTTCAATTACCGTTGTTCCCCAAGGGTCAAGCACCGTTTTTCTGTTGGAAGTGGTCGACAACTTTTAACGTCCCACCGTTGTTAAACCAGTAGAGTTAAAAGGTTTCTTTAAGGTTTCCCACAAATTAAATATTCACGTGAGAAATACCGTAACAAACAAAATTAAAACAGATAGAGGACGGTTCGTTGGAAACTGGAAAAGTTGAGGTTAGTTTGTCTTCATTCTACCGGCTGTTGCATCCAAAGCTTGTTGTGTTAGTGACTTGCCTAAACACTATGACAGGCCAAGCCGAATATCATAACTTTGTCTTGGGCTATGCCCATATCTCGTGATCCACCATTACTCCTCATAGGCATGGCTCCAAAAAGACATTCACATGAGCTGATTGCGGGACCCAAAGAATTCGTGGTCAACATCCCAACGATGGATATAATTAAAGAAACCCTGTTTTGCGGCCGGAGAACCGGAAGGAAACACGACAAGTTCGTGGAAACCGGCTTAACTCCCATGCCCGCCAAGATGATTCGCCCCCCTATCATCAAAGAGTGTGTAGCGCATCTTGAATGTAAATTACATCAGCAGATAGCCATGGGCGATCACACGCTTTTCGTCGGCGAAGTCCTAACAGCCTACGTGAACGAGGGAGTTTTCTTAAACCGTAAATTCGATCTTGAGAAGGTGAAACTGATCTATCATGTGGGCGGAAGCGACTTTGCAACTCTTGACCCGAAGACTGTTACTCCTATTTTAGAAAAGTGAAGAAATAAAAAAGAGCTTTTGAAAAAGTTAGAACTGATAGACTTCACCGGGTTTTAATGCGACAACCTCTCTACCTCTGGAAGCTTTTTTGATGTCGGAAGCTTTCACAGGAGCCTTTAGATTTCCATCTAACCACGGGTCTATCAGGATAATTTTGTTCATCAACTAGATTTCAAAGCAGGAGTGTCCCAGCCATCTTATCTTTCCCAAGTTCAAGTTCCTCCCTTTCTTCTAAACATTTTTAACTACTATCCATTTAAAGGAATCTGCGTGCAAGAGAATGACAGTTCCTGAGGAGATTTTACAAAAATATCGACAAGCTGGAAGAATCGCCGCTGAAGTTCGGGAAGAGATTAAGAAAACACTCCGCGAAGGCATGCCAATCATCGATGTCTGCGAGAAAGTAGAGTCAATGATTCGAAAGAAAGGTGGAAAACCAGCGTTCCCCTGCAACGTTTCAGTAAACGAGGTTGCCGCACACTACACTTCTCCCCCAAGAGATGTGCGAACGATTCCGGAAAACTCCATTGTTAAGATAGACATCGGTATTCATGTGGACGGATACATCGCTGACACCGCCACAACCGTGTGCTTCAATCCAGAGTATGAGAGCCTTGTGCATACAGCTGAGGAGGCTCTTGAAAAGGCTGTTGAAATGCTTCGTCCAGGACTGTTAATGACCCGATTTGGCTCTGCGATTCAGAAGACAATCAAAACCCGAGGGTTCAAACCCATCTCTAACCTCACTGGACATAAGATTGGAAGATATCTGATTCACGCAGGGAAATCTCTGCCCAACGTTTTTCATCTCTCTGCTGCAAGAGTGCTTGAAGGAGAGGTTTATGGAGTGGAACCCTTCACAACTGTTGCTAGCGCAGTTGGCAGAATCAAGAACGGCTCAGAAGCCCACATCTTTCGACTTTTGAAGCACAAGTCCTTAAAGAATCCCTACGCAAAACAGCTTCTGGGCTACATTAAGGAAAATTTTCGAACCCTCCCCTTCACGGAGCGGTGGCTTCAAGAATGTGTGCCACAAAATCGTTACAAAGATGCTTTTTCAGAGCTTCTTTCTTCAAAAAGTTTGATTTCTTATCCAGTGTTTATAGAGGCAAGCGGAAAACCCGTGGCGCAGGCGGAGCACACTGTTTTGGTGTCGGGGGATGGGTGCGTAGTGTTAACTTAGTCTTTCTTGCCCTTTTTCTCGGCTTCTCGGTAAATGGAGGCAATCGCCATCTTTTCATTGCACTTTGGGCATTCCTCTGTTACGTCTTTAAAGACGTAGTCTCCCCGCTCAAAGTCTCTTATGTTCTTAAACCCGCACTTTTGGCACAAAATGGTGGTGGCAACTCGTTGTGCTTGAATGGGAAGTTTAAAAGTCCTTCTCCGTGTTTGAAGCAACATGTAGGTTAAGAGGGCGATTCCCATGAAACCTATCAGTAAAAACCATGTTCCTAAACTGGGATCTCCACTTCCATACACAATAACCGCTTGGTAAAACGCGACAAGTGATAAACCAAGGGCTACGAGAATTATTACAAATAAGATAATCGAAATTCTTCCTTTTGAAGAGCCCTCTTCACTCATTTTTCTCACCTACTGTCCGATTCCTATAGTGTTGCCTATACCCGCTATTATGACTGAGTCGCCCTTTTTCGTTCTTTCCAGCAGTAACCGTTTGATTCGCTCTATTGCAGCGTCTGCGGCTTCGAATATTTCCTTCCGCATTACAGAAACAGCGTCTCCAATGTCTTCTTTTATGATGACCGCGTTCACTGGAATCTTATATTTGAGCGCGCTTTCCTCTACTTTATACTTTTCGACTCCTGGCCCGCCTATAGCCACACCTACACCCTCAGCTACTTCTCCAGCTTTCTCTCCTTCAAGCTTTAGCCCGGCGTCAATAAGTATTGCAGTAGTGATTTTTCCCTTGTTTTCCTTTATAATCTGTTTTATTGCTTCACCAGGCTTGCCTACGTTTCCACCTGGTCCCGTCGCTTTTATCACGTAGGCTGTTCGCCCTTCTATGGGCACTTTAGCCATAAGGGTGTCCTTAGCCACTTTCTTTTTTCTATGTCCCCGCATAAGCTTGGCAGCGACTAGTGCGCCTATGCCGTCTCCTATGGGTTGTCCCTGTGTGAAGGCTCGTAGGGCGTTGGAGAAGGCTTCTGCTTCTCGCATGATCAGGGGCAAAAGCATTTGGAGTTGCATGATGATGTAGAGGCTTTTGGTTTTTTTGCCGAGCACGTAAAAGTGCCTTATAACTTTGTAGATGATGTTTAAGGCAAGGGCAGCCTCAAGCATGTTCTCCATATTGTTTATTTGGGTTTTGTCTGCTTTGGGAACCATGGCTTTCACTGATTCTTTGAAACGGACTTCTCGGACGTCCAGCACGTGTTCCAGCCTCCATATTATGCCAGCCGGGTCCAGTGCTACGGGTCCTATAGCTATGTACTCTAAAAATCGGTCAACTCTATCTGTTGGGTCTTCCTCTGGTTTTCCCACTTCCTTTATAGTGGATATGGCAGTTTTTCGTCCCTTATTCCTCATAAGTTTGAGGCGGAATAGGGAGCTCTCTACGTCCCTTAACATCAACATCATTTGGATGCGTTGTCCATAAATGAAAGTTGCCACAATCATAACAATCCAAGCTATCTGTAAAATCCACGCAATTGGGCCTTCTCCACCAAGCTGTGAAACCATTGGAATCAATGAACGTTCACCTCTGAAAAAACTATGCGAGGATAGTTATAAACTTTAAGTATTTCTCCTCCACAACTCCATATTAAGCTGATTAAAGTGGGCTGCCAGCTTTCCCGGTTTCGCATGGCCGAAGACCACACTAACGCCGGAAACGGAACATGGTTTAACTTCCGAGTTCGGAATGGGTTCGGGTGGATCCCGCGCCCTATGGCCGGCAACCCAATACTCGTGAAGTTTCTTTATTCATTAAGTTTTCGCTTCCGAGCATGCGGGAAACCTATATATTTATAGACGTAAAGTTTTGGGATGGTGGGGCCGTAGTCTAGACATGGCTTGCCGGTTTGACGAGCCGCTGGAAAGGTATGACGACGGGCTCCAGAATACGCATAGACGGGTTTGCTGACCAG
>DAOVGL010000040.1 GCA_030672415.1 Candidatus Bathyarchaeota archaeon
ACATAGTTACCTATATCTCCCTCGTGGTCTGTCTTTTCACTGTAATCATTACTTTTTTGTGGTATCCTCATGTCAGGAAGAAATTTTCTTCGCCAATTAAACATTCTGGATTATCAGTTGTTAAATTGCTTTTGGTGACAACTATTCTCATTATTGTAGTTCAAATCTGCCTGTTACTTCTATACCCCGGTTTACTTTACCAAGTATCTTTTTACTTATTTTTCATCTCTTTAATCATGTTTACAATTCGAAACTCGGTTACTATTGGAGGAGCATATCTTCACAAAAGACGCGAAAAGAGAGATTCAGGCTCTGATCTTACGGACAGACCACCATTAGTTACAGTAATCGTTCCTGCATATAATGAAGAAAAGGCTATTTGCAAAACCGTTGAGGCTCTTCTTAGACTCTCCTACGCTAATAAGGAGATCATTATTGTAGATGATGGATCTACAGACCGAACTTTGGAGGTCGCAAGAAGTTATGCTAAAGGCGATCTTGTAAAAGTGGTGACAAAGTCAAACGGAGGAAAGTGGGATGCTCTTAATGCTGGAATCAAAGAATCTAAGGGAAAATTCATCGTTTGCATTGACGCTGATACGCTTCTTGATCAAAATGCCATCCAGCGCCTAATTAAACATTTTAATGACCCAAAAATTGCTGCGGTAGCTGGAAATGTAAAAGTTGGGAATAGAAGTGGAATATTAACAAAACTTCAAGCACTTGAGTACATTGTTGGGATAAATCTTCACCGAAGAAGCGAAGCAAGTTTTCAAAACGTCACGGTCGTGCCCGGACCAATTGGAGCATTTCGAGCATCCATTCTCAAAGAGATTGGTTTGTTTGAGGGAGACACCTTTGCTGAAGACGCTGACATTACAATCCGGATCTTGAAAGCTGGATATAAAACAGTATTTGAAGCGCGAGCCTTTGGATACACAGAAGCGCCAAAATCAATGAGCAGCCTTGCTAAACAAAGATACAGATGGTACCGAGGAAGCCTCCAAGTTATTTCGAAACATAAAGGCATGATATTCAACAAGAAATACGGACGTACTGGTACCTTTGTAATGCCTTGGACCCTATTCAATGGCATCGTCTACCCCTGGTTCACATTCTTCACCATGATGTGGCTGCTAGTCTTCTGTTTCAACCCAATATCACCCTACACAATCTATCAACCTAGAATACTAGGTGGTCCCCCAGAATGGACACCAGGTCAGTCATCATCTAACCGAGGACACGGCCCTCCAAACGGCACCACCCAGATCGGGATAGCACTTGACTTCTTCCAAACAATTCCTTACATCTACGTCTTTTGGTTCTTGGCTTTTATTATATTGGAAGTAGCTGTAGCTGCTTATGCCATATCTATGGATATCAAAGAAAAACGATACCTACTATTATACACCGTACTCCATAGACTTTGCTTCCTATATGTAATCGATATAATAAGAATGCTAAGCCAGCTCGAAGAGGTGTTTAACTACCCAATGAAATGGGAAAAAATGGAACACCACGGAACTGCAACTATCCAGAAAACCGTTTAGCTATATCTAGTGAGTCTATGCGCGCGCATAGCGCTTTGGGTTTAAAATTTATCCTGTGAGCTTTTCACTCTGTTTGTGAACTCTTACTTATGTCACCCATCAGAGTTTTTATCCCAACCCATTGAACTGCCACGAAACCCACAAAGAGTTTGAACCAAAAGGTGATTATCCACACTAACATGGTTGCGGTAACAGTGGTAGCATGACTTATGCCTTGGGGCAACAGTAGCAACGTGTAAAGACTAGCCATCATAATCTGTACAAAACCCGTCATACCTGGAACGCCCACCGGAATCCCTTGAATAGCAGCGCTGATAGAATACACAATGATTATAGCGCTCAGTAAAATTCCATATTCTTCGAGAGAAATGAAAACTAAAAAGGTTAGAAGCAGATTAAAGAACCAAGCGATTATGGAAAAGGCGACGGGCCAAATTAGGCCTTTCGGATGCTTGCCTAAAACATTAATACCCTGATGAAAAGCCTCCAGCATTTTTTGTGCTTGGGATCTCAAGCGAGTTAACTGCCAACGCCCTCTGAAAACACGTACAAGCAAGCGTACAATCCAATCCACTATTCTTCCAGTTGCTCTTTTCTTAAAGGACAAATATAACAACAAAGCCAACGAAACGGTGGTGCAAACTGCTATAACAGTTATGAAAATAACCACTAGCGCAGTGGGCTTATATTGCAGAATGAAAAACGCTGATCCAGTGACCAAACTGCCCAAGGTGACTGTCATAGTAAGAACTCTGTGACTCACCACTGACGCTACAACCTTACCAGCGTTTTCACTCGTTTCTTTCGACATTAGGTAAACTCTAGAGACCTCACCACTCACCGATTCCGCTGGAACTAGAAGATCAACAAATATTCCCACCCAAACATACAGAAAAATCTTTTTGAAAGGCATCTTTATTGAGAGAAGATTAAGTAGACTTTGCCAAGCTAGAGAGTAAAAGAACACGCTTAACAAAGCAGAGAGTATCGCCAGCGAGTAGTAGACGGGATCAACCTGCTGAAGAATCATCACAATATTCTCTATGCCAACGAAAAAGAACAGATAAGCAACAAAAATTAACAAACCAATCAATAAGAAAGGGACGCCTCTCTTTATCAACAAACGCTTTTCCGTCGCCATTTACGATTGCACCCAGTTCAAAAGTCCAGTTTTGATTTTCCCAGTTTTTTATCTAGACACGCCTTGATAAACCCGTAATACTCCGGGTCTGGACTGCCTGGTCTACTCTTGAACTCGCCGTGAAACTGAGAGGCAAAGAAGAAGAACTTGTCAGGCAACTCCAGAATCTCCATTCTTCGACCATCAGGGCTTTTGCCCGAGAACACTAATCCATGCTTTCTCAAAATGTCCAAATAGTCTGGGTTAACCTCCCATCGGTGGCGGTGGCGCTCATAAATCTCCTCGGCACCGT
This sequence comes from Candidatus Bathyarchaeota archaeon, assembly GCA_030672415.1. Classification (GTDB taxonomy): domain Archaea; phylum Thermoproteota; class Bathyarchaeia; order Bathyarchaeales; family Bathyarchaeaceae; genus B1-G15. Next base: position 2,984 of record DAOVGL010000040.1, read on the forward strand.
ACAGTTTATGTGCCAACGTTCCCTTCTTAACTACAATTTTGTGTGCGCCCAAACGCATTGTCGCGCCTTTATGTTTGACGCCTTTCTGTTCAGGCATCAGATCGATCACGGGATTGGGGGTATCTGGGTTGACTTCTGTGCTATTTGCCTGTTCTAGCCCACATACATTACGGGCGAACTCTGCAACTGCCATTTGAAAACCGTAGCAGATCCCTAAAAACGGCACGCTGTTTTCGCGTGCAAAACGGATTGCCTTAATTTTTCCTTCGGTTCCTCGAGGACCAAAACCATATGGAACAAAGATTCCGTCGTATTTTTTGAGAAGTTCCAACTTGCTTGGGTTTCGTTCAAAAATTTCTGCTTCAAAATATTCGATTAAAACTTGGGATTGACAAGCTACGCCGCCGTGCCGTAACGCCTCATTCATGCTCACGTAGCTGTCAACCAAACCAGCATACTTGCCAATCAACGCTATTTTAACTTCAAAACGGGGGTTCAGAAGCGAGTCTACAAATTGTTTCCACCCGCTCCAGTCAGGCTTTCGTTCTGGCAAATCTAGTCGTTTGCAAATATATTTGCCCATGCCCTGTTCGTCCAATATCAGTGGAACTTGATAGATGGAGGGAACGTTGTAGGAGCAGAACACCGCGGTCTCCGGGATGGTGCCGAACAACGCTATCTTTCGAAGAGCCTCAGAATCAATCATTTTTCTGCTTCGGGCGACTATTGTATCTGGCTGGATGCCGATGCGGCGAAGTTCATTTACGCTGTGCTGGAGAGGTTTTGTTTTCATTTCTCCTGTGACATCTAAAATTGGAACTAGGGCAATGTGAACGTATAACGTGTTCTCAAAACCCTCTTCTAAGCGCATTTGGCGAATCGCTTCGAGGAAGGGTAGGCCCTCTATGTCCCCAACAGTTCCTCCACACTCGGTTAAGACGACGTCGACCTCTGATTGTTTTGCAACCAAGCGAATTCGATGCTTAATCTCGTCGGTTATGTGGGGAACTATTTGGACACATCTCCCTAAGAAGTCGCCTTTCCGTTCCTTGCCGATGACTGCTTGGTATATTTGGCCAGTTGTGATGTTATTTTCTTTGGGCAAGTTGATGTTTAGAAACCTTTCATACCCGCCGAGGTCAAGGTCTGTTTCGCCTCCGTCGTCTGTCACGTAGACTTCTCCGTGGATGTAAGGGTTCATTGTGCCTGCGTCAACGTTCACGTATGGGTCAATCTTTATCACGGTTACTTTGAAGCCTCGCGTTTGAAGCATCTTCCCAATGGAAGAGGTTGCTATGCCTTTGCCAACGGAGGAAAGTACGCCGCCGGTCACGAAAATGAATTTAACCATCGCGTTTCCTCGCAATAACAAAACCATAACTGCGGTCCTAATTAAAACTCTTTTCATACTTGACTATTAAAAGCTGCTTTTTATGCATATGTAGCTGTTAAGGAAGTATGGCGATTTTTAGGTCACTTTTCGATGTAGCTAATATTTTAACCGCGTCTTTTATCTCATCTAACTTCATTTTTCTGGTTATCAGCGGCTTAACATTTATGGTTCCAGACGCTATGAGATTTAAAGCCTTCTTGAAGTGCGCTGGGGTTGCATGAAACGTTCCTAGAAGAGTCACTTCTCCATAGTGAAGTAGCTCGGTTCTAACCTTAATCTCTGTCTCTGGCGGACACCCGCCAAACTCAAGGACTGTTCCTCCTTTCCTAACCATTCTTAACGCTTGTTCCCATGTTGCTGGAAGTCCTATTGCTTCGATGACTACGTCTGCCCCGTAACCATCTGTGAGCCGTCTAACCTTCTCCACGGGTTCTTCCTGCTTGGCGTTAATGATTTCGTCAGCGCCGAGTTTCTGAGCTAACTGCAAACGTTCGTCAACAAGATCGCTGATTATCACTCGTTCTACACCCATTTTTTTGGCTGTCAGCAAATGTAAGAACCCAATGGGTCCAGCGCCTATAATTGCCACGGTGTCTCCCAACTTTACATTGGCTTTTTCTATGCCATGAAGCACGCAGGCTAAGGGTTCACTGATAGCTGCCTCTTCATAGCTTAGATGTGGAGGAATCTCCTGCATGTTAACCCTAACCATACGTGCCGGAACCTTGATGTATTCTGCGTAGGCTCCCCACAGCCACATCATGTCTTCACATAGATTGTAGTTGCCTTTTTGACACATCTTGCATCGTAGACATGGTGCACTGTTTCCCGCTCTAACCCGCATCCCAGTTTTGAGCCACGATACACCTTCGCCGACTTCTGCCACGTCTCCAGCCCACTCGTGTCCGAAGACTGTGGGATACTGGATGACTCCGCTTACGTAGCCTCTTTGAAAGATTTTTACATCTGTTCCACATGTTGTTGCTGCTTTAACTTTCACTAATGCTTCGCCTGGTCCTACTTTTGGCTTGTCGATGTTTTCCACTCTCAGGTCTTTTACATCATATAATAGAGCAGCTTTCATTTTTTCTCTACTCATTTAACACCACCACTTTTAGGCACCGCTTATCTTTTTCCGCTATCTTGAAGGCTTCACTGGTTTGCCTTAAAGGAAATCGATGAGTTATCAGCTCCTTTGCTTTAATTTTTCCGGTGTTTATTAGTTTTAGAGCTGTTCTAGTCTCCAAGTGTGACGTGGAGTATGATGGAATTATTCTGATTTCTGAAAAGAACAGCCTATATGGACTAATGCTTACCTGCTTATTGGGCAGTGAGGGCGCGAACACACATACGGTTCCGCCCTTTCGACACACGTTGAGTCCTTCTGATAAGGCTTCAGCGTATGGAGCGGTGACTATGACCAGATCGGCTCCTCTTCCGTTGGTGGATTCCCTTACCTTTTCAATCAAGCTTTCGTTTTGTGGGTTAATTGTTAAATCTGCGCCAAACCGTTTAGCCATTTCTAACCGATAGTTAATTATGTCGCTTACAATGATTTTGGCCGCTCCACGGCTTTCTGAAAGGATGGTGTGGATAATTCCAGATGGTCCCGCGCCTATAATGACTACAGTGTCGTCTGGTCTGATGATGAATCTTGTCTGGGCTCTCAAACAGCACGCAATCGGCTCAATCAAGGTTGCTTCCTCAAAGGAGACATTGTCTGGAATTTTTAGCGTGTCCACTTGTAAGTTTGGAGCAGGCACTCTAAAGTATTCAGCGAACCCTCCTGGGTGTATGTTAGTATTCTTAAACTGTTCACACAGGGTGAAATCTCCGCGGGAACAGTAGTGACACGTTAGACACGCAACATGGTGATGCACAAAGACACGGTCTCCCTCCTCGAATTGCTTAATTTTTCTCCCGGTTTTAGCAACGATTCCAGCGGGTTCATGACCGAGAACCAGTGGAGCTCGGTCTTTTAGGTACCAAGGCATGAGGTCAGACCCGCATATTCCGCAGGCTTTCATCTCCACAAGGACCTCGTCTTGCCCAATTTTTGGAGTATGCATTTCTTCTATCCGTATGTCGTCGGGGCCGTGGTATATGGCGGCTTTCATTCTCTTTCATTCGGTGTTTTTGAAGTTGTGGGCACTTAAGACTTTCTTCCTTGTTGACGCAGGCTTGAAAAGTTATATCTTTCAATTTTGAGTAAAGACAAATTCATGAAGGACTGAGCATGTACGTGACGAATGTTGAGAAAGTTAGAGAGTACGATGTTAACGTGGAAGGTGCCTGTAAAGTTAAGGTTAAGTATCTGCTGCATAAGGGCGTAGGCGCCAAAAAGTTGCAGCTTCGACTGTTCACCTTGGATGTGGGAGGATATACTCCTTTAGAGAAACACGCACATGAACATGAAGTTTTCATGTTGAAGGGAAAGGCGCTAGTTAGAGGAGGAAAGCAAGAGGTA
>DAOVGL010000020.1 GCA_030672415.1 Candidatus Bathyarchaeota archaeon
AATAAGAATAATTGCTAATGCCTTTGTTATTATGGCTCCTTTTCCAATGTCTTCTTTTAATATTCTGGGCACAAAAAGACTGAGCAGGAGGACGAAAACAAAAACAAAGAAGGGCTCCAGAGATGATATGGCAGCGACCAAAGAGACGAGTCCGCTGGATATTGCAATGTAGTAAAAAATTACCGCTATAAGGCCCATGGAAGTGTTTAAAATTCTCCAGAAGAGAATGGTTCTACCTACTCTTTTGATGTCATTTAGAAAATTACCTCTTATCTTCGGAAAACAAAACAACAAAAATCCTATAATCAAAGTTCCAATGAAGTTCCAGAAGAGATATGAGGAGTAGTCTATAAAGCCAAGAACATATTTTGTCAAGACCTCGTATCCTGCCCATACAACGCTTGATGCTAAAAGTAGTCCTATGGCAGGAGAGATTATAGAGTTCCCTCCCTTTACTTTTCGATAGGAAATGGATATTGCGCCAAGGACCAAAAATGCAACACCCAAATACATTGGCAAACTTAGAGTTTCCTCAAGGAACACAGATGCTAATATAAGAACAAAGATTGGACTTGTGTAAATCAGTGAAATCACTCGAGAAGCCTCTTCTATCGCCATGGCTCTAAAATAAATAAAAAGACCGAGATAGGTGCCAAGACCGCCGATAATACCCAGCGCAAACCAAGGAAAAGCAGAGGAAATTGTTGTGAATAAGAGTAACAGCAATATTGGCGCTTCTGTTATCGTATAAAGAAGTTGATAGGAGAAGGGATCTTGCATATGTTTCGTTAAAATGTATTTGTCTATCACAACACCGAGAGCCCAGAATATCGAAGACACAATTGAAAAGATAAGCCAGTCCATGAAATCTCCACTTTATTCAGAGGGCTCTGTATCCATTTTTCTCATATAAAAAGACATCTTATGCGTGCACATTAATGGCAAAATAAAGGATCCTACTTTGAAGCCTTTTTCAGGAACGTAAACTGGGGAAGAATCAATGAAAACTTTGAGAAGCAAGTTAGACACTACCCATAGTCTTTAACATTTTCTAAAATAGATATGCCCCCGAGTTAGTCTTCTCTTTGAAGAACTTTTTTAACAACAATCAAATATACAGTTGCCATTAAATCGTTCTTGAGAGGGAACAAAATTAAGCATCGAAATAGAAAAGTTCACTGACAAGTGGGGCCCAGAGAAAATACTGCACGTCTATGACCCCAAAGTGGGGATGACAGGTATTCTGGTCATTGACAACACAACTCTTGGCCCAGGCAAAGGCGGAATCAGAATGTTACCCACCATCACAACAGAGGAAATCTTTCGTTTAGCCAGAACAATGACCTGGAAATGCGCCCTCGCAGAGTTACCTTTCGGAGGAGCAAAATCCGGTATAGTGGCTGATCCAAAGAAGATATCCAAAGAGAATAAAATGGAAATAATACGAGCCTTCTCCAGAGCCCTGAAACCCGTCTGTCCGAAACTCTATGTAGGCGCACCAGACGTAAACACAGGAGAGGAAGAAATGGCTGTTTTTGCCAAGGAAAACGGCTCCATGAAGGCTTGCACCGGAAAACCAGCCAACATGTGCGTAAAGCATGGTGAGAAATGCGGCATTCCTCATGAATATGGGTCCACAGCCGTTGGAGTAGTCCAAGCCACTGTCACGGTAGCAAATTACGTAGGCTTCGACATTAAGGACGCAACAGTTGCTGTAGAGGGCTTTGGAAACGTCGGTTCATATGTTACCGACTACTTGACACAGATTGACGTAAAAGTGGTAGCAGTTTCCGACTCCAAGGGTTGCATATACAACCAAGACGGGTTAAACTTCAAAAAATTATATAAAGTGAAGAGGGAGACGACCTCGGTTATAAATTACAGACCTGGAAAAGTATTAGAAAACAAGGAAATCTTTGAGCTTCCAGTAGACATTCTTATTCCTGCTGCCCTTTCAGATGCTATCACAAAGGACAACGTAGACATCGTCAAAGCAAAGATGGTAGTTGAGGCTGCTAACATTCCAGTAAGGCCGGAAATAGAGAAAGTTTTACGGAAGAGAGGAGTCATGGTTGTCCCCGACATCCTTGCAAATGCTGGCGGAGTCATATCTTCTTATGCTGAATATATGGGTTACAATCCAAAACGAATGTTAAAACTTGTCCAGAGAAAGATTCGTCGAAACACTAGAACCGTTTTAGAATACGCTGAGGAAAAAGACATAGGACTGAGAGATGCGACCTTAAACATTGCCAAAGAAAGAATACTTAGCGTCCACGATCGTTAGAAGACAGGCTAAATCTCAAGTATTTCGATGGCGGCTGTCGGACAACTTTTGACGCAAGTAACGCATCCTAGGCACGTTTCCGCCGTCTCATGGCATTCTGAACAAAGCTGTTTCGCCCTGATGCCTAAACAGGCCTCAGGATTCTCAACCTTTACTTTTCCATTGTGAAGCTCTAAGACGAATTCAGGACAAAGCGCGACACATACCCCGCATCCATCGCACAGTTCTAAGTCGATTTGTATCTTAGGCATCTCTTCCCTCATCAACTAACCTACGAAGAGAACCCTAAAAAACATTTCCTGCGCCTTTACTCATCATAATTTGACAAGTTATTTCCCACAGACTTTGTTATGATTAAGAAAAATTTTTGTCTTTCGGCTTTGACATTTATTATTGTTGCTGGTGGAGAAGGCTATCGAGTGGAAAAACCAGAAGAATTAGATAAGGCCTTGGAACAAGCTTTCAAATCAGATAAACCAGCCATTGTTGATGTTGCCGTGGACTCTGAGAATATGGTTCCAAAAATATAAATGGCTCCTGAAGGCTAGAAAGGCTGAGTGATGGGATGCCAACTACAGAAAAGATTGAATTGAAACCCATAGGTTTCGTCAAAACTAAAGCGGTTGGAAAGAAGGTTAGGGCTCGAAGTAACGTTTCAAAGATAATTCTTCGCCAGGATTTGGTAGAAGCGTTGGACGGCATTGAAGATTTTTCGCATTTATTTGTGATATTTTGGATGCATGAAATTCCAAAGGAAGAGAGAAGAACGATGAAGGTTCATCCTAGGGGTAGAAGGGACATGCCCCTGCTGGGAATCTTTGCAACACGAACACCACACCGCCCAAATCCCATAGGGCTAACATTAGTTAAGCTCTTGAAAGTAGAAGGCAACATTGTAACTGTTCGCGGTCTCGACGCGTTTGATGGGACACCAGTCTTTGATATAAAGCCGTTCGACTACGGGGACATGGTTGAAGATGCAAGGGCTCCTGAATGGTGGATGAGGCTAGAGAAGGAAAAATCAGAGAAACATAAAGTCAGCAAATAATCTTTCATGGTTAGGAATTATTTGGTTTTGGTTACTTTCTTTGCGAATTTCTTTCCAAACTCGAAGCATTTCTGCATTTCATCCTTGTCAGGAACCCATTTAACCGTCAACGCAGGGGCAACCAGTTCCATACCCGCCTTTTCCAGACTCTCTTCGATAATTTTAACGGCTCCACCTCCCCAGCCATAGGAGCCAAAGGCAGCAGCAATTTTATTTCTCGGTCTCAGACCTTTCATTTCCTCCAGAAATGGAGCCACGTCTGGCAGAACCCCACTGTTAATGGTTGACGAGCCAACAAGTATCCCTTTAGCTTCGAGAAGTTCTTTAATGATGTCTCCTCGATCCGAAACTGGAAGCCTAACCAGCACCGTCTCAACACCCTCGCTGGTAATGCCCTCAACCATAGCTTTAGCCATTTTTTCTGTGCTACCATACATAGTATCGTACACAACCAGAATTTTTCTTCCCGCCTCTCCCCTAGCCCATCTGAGATAAGCTTCAACTATTTTCATTGGGTTGCCACGCCAGATGATGCCATGGCTTGGCGCAATCATACTAATCTTTAAGCCTAGTTTCTGGATTTCCTCAATCTTCCTTATTACCAATGAACTGAACAGCCACAAGATGTTGGCGTAGTATTTAGCAGCCTCGTCCATCAGTATTTTCTCATCAACTTCATCGTCGAATCGTTTTGATGTTGCCAAGTGTTGTCCGAACGCGTCATTAGGTAAGAGTAGGGCATCTTTCTCTATATAGGTGAACATACTATCTGGCCAGTGAAGCATCGGAGTTTCAATGAACTTTAACCTTCTTTCGCCTAGATTTATCTCGTCGCCAGTTTTTACAACTTGGAAATCCCAGTTGCCAAAATAGTGTTTTTGCAATCCCTCTTTGCACCGTGCAGTGCCTATCACCTTTGCTTGAGGAGCTAGTTTCAAAATTTCCTGGATGGCTCCAGAATGATCTGTTTCAACATGGTTAGCCACGACATAGTCTATCTTAGAGGGGTCGATGATCTCACTAATCCTCACTATCATCTCTTCCGCGAAGGGGCCATAAACGCTATCGATTAGAGCCGTTTTTTCGTCGACAATTAGATAGGCGTTGTATGTGGTTCCGCGATGGGTTGAGTAGGTGAAGCCGTGAAAATGTCTAACATTCCAGTCGACGGCACCAACCCAGAAAATGTTTTCTAAGACTTCAATGGGAGGCATGTTAAGTTTCACCCAGTGGGAATTGATAATTCATTGAAATTTGATAATTCGCTGATATTAATCTTCCCTATTTTTATGAAAAATGCTCCTATCGGACCAGGGTTAGGTTGAACTGCTAAAGGTGGAAGGCATCTTCATAATTGTTATGAATTTAGACTTGCCTTCACAATCCTCTCAGCAACAGTTTTTCCCAATTTTCGGCATTCTTCTAAGCCTTTTTCGTCGGGCGCGTATTTAATTAATAAAGCGGGCTCTATGACTTCCATCTCAAACTTGTTTTGCATAACCTCCAACAGCATGTGAGGAGCCTCCCCGCTCCAGCCATAGGAACCAAAGGCTGCACCCACCTTACCCTTCAAATTAATCTCCTTGACCGCCAGTTCTTCCAAGAGTCTCTTCATATCCATACCTATGTCGTGGTGGTAGGTGGGCATTCCAAGAATTATGGCTTCTGCTTCCGCCAAGTCTTCCGGTTTCGCAAAGTACTTTACTTCAACATTTACACCAGCTACTGTTTTCGCTCCCTCTGCGATCGCTTTAGCCATTTTTCCGGTATTTCCAGTTTGGCTGTAGTAGAGTATAAGCAGTTTCAGCAACTTCGGCATGTTTTAAACCCCAATTCGTGTAATATAAAGGAAAATATAACTTTTGCGTGTAAACATCCATTAAGTAGGAAATGTGAAATATCACTTATATCTTCTTAAGAGTAACCAGTCTTCCTTCTCTTGAACCTCACCAGACAATGATCGCTCTTTAAGCTTGTTGCCTTTGCTTTCGAAAACCAACTTGTCTTCTTGGAGTGTGTCCTTCTATTCGGGAAAGACGATGCCCAAAGACCATATTAGGACAATACCTAGAATAAATATAACAAATTGAACGACAGATTTCTTGAAATTTTTCTCTTTATGCAGCTCAGGAATCAACTCTGAAGCCGCCAGATAAATGAAACCGCCTGCTGAGAGAGCTATTAACAATCCACTTAATGTTTCAACCGTTTCTATGAAGAAAACTGCGAAGATTCCTCCCAAAATAACTGTTAAGGCCACCACAAAATTAAGCAACAGAGCTTCACGCCGTTTGAAACCTCCGTAAACCAGAATCCCATAGTCCCCCATTTCCTGAGGAAGCTCATGGAAGATCACAGCAACGGTTGTAGCTAATCCCACCGAGAATCCAATCAGGAAGCTGGCGGCGATAACTGCCCCATCAATAAAGTTGTGGATTCCGTCACCGATGAGGTTCAAATAGGCAAAACCCTTGGTGGCAGCTCGATCAGCAATCTTAACTGATATATCAGCTTCATGACCGTGTCCATGGTACCAGTAGATGAACCGCTCAAGGAAGAAGAACGAGATGAACCCAATGGTGATGTAGATAAACACAACAGACTCCTCAACAAGCTTCATAGCCTCTGGGAGAAGGTCAAAGTACGCCGCCCCAAGGATTGACCCGGCGGAAAAAGCAACGAGGACTAACAGGATGCTGTGCAACGTTTTTTCCTTTAGAGATAAGGCATATATTCCAACCAATGAAAAAAGGCTGACGACAACAGTTGCAACAATGATGTTAATTAGACTAGACAACCTGTTTTCACTTTCCTTTTGGTAGTTCTCTACTTACTAATTAGCTTCCTTTGCTAAATTGACCCTGCCCTTGTTTGTTCTCATGCGGTCTGGGGCGCGTCCTCCTGGGATAATTATTGCCACGTAGTCGACAATGTTAACGTCTTTGGAGGAAAGGTTAGATTCCATTGTGAGTCCATGCTCGCCGTTGTAGGTAACTTTGGCTCTAGGTCCCACCACATCAACTTTATGGCCTGCTTCTGTGAAGCGGTAGTAAGGATACATTAATTCTCGATCTTCGAAACCGTTTTCTACAAAGAGCAACACTTTCTTCATGGTCTTCAACTCTTAAATTCACATTGTACTGAGATTAGCTTGGAACATTACCTTAAAATGTGTTTTGAGTCTTTAGTGGTTGGTTTCTACACCGCAATATTTATAAAGGACGTATGAAGTTATCTTCATATGAATATTATTTCATTTGTTAGGTGGTCCATATGAAGCAGAATCTAAGCGAAACTTGTCATCTATTCTTTTCAACACTATCAAATCCAACACGACTAGCGATTCTAGAGCTCCTTCGCAATGGACCAAGGAATGTCTCTGAGATTTCCGAGGCTCTAAATCAAGAACAGAGCATGATTTCGCATAACCTTAAACCCCTAGAGAGATGCGGGTTCGTCTTTTCAGAAAGAAAGAAAAAGCAACGTTTCTACTCTTTGAACAAAGAAACAATGGAACAGCTATTCAAGATGTTTAACTACCACGCCAAAAAATTCTGTCCAACAGAAGGAAAATGTCTAACAACCCGAGAGCTTCAAGAACAGAAGAAGAAAAACGCTTCAAATTTGTTATATGTGAATCGTTATTGAATGGAGGTGAAAAATAAATGGTTTTAAGAAGCATAATTAGAATCGACGAAGAAAAATGCACAGGCTGTGGATTATGCGTACCTGCATGTGCAGAAGGAGCCCTCAAAATCATTAACGGAAAAGTCAAACTGGTCAGCGACAAATACTGCGATGGTTTAGGAGCCTGCCTAGGAGAATGCCCTGAGGGAGCCATAACCATTGAAGAAAGAGAAACAGAAGAATTCGATGAAGCGGCGGTAAATGAGCATTTAAAGAGAGAACAAACAGTTCCCGCAGTTCACCCTGTCCATCACAACCATCATTCCTGTCCCTCAGCAAAAGTAATGCATTTTGAAAGAAATAGGACAGAGAAAGAAGCTGTGACCACTCCAGAGAAGAGAGAATCCATGCTATCTCAGTGGCCTGTGCAACTGACATTATTGCCGCCCACTGCACCATTCTTTGAAAATGCGGATCTGCTAATAGCCGCTGATTGTGTGCCCTTTGCCTACGCAAACTTTCACAGCGACTTTTTAAGGGATAAAACACTTGTTATCGGATGCCCTAAACTTGATAATGCCGAGTTCTACAAAGAGAAACTAACTGAGATATTCAAGCGATCCAACATTAGAAGCGTTACTGTGGTCAATATGGAAGTTCCATGTTGTTTTGGATTATATCGCCTCGTCAAAGAAGCCTTAGACTCTTCGGAAAAGAACATCCATCTAAAACAGGAAATAATCAGCATAAAGGGAGATAAAATCTCCCACCAACGCTTACCATAGGCAATCAGAGAGGTGAAGTCTTGTTTAGATCAGACCCCGAAACTTGCCCCGGCATAAAGAAGTTTGTTAGACCTGTCCCTAAATATTTCCAGTGTCCTAACTGCGGCGGAAACGTGGAGATTTGGAGCGACGAAGATGTTGGAATATGCGACACATGCAACAAAGAATTTAGTAGACCTGAAAAGGAGCAGTCGTGCTTAGACTGGTGTGAGCACGCTGATGAATGTAGAGAAATAATCAAGCGTATGAAGCGTTAATAGGAGGATTTTTGAGATGTTGGCGACGAAACTTTTGAAAGAAGAACATCGAGCTATTGAGAAAGTATTGAATGCACTTGATGCCTTCGCACTGAAACTAGAAAAAGGCGAAAAAGTAAACGCGGAGATCCTTGAAAAAAGTGTAGATTTCATTAGAACTTTTGCGGATAGGTGTCATCATGGCAAAGAGGAAGACCGCCTCTTCCAGCTTATGGTAAGGCTGGGATTTTCAAAGAACAGTGGACCCATCGCTGTTATGCTTCAAGAACATGAACTAGGTAGAAGTTTTGTAAAGGCCATGGCGGATGCGATAGAAAGATACAAAGGCGGCGATGCATCTTCAAAAAGAGACATTGTCACAAATGCTAGAGAATATACAAATCTTCTTAGACAACACATTCACAAAGAAGATAATATCCTATATCCACTGGCGAATAGAGCTCTTCGAGAGGAGGATCAGAAGAATCTTATCGATGAGTTTGAAGAGTTTGAGCGCAAAGAAATAGGGATAGGAGTCCACGAAAAGTATCATAGGCTTGCGGAAAACCTTGAAATTGAAGCAAGACTACCAACGAGGAGCGAAGAATGAGCTGGGCAATTTTTAGAAATTTATTTGAGGCAAATGAGACAACTCAGAATGGGTCTTTCGTGGATAAATGAAAGGGAGGTGAAAAAATGAAAGAAAACAAACCAAAGATTCTCGTTCTCTTCTACTCAATGTACGGTCATATCTATAGGATGGCTAATGCGGTAGTTGAAGGCGTTCGCGAGGCAGACGGTGAACCAGTTCTTAAACAAGTTGCCGAACTTATTCCAGAAGAATTTTGGGATGAGAATATAAAAAAGGCAAAAGAATTGATGAAAAATATTTCGGTTGCTAATCCTCGAGAAGATCTTAAAGGGATTGACGGGGTTATTGTCGGCACTCCAACCCGCTTCGGCAATATGTGTGGCCAGATGAGAAACTTTTGGGATCAGACCAGTGGTGATTGGATGAATGGTACTCTCATTGGCAAACCAGCGGCGGTGTTCACCAGCAGCGCCACTCAACATGGCGGACAAGAAACTACTATTATCACAACCATGATTACGCTTTTACACCATGGTTGTGTTTTGGTTGGTCTGCCCTACTCTTTCAAGGAACAGATGACAATGGAAGAAATAACCGGTGGCTCACCATACGGAGCTTCAACTATTGCTGGCGGGATGGGCGAGCGCATGCCATCAGCCAACGAGCTAAAAATGGCAAAAAGTTTAGGCAAACACTTCACGGCAATTGCTAAGAAATTAGCTTTGTAATTCAATTACCTAAGGGTAAATCATTTAGAAACTCATGTACGTTTAGCTTGCGCAGAGTTGCTGAGATAGCGAAAAATAGCCGAAAGATAATAAATAGTTGAATGTGACAAAAGAAATAAAGGGTGAATTCTATGAGTAAATTTAGAGTGGAAATAGACAAAAACGCTTGCCAAGGATTCGGAGCATGCGTTGAGCTGTGTTCACAATTCTTCCAGCTCTCGGATGTCGATGGAAAATCCAGCATTAAAGGAGCTAACAAAATTATGAAAGAAAATCAAGTCGTTGCAGAAACATTGGAACTGGACGAACTGGAATGCATCAGAGAAGCAGCTGAAGCCTGTCCTTTTAACGCCATACATATCGTAAACTTGGAGACCAACGAGAAACTCATCTAGACCCATGGTGGCTAGCGTGATTGTGAATAAGATTTCTGTAATGATTGGGGGAGAGGCAGGAGCTGGGATAACCCGTTCTGGCTTCCTCTTTGCTAAGGCCTGCTTAAGGGGAGGGCTCCATGTTTTCGGCACCAACGACTACCAATCCCTCATAAGAGGAGGACACAACTTCTACATTGCGAGAGCGGACGCAGAAGAGATTTACTCTCAAGCCGACACTATCGAT
>DAOVGL010000074.1 GCA_030672415.1 Candidatus Bathyarchaeota archaeon
CCCTAGCCTCTGAATCATCACGCCTCCACTAAGAAGGTTGGTGAGTCGGGCGAGATATTTTCCGTAGGCAATGGGTTCTCTAAATGGTTCAGTGAAAGAAGTGCTAACCAGAATAGCAAAGTTGGTGTTCCCAGTCTTCCTCTCAGCGTAGCTTTGACCATTTACCGTTAAAACCCCATCGTATGATTCTGTGATCACTTCGCCCTCAGGTGCAACACAAAAGGTTCTCACATGATCGTCAAACAACTTAGAATAATAGATGAGTTTGGGCTCATACAAAACGCTTGCAAGCTCTTCCAAAACTGATGCTAACACCTCAACTCTGACGCCTACATCAACAGGGTTGTTAAGCGTCTTCAGTCCCAGCGATTGAGCCTCAACCTTCAACCATTCAGCTCCGCTTCTGCCTGGCGCTACAATAACGTATTTTCCGTAAATCTTTTCGTCTTTAGTAGTTTTCACTCCTTCAACCTTACGGTTTTTTACCAAAAGCCCCTTCACTTCAGTTTTAGTTTTAACCTCAACCTTACCTTCCAAGTGACTACGCATCCTGCGAAGCACATCGGCACATTTATCAGTGCCTAAATGACGTATTTTTTGAGAAACTAACTGTAGCCCAGCAAAGGAAGCCTTCCGCTTAATCTCCTCAATCTTGTCGAGGTCGGTTCCATAAAGGTGTTCGGGTGCTCCAAACTTCCGGTAAACGTTGTCCACATAATTTATGAGTTCAGCGAGTTTTTCTTGGGTGCAGTACTCACTGAGCCAACCTCCAACTTCAGTGGATAAAGTAAGTTTCCCATCACTAAACGCTCCGGCACCACCCCAACCTGACAAGAGCGTGCAAGGATCACAATTTATGCACCCTAACCCTCGGCTTGCCGGACACTTGCGCTTGTCAATATCGGGACCCTTATCCAATACAAGTAAGTTTAGATCTGCCTTCTCAGCCAGCTCGAGAGCAGAAAATATGCCGGCTGGACCTGCGCCAACGATTATTACGTCAAACTGCAATGGATATCCTCCAAAGACCCAAAACTACATGTCATAAGTACAATATATGTTTTAATGGAGCAGTTGGCTTATTAACTTCGAAGAAGCTCCCGCTGATAAAATATCCGTCAACCGCGAAGCTAAACGTGATGTAGCATGGGATTTTAATCCTTGATTGCTTCAAGCAGACTCATAACATTCCAAAGTTTCACCCTAGTGTAGGGTGGCATGTTGGGGTCCTGCAGAATTTCGTCGAGAAGGGATATGGCGTTGGACGCTCTCACCGCTGGACTGTATTCCGTTATTTGTAGAGCATCCATCGATTGTTTCGCAGCTCTCCTTATGTTTCTGGGGGTGGTTGTGTCCTCAGAAATCTGCCCAAGAATAGATAACGCTTGCTTTATTCTCTCCTCATATTCCATCAACTTTTTTTTACGAACCATATTAGAAGCCTCCAAACAAAACAGTTGGCGATGTCTTTTTATCCATTATTATCTAAGCGCTAGTTTATACTTTGCTATTGTTGACATCTAGCAGTTGCCTTCACAAATAATGTTTTGGAAGACTCGTAAAAAAATAAAAGTGAAAGGTAGGCTTATCAAATGTGCTTCAAGTCTTGCTTGAGTCTCTTTGGCTTTTTCGGTCTTTTTACTCCAGCATCAGATGGAAACATTTTTCACTCAACTATAAGTTTTCATGAAACACATATAGGCTTGATGAATTTAGAATATTTATCGCAAATAAGTTTCTAAGAAGCCAACCTTCAAAAATAAAAAGGGAAGGTATAAATTAGCAGCAAAGAGACGTTTATCCACGGCTAGGATGGAACATAAAGTTGCCTAAAAACACAGAGCCTATTCAATCCATGGTAGACCTGCTCAGGCAGGGCGCTACCCTCACACAGTTTTCCTGCCCCGCGTGCTCTTCGCCTCTATTTAAAATGAAGAGCGGAGAACTCTGGTGTGCCCAATGTCAAAAACGCGTGATCGTTGTAAAGGAGGGAACTTCGCCGACGGAGGCGGCGAGTCCTATGCTTCTCGGTACGTTAGAGTCTACTGTTCTCGTGAAGCTACAGGAGATTGAGAAGAAGATTAAGAGTGAAATGGACCCTCATGAGTTGCAAAAGTTGAGTGCGCTTCTTTCTATGTTGCTTGAAAACCTTGAAAGGATAAGAAAAATGAAGAGAGCATGACTGATGAGCAGTGAAGGGTGGAGGTTGCGGGGTCATTATGAAAACTTTCCAACAGTGATCCATAATGTTTCAAGGTTCACTCATCAATCCACAGAAAAGAAGTTGCAAAAAGTTATTCTTCGTGTTTTCCATCGGTTGAATCAAGAAAAACGTGACTTAAACGTTCTATCGCCTTTCTTCTCATCAAAATGTGAGGTTAGCTTCGAGTTCGGAGTGGCTGAAGGCATCACTTTCAATTACTTAGACGAAGAGGAACTGAAACAATTCCAAAAAGACATCACAAAAGAAGCTTTGCCGACACTCGACTTTTTCTGTGTCGTCCGTTACCATGCCCTAAAAGAGGGAAGACATGTACCATTAAAATTCGATTATCATCTGCTTCGTTTTGTATTCCAGGGGGACAATGTGGAAATACAAATCTCCCATGAGCGAGGTACTAGACGTGTTTCCCTAGAAGACCTTGCCAATTTCATAATAGGACAGATAAGCGAGGAACTTCCTCAAAAAATAGTGAATTCACCAAAACTCTAAACCTATGGAGACGCCTTTCGCAAGCCCTCTTCTTTTTCTAACCACCTTCATGTAAATTGTCAACTAAGTAACTGTGTACGCTTGCATGTTTGGAAAACTCAGAAAAGATAAGCTGCGTGCTGACTTTCGCAAATAAACTTAATGTGAATGATCAAGGATGTGAATAAACTTCTCAAGAATTCTATACGTCAATCCCCAAATGATGGTGTTTCCAACAATGTAGGCGCGGAACTCTCCAAAACTAAATTTTACGATGCCTTTATGTTGGAGAAGGTCTTTTAGCGAAATCCAAACAAATCCTTCCAACTCCTCATTCAATTTGATTGAGGGGTCATGTTTAAGAAGGACGACGAATGGAAGAATCTTCATTTCAGGTCTTTGCGTTGATCTTAAAGCTTCCATTACTCCAAGAAAGCGACATCGATCAAGGAGTTTTATGTTGGTTTCTTCTAAGGTTTCCCTAACGACGGTTTGCTTCAGATTCTGGTCTTTCGCATCGCGTTTTCCTCCAGGGAGAGCCATCTGTCCAGACCAAGGATCAGCAGGGTTCTCAACTCTCTTTACAAACAGGATTTTGAGGATGTGGTTCACGGGTTTCAATAATAAAGCAACTGCGGCGTCTGCATCTTGCCCTTCTGATACTGGTTTCAACATTTTTGACAGTTTCTCGATGCTATCAACATAATCCAACTTGAACCACTCTTGAGTAGCACAGCTATTGTTGGCGAGAATAAAATTGTTTTCCTATGAAAACTTATAGCGATTGTCGCCTAACTAATCTCTGAACGAAAACAAGTGTTCAGTTTTGGTTCTTTAAGAAGTCAAGAACAATAGTTAAAATGTCCCTCGCAACCTCATTCACCGACCTGTTTCCATCAACACGCACTAACCGTCCATCATCCACCAGTTTCAAGTAAACCTCCTGAACCTTCCGTTGAACTTGCAACCGTTCCATAACTGACTTCTTTCTCCATTTCATCCTCTTGATTAAGATTTCCGGCGAAACGTCAATGTAAATCGCTAAATCTGGAGAAACAGCTGAACGGTTGATTTCCTCAATCCAGTTTAGGTCTAATCCAGCAGCTCCCTGATACGCTAAGGACGAGTACACATATCGATCGGAAACCACGATCTTTCCCTTCTGTAAAGCGGGCTTCACCCTCTGCTCCAAATGAACAACACGGTCAACAGCGAAAAGAAGCGCTTCCACAGCGCCTGGCACACGTTCCTTCCTTTGAAGAATATATGTCCTTATGAACTTCCCTATCTCACCCGAACTCGGTTCAGTAGTGTACATGGCTTTGAAGCCTCTTTGTTTCAGATCCCTTACCAGCCGACGAGCATGTGTGGTTTTTCCACTGGCGTCAAGTCCCTCAATGCAGATGAAAGCTCCTTTTTTCCTCACGCATCAGCCCGCCATTATCCATTAATTAAAGATCGATCACCTTAATAATGATGTTCAAGATTGAAAGATTAGGAGAACCCAGCCTTGCGACAGTACTGGGGTGAAATTAAAGATCCAGTTCACGGATACGTGTTCATCACTGAAGCGGAGAAGACACTCATAGATTCCTTCCCTGTGCAGAGGCTTCATCGGCTTAGGCAGCTAGCTGGAGCAGAATATGTGTATCCAGGCGCCAACCACACTCGATTTGAACATTCAATTGGCGTCATGCACTTAGCTGGACGTTTAGCAGAGAACCCGTATCTCTCACAGTATCTTTCTGAAGACGAGGTTCAAAAGGTTAGAATTGCTGCTTTGCTTCACGATGTGGGGCATGGACCGTTCTCACACGTTTTTGAACACTTACTCGTAAAATTCTTAAACAAAACGCATGAAGACCTGAACGTTTGGATTGTCCAGAAGTCGGAGCTGAAAGACCTACTTAGCGACCTTGGATACGATCCGAACGAGTTGGCAAAGCTTTCAATAGGATTACTACAAAAGCCAGGAAGAGCATTTATAGATCAGATTATCCGAAGCGCCGTAGACGTGGATAAACTTGACTTCGTTGTTCGCGATACGTATCACACCGGCGCAGAATACGGATATGTAGACGTTTTCCGCCTCATCCACATGCTTGACGTGCTAGACGAAAATCTTGCAGTTGACTTAGGAGCACTTTCAGCCCTTGAATCCCTCATACTAGCACGTATCGAATCCTTCAAAAGTATATACTTCCACAGAGTCGGGCGAGCAGTCCAAATAATGCTTGCCACAGCCATGGAAAACGCAAAGGACGAGTTGGGCTTAGTAAACTTCCAGTCTCCAGAGGAGTACTTAGCGCTAAACGATTACACAGTGTGGACTATGCTAAAAAATTGCAAAAAATCAAAGGAAATTATAGAAAAATTGGAGAGGCGAAAACTGCTCAAATGCGCTTACGACCGAACTTTCTACGTGAAAGATAAAACGGTTTCCAGCATCTTCGGCGTTGAGGAAATTCGAAATCAGATGAGAGACAAAATCGCTTCAGGAGCAGGAGTGAAACCGCAATCCGTCGTAATTGATGTGCCAACACTTCCTTCAGTGCCTTACCGCCACTCTGTCCTTTTAGAACCCATGGAAATCCCAGTTTTTCAACGAACCCGAGACGGTGAAAAGATTCCTCAGCGGCTAAGCGACATCTCTGGAATATACGATGTGCTTAAAGGGTTCATAAACATCATACGCGTTTACAGCGAAGAGAAACATCGTGAAAAAGTTGGTGCAGCTGCAGCGAAACTGCTCGGAGGAATTCCTTCTTCAGCAAAAATATCCTTCTAGGTTGAGGAATAAGAAAAATTGAAGGTCAAGACGT
Organism: Candidatus Bathyarchaeota archaeon; assembly: GCA_030672415.1. Lineage (GTDB taxonomy): Archaea > Thermoproteota > Bathyarchaeia > Bathyarchaeales > Bathyarchaeaceae > B1-G15. The sequence continues at coordinate 5,515 of DAOVGL010000074.1, forward strand.
TAAAGGGACGTCCAATTGTTCCCGGGCATTGCAGAGGAAAGGCTTTAGTTTCCATGAAGCCAATTAGTTTTCTCGGCGGCGTGGACCCAGACTCGGGGCTAATTGTTGAGGTTGGTCACGACTTAAAAGGAAAAAGCGTGAAGGGCACAATTCTTTGTTTTCCACATGGTCACGGTTCCACGGTTGGCAGTTACGTAGTTTACTCGTTAGTTAAGAGAGGATTAGGCCCCAAAGCGATCATTAACCAGACAGCGGATTCAGTGGTTGTAGTTGGAGCCATTATCGCTGAGATTCCCATGGTTGACCAGATTGACATTCAACAGATCAGAACTGGCGACGATGTGGAGGTCGATTGCAGCAAAGGAATAGTTAAGGTTGCGAGGAGGAGGCAGAAGTAAAGTGTACCTAACTAGAGAAGAGGAAAGAATATACGATGGCGAGCACGGCTGGGCATATCAAGTTTCAATGAAGATTCTCGTCCGTCTAGGCGACTTGTTTGGAGCCACCAAGTTAATACCCATCAAATCCGCTCACATCTCTGGAGTATCCTACAAAACTCTGGGCGACGCCCCCATCGACTTCCTTGACACTTTAGCGAGTGCAGGTGCAAAGGCGCAGGTGCCTTCCACGCTCAATCCGTCAAGCTTTGACACTGACTACTTAGCCAAAAATTTTCCTCAACAATACAAAGCTCAACAGTTAAGCATAATCGATTTGTACAAGAAATGGATGTTAGACCCATCTTTACGTGCACACCTTACTACATACGCAAGCCGCAACCGGATTCGCATCTTGCGTGGGCTGAGTCTTCTGCGTCAGTGTACGCCAACTCAGTTTTAGGGTCTTGGACAAACAGGGAAGGTGGTCCAAGTGCACTTGCAGCGGCTCTTATAGGAAAAACACCCAACTACGGTGTTCATCAACCTGAAAATCGTCAAGCAGATGTTCATGTTAAGTTTGAGGTTAGTCCCAGAAACCATATGGAATTCGGAGCGTTAGGTGTTCATGTTGGAAAACTGTTGAAAGATAAGATTCCTGTTTTTGAAGGACTATCTAACTATACGAATGATTGTTGAAAACAGCTCGGCGCTGGGTTGGCTTCAAGCGGAATGTCAACCATGTTTCATTACAAAGAACCATACGCAGAGAGAAAAGTTGAAACTGTTTCCGTCGAAGCAAAAGACATAGAGAACACAATTGAAAGCTTGTCCACCACACGGGAAGCGCCAGACTTGATTTTCATCGGATGCCCCCATTGCTCCTTGAATGAAGTTCGAAACGTTGCTCAAGCTCTCAAAGGCAAGACTGTGAAGGAAGACGCGAAACTCTGGGTGTGCACTTCTCGACATGTTAAGGGAAAAGCGGAAAAATACGTTAAAACTATTGAAAAGGCAGGTGGCCACGTGCTCTGCGACACTTGCGCGGTTGTCACATGGATAAATAAGCTTGGAATAGACGTTATGATGACTAACTCGGCGAAAACAGCTTATTATGCGCCTACTCTAAACAAAGTAAACGTAAGTTTAGCTTCACTAGCCCAGTGCGTTAATACGGCTTGTGGTTAAAGAAAAAATTGTAGGAAGCCTAACGATAGCTTTTCTGGTCTCTGGCTCTCGCGCCTGGACCGCCAAACTTTTTCGGCTCTTTCCGCCGGGGGTCACCGGCAATCATGGTTCGGTCATACTCTGTTAAAACGGTTTTAACATGTCTGCTTTTCGTCCATTTTATTAATGCCCTAGCTATGGAGGTGCGCACGGCTTCAGCTTGTCCCATGAAGCCTCCACCGGCCACTTTAATGTTTATGTCGAGTTGTTTCCAAATCTTCTCGTCGAGCTGAAGTAAAGGCTCCATAATCTTATTGCGGGCGATTTCTGGTTCATAAATTTCGAGTGGGATCTTGTTTATGCGGATTCTGCCTTGTCCAGCTCTTACGGTGGCTCGGGCAATGGCGGTTTTTCGTTTTCCACTTGTTAATATGATTTTTGGTTTTGGCGTTTTATTCACCCACTGGGGTCCATCCGATTCTTTTGGCTAGTTCCTCCACTCTTATGTAGGGGCATCTTAGCTTTTCTGCGTTGGCGTCAGGTATTGTTTGCGTTTCTTTGTCTTTATATTTTTCAGGTACGCCCAGAAAAACTTTAAGTCTTTTGTACGCTTGTTTTCCTTTGGGTTTCTTCCGAGGGAGCATTCCGCGCACGGTTCGTCGAACAATTTGATCTGGTCTTCTACGGTGAAGTGGTCCTTTTCTTGGATGGCCAACTTCGAGGAAAGTTTTAGCTTCCTTAATGATGCTGAGTCTCTTGCCAGATATAGCGGCTTTTTCCGCGTTTACAATAACTATCGTTTCGCCTTGAAGGAGACGTTTAGCTACGACGCTAGCCAGTCTGCCTAAGATCAGTTCTGTTGCATCGATTACCGCGGGTTCAGTGCTCATCGACTTCACCGTTGTTCTTGCGTTTCTCTTCACTAACTCCGGCATACATAAACATTTTCCTCTCTGCTTCAAGATTTTGCGATTTCTAAATACCAAAATAAAAAACGTTCACATGAACATTAATAAGCGTCTAACGAGTTGAAAAGGCAAAAACATTACAGACCCCTTTAGATGCGTGAGGAGACAAAATTGTCGCGTAAGACTGTTTTGCTTGTGTGTTACGGAAACATCTGTAGAAGCCCTATGGCAGAAGGCTTTCTCAACAAAATGCTACAGAACAAAAATGACAAACCAATGGAAATTCGTGTTCTTTCAGCTGGTTTACACGCTTTCGGAGGATCGCCCACAGGAGAGGCTATAGAGGTTATGAGAGCAAAAGGCATAAACATCTCAGGTTACAGGTCAAAACAACTAACTAAAGAACTGATTGAAGAATCGGATTTAATTTTAACCATGAAAAAAGAATACAAAGACCAGATTATTTCACGTCACCCAGAGTTTAAGCATAAGGTTTTCACGTTAAAGGAGTTTGCGGGAGAAAAAGAATACTTGGACATTGCTGATCCGTACGGTGAAGGCATGAAAGCCTATGAGACATGTGCAGAAGAGATAAAACAAACCTTAACCAACGCCTTCGAAAAGATCGTTAACTAAAGAATGTAGGGGCTACAGCTACAAACATCGGAAAGGTTTTTCTGATTTTTCTTATATTTAATACTGTTGAACAAACGATGCAGAAATGGGTTAACGAAATTATTCTAGAAAAGGTTCCTCCGTTCAGCTGGGTTCCTCGCGGTTACAATGTTGCGTTACAATTGTTTATCATGGAAATAGTCGGCGCATCCATAGGCATACTGTTCTCTCTCCCGGTCAGATCAATTTTATACGGTTCTTTGGTTATATTCGTGGTTTCTTTATGGAGTTTTTTGGCTTTCAACATAGGCTCAACCGTTCGTAGACTCAAACCGCCATCAGCACCCTTAGAAAGAAACGTAATCGATGAGTATCAGAAGTCTCTATTCCACCCACGCCGCTATGAATTCGGCATAGCCGCTTTAATTCTTCTTTTCATTTTGTCATATTTGGTTCTCTTTGGACGTGATTTAGTCAGCCACTGGCTTGGAGGAAATCTTTCTCCAATCCTCCTACTTTTGGTGACACTCCTTCTTTGGGACATATCATACAGGTTAGGGCTAGGATTATGGTCAGCTATCATCGCTTTCAAGCGCTCCGTCAATTTGACTCGTGTCTCCAAGAAGCGAAGCAAAATGCGCTATACCGCCTATCCAGAACTAAAAACTCTCAAACGCCTAGACCTTATCAACCTATCTTTTGGCTTAGTCGCGCTACTGCTCTATCCAGTGGGCAGTACAGACATAACATTTTTTACTGGTCTTTTGGGATATGCCATTGTAATTTTGTTTTTCTCAGTTCTCTCTTTCATCAAAATTGGAAATATCCCAGGCTTCCCAACAGAAATAATTTGGCTCTTAAACGAAAGCAAATTTGGTTACGTTGGCACTTCTGATAAGGAAATGAGACCCCATTTAACACCAGTCATCTTCGTTTTTGTCGGCCACACCATATACTTTGTTATTTCTAAAATCTCGAAGAAGCTTCGGAACATACGTGAAAATGACAAGATAGCGTTTCTTGTGGACATGCGTGACCCAAACAATCTTTACAACAATCGTGCGGTTCTATTTACTGGAAAAGTCAAAGTTTACAATCCGCCAAACGCTATTTTTAACATATACCAGCTTCTTAAGGTTAGAAACAAATTTTATAAAAAATACCCAAAATACATGCGTAAATACAAGACAGAAGAGGAAAAATTGCCTCACGCCTGGAGAACCACTCTTTTCGTCAGCAGGATGCTCGTTAAACTTGAAGTGGAAAAGATGGTTTATTGGCGGGAAGCTCATCCAATTCGATTACCACTTATGTGATCTAGCATGAACAAGAAGAAATTGCCTCCACAGATGATTGATATTTTGAAAGAAAGCCATTTCGCATATTTGTGTACGATTGATGAGAACAATCAACCACACATAACGCCGATGTTTTTCATCTTCGACGAGAAAACCAAAGACATCTTCGTTGTAACTTCTCTTAAATCAAAGAAAATGAAAAACATGCAAGTTAATCCTCAGGTCTCTTTAACCGTTGATGTTAGAGACCCGGATAACCCTTTCAACAATAGGGGAGTAATGGTTCAAGGCAAAGCTGTAATTGAAAAAACTCTCGATTCGTTATCAGCTGCCAAAGACACAAAGTTGATAGGAGTTTATAAGGCGTTTAACAAAAAGTATCCTATACTAAGTGAAGCAAAAACTTCAGCTCAGATTGAATATCAAGAGTTCTCAGAGACGTTGGTGAGGGTACGTGCAGATAAAATGGTCTACTGGAGAGGCCCCTACTTCATTACAGTTAGCTTTAACCGCTAATGTCCTCTGCGAAGCTAAGAAGGACGCCAGAATGCACACGGAAAAAACTGTGTTAATGCGGGTCATACCCTAATAACGTTTAGCAACTTTCACCCGATTATTTTCACGTTGGCGCCTTTCGGGTTTTTTTTCATCAAATCCGAAATAGAAAGGCATTTCCCCTTAGCCTTCAAAATTTTAGATCGTGCCCGTTCAGAGAAAGCAAAGGCACCCACATTAACTGGGTGACCAATTTTTCCAGCACCCAAAACTTTGCCCGGAACCACCACAGTTTCCCTTTTTTGTGTGCAACGGTTTAAGTGACTCACGTTTACGGTTATGCGTCTCCGTCTTGAACTAGACAAACGCTCAGCCACATCACGCCATATTCCCACTTTATTTTCCCTGGACCCTTTCCTTAACGACCGAATGAGACTGATTAGTCCCGGATTAGTCGCCCTAACCCGCTTCAACTACTTCACCTTTTTCAAGTTTTTAAGGAAAGACTTGAGTTTTTTGTCAAGGATGTTTAGAGATTCACGTACAAGCCGTTCAACCGGAAGAGCACCAGTGGACTCGATGTCAAAAATGAACGCGTTTTTGTCCCAGGTTAGCTCGACAGCAGACGGATCTTTTGCGCAAGCATCCATACAGTCTTCGCAAAGGGTGCAGTCAGTCACGTTCCTGACTTCTATCTTATCTCCAACTTTCACAAAAACAGCCTTGGGACAAACCTTCACACAATCCTCACATGCGTCACATAGCTTTCCATCTATCTTGATCTGGGGAAAAAACTTGTAGGCACACATAGAAACAGGCTGCCACTTCGCATGCACCTTTCCCTTCCCCAGACGAGCGTACGCTTCCAATTTTACTTTCTGATCCTGAACTAACTTTACAATGCAAATCCTGTCGCTCACAGGCTTGACATCTGGATTTTCTGACACAAGGTCTCCGGAATACACCGTTCTTGTGCCCTCCACAGCTTCAACATTCAATGCCAAAGCCACACGACAGAGGTTGCATCCGAACTCGCTTTGACACGGACATTCTTCAGGCAAGTTGTAAGAGTCTAAATCAGTTGTTAGAGGGGTAAGTCCAAGTCTGTGAACGAGAATCTCATCATTAAGCACCGAAGAGTTTTCAAGAATAACCACGTCATCCACAGCCATGGATGGAATTTCTGTCAATATAAGCCTGCGTAACGTGTTCACAAAGGAGACATCGACGCCTCGAATAAATAAGCGAATAGTATTGTCAGTCTTATCAACAACCTCAATTTCTACCAAGATCAAGCCCTCCCAGCAATAACCTGTAAATGCGCATTAGACCCTGCGGCCCCTGCGTCCTCCCTTTCTTCTCGTCCCATCATGTGGAACAGGTGTGACCTCCTCAATACGACCAATGCGAAATCCAGCTCGAGCTAGTCCTCGTATAGCCGCCTGCGCCCCAGAACCCGGCGTCCGCGCATTCGATCCTCCCGGAGCTCGAACCTTTATGTGTATAGCGGTTATTCCCTTGTCTTTGGCTACGATAGCGGCGTGAGCCGCAGCTCGCATAGCAGCGTGAGGCGATGATTCCAGTCGATCTGATTTGACAAACATGCCTCCGGAAGTTCTGGCGATGGTTTCCGCGCCAGTCACATCAGTGACGTGTATGATGGTGTTGTTGTAGGAGCTATATACGTGGACTACCGCCCATTTATCAGGTTTTTTGCTCATCAAGTTTTCTCCTTAACCTCTTTTGCATCCTTCAATCTTGTCTCAACCGCGCTGCCGAAAGATTCTCGTAAAGGATGATTTGGACTTAACAAGGGACTGGTCGGAGCGTAGGTTATTTTCGCTCCTTCATTCTCCATAACCAAATAACTTGGAGAGGATACCCGTCTATTTTCGATAGCAATGTGGCCGTGCGTGATGAGTTGACGAGCCTGATGCAGGGATGTGGCTAAGCCTTTCCGAAACACAAGTGTTTGAAGTCTGCGTTCAAGAACAGTTTCTAGAGTTAAATCTAAAACGTCATCTAACGCCCCGGTTTTGGGAAGAATTCCGAGACGACGAAGCCTCCCGAGAAGCTGTTTCTCCAGCTTTCCTCTCTCCTCAGTGGATGTGCTTAAAAGCGATCTAGCTATAGCTCGAAACCTTGAGACCATGGACTTGTGGCGCCACAGTTCCCTCTTATTTCGTAACCCATACTGGCCGAGTATTTTGAGTTCTTCCTCCAAAATGTCGATCCGCCAAGGATTCCTTGCGGTTTCATATTTTTTCCGTTGCTTTTTTGGGTCACCCATCAGCGCATCCTCACTTGACTCTTCTTCACGCCCAGAGCCTTTGCTTTTCTTCCTGTTGTTCTTGTTCGTTGTCCTCGCACTTTTAATCCGTGCGAGTGGCGAAAGCCTTTCCATGACTTTATTCTTTTCATTTGGTCGATGTCTGATTTGATTTGAAGGATTAGGTCAGCACCCACAAGATGAGTGTCTTTTCCGGTTTCTCTGTCTTTAGGACGGTTGAGAAGCCAGTTGGGTAAGCCGTA
>DAOVGL010000021.1 GCA_030672415.1 Candidatus Bathyarchaeota archaeon
AATCTTAAGGAAAAATTAACTCGCAAAAAAGTAGCTTTTAAAGTTTGCTTTCAGATGTGGCGGGCCCGAGGGGAATTGAACCCCTGACCTACGGGTTAAGAGCCTCAGCCCCGTATTCTGTGGTCCGCCGCTCTGCCTTGCTGAGCTACGGGCCCTGTTTATTCCAGACATTATAATTCGCTTTAATAAATTTAGCCTCAGAAAGATTAAGCTCAATGAATGAGAATGAGTTTTATATGGATAAAACTTCGAATTTTTTCAAAATATGAGGAAAACGTTTTGTGATAGCGTATCTTTAATGGCACCCATGATGGTGGTTGAGCACGTTGGGTGAACTAGTTTTCGTTGGTTTAGGTCTATACGACGAAAAAGACATATCGCTTCGCGGACTAGAAGAGATAAAACAAGCGGGCACGGTTTTTGCAGAGCTTTACACAAGTTTGATGGCTGGACTTTCCATTCAGAAACTGGAGAAACTCGTTGGAAAGAAGATTTCAATTGTTTCGAGACGCGTTCTAGAGGAGGAAGGGGGACAGGCTATTTTGCAAGAGGCAGAGAAGAAAAAAGTAGCTCTGCTAGTTCCAGGAGACCCTTTAATCGCAACAACCCATGTAGACCTAAGGATTCGCGCGGAAAAGCTAGGAATAAAAACTCATGTCATACATGGAGCTTCCATCATTTCAGCGGCGATAGGGCTGTCTGGCTTGCAAAATTATAAGTATGGGAGAAGTGTGACTATCCCCTTTCCTGAAGAGGGTTTCACTTCAGAAACTCCGTACAAAGTGATTAGGGAAAACAAGAAAATGGGGCTTCACACTCTCTGTTTCTTGGATATCAAGGCAGAGGAAGAAAAATGCATGACTGTCAGAGATGGTTTAGAAGCGCTTTTAGCCACAGAAAAACGGAAGAGAAACAGAGTGATCACCTCAGACACACTTGTCATAGGCATCGCAAGAGCTGGCTCAAGAAAATCAACAGTCAAAGCGGGCTATGTAGGAGACGTGATTAAACATAACTTCGGAGCCCCTCCTCACACACTTGTTTTCCCAAGCAAACTCCATTTCATGGAGGCTGAGGCACTCATCACTTTGGCAGGAGCACTTGAACAAATAAGGAAGAGACAAAAATGAAGAAGATAAGAGAACTGGTGTCCAAGTACATTCAAAAAACCGAACGAGCTTTGGCGGAAATTGAAGTCACTCAAGGCTTAACGTGTGTAGATGATGAAAAAGTCAAAAGCGTTGTAGAACAAGCTAAAAGTTATTTAGAAGACGCTAAATACTACATGGAGAAAAAGGAGTTGGAAACCAGCTTAGCGTCAGTCGCCTACTGTGAGGGGCTGTTGGACGCCCTGCGACTGTTGGGAGGCGTGAATTTCTCGTGGTAAGCAGAAAGAGAAGGGTTGTGTTAGCGTCAGGCAACTTCGATCTGTTGCATCTAGGACACGTGAAGTATCTGGAAGAAGCTAAGAAAGTCGGAGGAGAAAACGCAAAACTCATAGTTATAGTAGCTAGAGACAGCACAATTAAGAAAATGAAGGGAAGAACCCCAGTGATGCCTGAAGACCAGCGAAGATCACTAGTAGAATCGCTGAAAGTAGTAGATGAAGCCATCTTAGGCTATGAGGAACTGGACATAAGCAAAGTTTTAGAAAAAATCAGACCGGACATAATCGCTGTGGGACACGACCAACACAACATAGAAGGGCCAGTGCGAAAGGCATTAGCAGCAAAGAAGCTTAACATTCAAGTCGTGAAAATCGGAAAATTTGGAAAGGAAGAACTGAACAGCTCCTCAAAAATAAAGAGAAAACTCATCGAGCTGCATAATAGTTAGAAATTAGCACTAACCCCAATGCTCTTTTTTTCTGCCAGAAAATGCTTAGTGGGAAGCTTAAGGACGTTATTTATGATAGTCTGAGTGATTGGTCATCTTTATTTGAAGTTCATAAAGGCTAACTACCAAAAGTAACAATTTTATTGCGATGTTAAATGGGAAAAGAAATACCTTTGATAGAGAAAATAAGACTGGAGAAGACAGAGAGGAAAAAGCAAGTAATACTAGAATTTGAAACGAAGGCACGCCCTCTTTGGGATTTACAACAGAAACTGGAAAAGAAACTAAAGCCTCTCCTTGAGGAAAGAAATAAACAATTGAGTGAGCTTGACAACTTTATAAAAAAGGAATTTGCTAAGAAGTATAAAGAAATTGTTGGAAAACAAAAACAAACCTTTTCTAAGTTCATTCGGGAAGTAAAGAAGAGAGAAATCAAAGATGGAAAAAACCTAGATGAAGAAGAAGTAAGATGGATAAATAAGGCAAGTGTTGGAAATTATCTCTTCCATTGCTTTGAAAATCAACCTAGTGATTACATTATGGAATGGCTAGAGGGTTTTGTCAATTACTTATCTTCTGAAGAAGAAAAGCAAAAAGTCTTGCTAGTCCTCTGGAAATTGAAACATTCATAGCTTTACAGTACATGCATGGTAGTGAACATATAGGAGAAGGCGATAAAACACCTTTTTACCTCTCCCTATCCCATTTAAAATATCTGTTCTATTCATTTTTAAAAAAAATATCTCAGTAGATCCATAATGGACTGTAATTTAACTATTTCATGTCAATTGTGTAAACTAACTAATTTGTTATCCATTTAACCTTATCAGCTAGGAATTTTAAATAACTTCAAATTAAGCTTAAATTCTCTAAATAAAGACGGGAATAGCATGAAAATTCTAACCAATTACTTCAATGTTAACGAGATTCAGACTACCTCGCTTTTCACGGTAAAATAAGAGCCTCTACCTTCACTTTGTTTCCGTCCTTCAGTTTCAGCTGGCTACGCAGGAAGTTGGGAGCAATGACCTCTAATGCAGAAGCATTGTAGTGGCTTCGCATAGCAAATATGACTGCTCCCTTTACTTTATTGTTTATTATGGCGGGGTAACATTTTACGGAGCCGAAGGTTCGAGTTTCGTCCGTAAACCCTTCGATTTCTATACTAGGATACGTCTCGAGTTCACTTCTTGTTTTCATGTCGTATTCTGTTGTGAGCTTCAAGTTAAGGGTTCCAGGGTACGGATCAAACCCGAGCTTTTCAATGAACTGTCTGCGATAGCCGTCCCGCGTCACGTAGTAGGCTCCCTCGCCAAGCCCAGTGAACACCACTCCCTCCAGTGTGACGGAAGGTGGATATTCAGCTTCCATAATTAGACGTAGGCTAGAGTGCAGTTTCTTCAACTTTGCCATCCCTGAATCAGTGATTCTGATTAAGCAACCTTCTGGCCTGATGTCTCTATTGATCCACCCTGTTTTTTCCAGTTGAATGAGGTAACGAGAGGCGGTTTGTTGGGAAGCCATTATCCTTTCAGCTAGGTACTCTGTGGAAACCTTTATGGTTCGACTGCCTGCGCCCATCTCAGCTAGTTTGTAGAGCACAAAGAAAAGTTTCCACAGCCGCGCGTCAACGCTCAAGAAGTTCATTTTAGTTGCCCTACGCTGTAGACGGAATATTTATTCTTAAAATTCTTTCTATACTCTATAATTTATGCTCATGCTATCTTATACAAAAAAAGGGGGGAATGCTATTTTTCCCTTGCTAGAATCCAAATCGACCTTATTGCAATTATGACAGCCGCTGGAGCTGCAAACGCCACGATATAATTTAATATTCCTGTTGCCCAGTAGTACAATAGTCCATGGATGTTTTCAAGAGGTTTCCATACATCGCCGCTTGCAGTGCCTAATCCTACTCTTGTTACCATTAAAGCGATTGAAGATATGAGGAATGGTGTAACTTCCTTTGTGGTTATGCTTACGAGTCCGACTATGATACCTAAGATTAGCATGATCAGCGTGACATACGCGTTGGCATCTGCTACTGATGTGGCGGTCCAGTCTTGGGCATCATAGGCTAAGAAACCCACGGCCAACCCTGCGATGACAGCTATTGCCACGAAAGCCATGAAGGCATATTGAGCTATTTCATCTGTTGTCACCAATTTTTTTCACCTTCAAGAAAGAGCCTTTTTTGTTTTTCGTGACTAAGGTTATTTTAGAATCTTTTTATAAGTTTTGTCGTTAGAAAATAAAGTTTGAAGCTACTGCACAGGATGAAAGTGCCTCAAAATACGTTGTCTAGATGTGTGTTGCTCGCTTTCAGGTTTGACGATAAAGCGTGCGTTATGGTGCGGGGGACGGGACTTGAACCCGCGCAGGCCTACGCCAACAGGTCCTAAGCCTGTCTCCTTTGACCAAACTCGGACACCCCCGCTCACAACCATGTAAAAGGCGAATCTAAATTAAACATTTCTGAGAAAGAAACTTTCGCTTACTGTAACAAAATCCTTTAAATTTCGAAAACTCTAAAACCTATATTCAAAAGCCTCGGTGGCCTAGCTGGTTAGGGCATCGCCTTGGTAATGGTCCAAAGAGGCGGAAGTCGCGGGTTCAAATCCCGCCCGAGGCTCCACACTCTTCAAACTTATATACCACAAAAGGGCAAACCATGATGGCGACGAGGGAGTTAACGTGGTTTTGGGGGCTTGGCTCTGGCCGTACATAATCATTACGGGGGTGGTTGTTTCAGTGGCTTTAACCCTGCTTCTCGTCATGAGGGGAAGAGGCAGAGAAAAGAAGATTTTAGTAGAGTTGGAACCCGCAGAAAAGTTGCCCTTTAATGTAGAGCGCACTGTGACCTCTGAAGAGACTAAGAAAGCTCAGAAGAGACTTGAAACGTTGGATATTGAAAGAGAGGTTCTCAGTTATGCTATTCGCCATTTTTACGAGGCGCAGGCGGAAGGAAAGATAAGTGAGGAAGAGAGGGAACGTCTAGCGCGCAACTACAAGGAGAGGATGATGAAAATTAAAGACGTCATTTCAAAAAGCGAGGCGGTGGTGGCTTTGCATGAGTTGGAAACGATGCAGGCGGATCTCATCAAGATGTTTAGTGACCGTTTCGATGAGGTCAATAGAAAGATCGGTGAGTTAAGAGTACACGTCGAAGTTAAGCCACCAGTAGAAGTGCCTGTTCCAACGCCAGCGCTGCCAAAGGGTGCGCCTCCTACTAAAGGGGTGAAGAAAGTTCGCAAGCGCGCTCCATCGAAGAAAACTGAGGCTGAGAAGAGAATTGAGGAGATCAGGGCTGAAGTGGAGAAGGTTTTGGAGAGGCTAGGACAGATCGAGGTTGAGGCGTGAAAGCGTGGGCTGGAGAGAAGGCGCCAAAAAGAGGGCAGCTTTAGAAGCGGTGAAACATGTTCGCGAAGGCTTCGTCGTCGGGTTGGGCAGTGGAACTACCGTTGCTTATGCCATTCAAGAGATTGGAGAGAGAATTAGACGAGAAGGCTTGCGGGTTTTTGGAGTACCAACTTCTCATCAGGCTTTGTTGCTAGCGGTGAGCTGTGGTATCCCTTTGACAACACTGGATGAGTGGCCTAAGCTGGACTTAACGATTGATGGAGCGGATCAGGTTGATAAAGGGTTGAATTTGATTAAGGGCATGGGTGGAGCGTTGATGAGAGAAAAAATTGTTGCTTCAGCGGCTAAACAGTTCGTGGTAGTGGCGGATGAAACAAAGTTGGTTGAGAAATTGGGGGCAAACCATCCGGTACCTGTGGAGGTTTTGCCTTTTGCGTTGTCAACTGTTGTGGCGAGGGTGGAGGAGTTGGGTGGGAAGGCTGTTTTGCGTGAGGGGAAGAGGAAGGTTGGGCCTGTGGTTACGGATAATGGGAATTTCATTTTGGATGCTGAGTTTGGGTCAGTTGATGCTCTGGATAAATTGGATGTTGCGGTTAAGTTGATTCCTGGTGTTCTTGAAACTGGGTTGTTTGTGGGGATGGCGGATGTTGTTTATTTGGGTAAGCAGGATGGCGTTGTGAAGTTGGAGAGGAAATAGTTGCGTCTGTCTCTAGGTCCCCTCTATTTTTTTTAACATAGGTTTCAACATTCTTCAGTGCATTCCTAGTTATAGTTGACTAGTCTGCTCTACATCCCTTCTGAGCGTGATGGTGTTTGGGTGATAAATAGTTAAATTTATGCTGTGCGTTGTATTGGGTGTAGCCGGGGTAGCCTAGCCTGGTTTGGGCGCCAGACTCATAATCTGGAGAGCAAAAAATAATGGGGCCATGCCCAGAAGTCGCGAGTTCGAATCCCGCCCCCGGCACCATAATGTTTTAACGAGGCTCTTCGATCAGAGGCGTCAGAGTTAAGTTATGCTAAAGAGGAAAGAGTTATATGTAGTACACTGCAAATGTAGTACTTGGGATCAGGTATGGAATATGAAGTGGTAGTAACTAGGAAAGGTCAAACCACAATTCCCGCTAAACTTCGCATGAAATATGGAATTGAAGAAGGAACTCGACTAGAAGTCATCGAAACCAAAGAGGGAATCCTCTTTAAACCTAAAGAAACAACAATTGACCTCGCTGGTTCAGGAGCAAAATACGCCACTCCCGAAGAAATGAAGAAGCTCTTAGACAAATTAAGGGAAGAAGATGTCGAAAACAGTTTACGACACTAGATTTTTCATTGAGCACTACTACTCAAAAAACAAAGAAGTTCTTCAAAGAATTAAAGAAGAAATAAGAAGAACCAAAAAGAAATACATTTCCGCCATCGTGATCCATGAAGTGTATCAACTAACACTTAAAAAAGAAGGAAGAGAAACAGCCATTTTAAGAACCCACTTACTAGAAAAAGATTTCAAAGTGATAAACGTTAACTCAGATATCGCAAAAAGTTCGGCAGAGTTAAGGCACCGATACAAAACTCCAATGGCTGACAGCATAATAGCCGCCACAAGCTTATCTCTAAACGCTGTATGCCTCACAGATGATCCTCACATCAAATCCATACAAGAGATTAAAACGAAATGGATATCAAGAGTTTAAACTAGTTCCCGGCACCAAATTTTTAAAAGACCTAACATACCTCGAAGGATGTGGATAGAGCCCCGGTGGCTCAGCGGCTAGAGCAACGGCTTTGTAAGCCGTAGGTCGCGGGTTCAATTCCCGCTCGGGGCTCCACTCAGACTCCAAAACTTTTATTGAACCGTGCATGCAAAGCGAATAGTACAACACGATAAAAGTACGTTAGGAGAAGACCATAAATGCCGGAAGACAAAGAACTTGAAAGGATACAGATAAAAAAGATGAAGGAAATGATGAAAAGAAAAAAAGAAACGAAAAGTGTGACTCCTCTAAACTCTTCCAACTTCGAGGAATTCATCAAAAGCGCTAAACTACCCGTCATAGTTGATTTTTGGGCTGGATGGTGCATGCCATGCAAGATTATGGCGCCTGTTATGGAAGAGTTGGCACGGAATTACGCTGAAAAAGCAATATTTGCGAAGTTGAACATTGACGAAAACTTAGAAGTCGCCAACCGTTACAACGTGATGAGCATACCACTGTTCATAATATTCAAACAAGGACATCCAGTCGAAAGAATAGTTGGAGCAGTGGGGCGTGGACCACTGGAGGAAGCTTTGAAGAAACAACTTTAGGATGTTACAAAATAAACGAACCTAAACAATCTCCCTTTTAGAGAGAAACAGAATGAAAAAAGGATTAATCAACAACTTTCTGGATAAAACAAACGTATTTGCTGTGGTGGGAGCCAGCAGAGACCCCGAGAAATATGGCCATCAAGTGTATAAAGACCTGAAAGAAGCAGGATACAATGTGTATCCAGTAAACCCGAATGCCAAAGAAATCTTTGGCGACAAATGTTATCCATATCTCAAGGACCTGCCAACAAAACCAGACGTTGTCAACGTTGTGGTTCCGCCGAAAGTTACAGAAAAAATAGTTAGGACATGTAAGATGCTGGGAATCACAAAGGTGTGGATGCAACCCGGCTCAGAATCTGAAAATGCGATCAAGTTTTGCCACGAAAACGACATCGACATCGTGTACGATGCCTGCGTCATGGTTGAACGTAGAGCTAGAACATAAAAAAATGCTAAAAGTATTTTGTGTCAGGTGTTTTTGTCTTTTGGAAATGTTTAAATATGACTCATGTCATAGACAATCTGGAAGGCTATAACACAGTTATAAGCCCCGAGACTGTTGAGGCTCTGGCAAAAAATCTCTTTTCAGAAGCAACTTTGAACCTTCCTTTCCAATTCCTTCGACAGCCTCAACAGCGGGAAAACGCCTCAATTATTCACATTGTAGATTATGCAGGTTCAATCTTTATTAATGAAAACTGTTTTAGAACGTGAACAGGGGCTGTCGGCTAGCTTGGTCTAGGCTCCGAGACTTGGGCTCTCGGGACCCTGGTTCAAATCCGGGCAGCCCCACCAACAAGCCCTCTTATAGGAGCATCTTCAGTAAATCAGCTTTTGTCACAATGCCGGTAACCTTCCCTTTTTTCGACACCAAAACCGCTGGATAAACCTGAAGAAGACCTGAGATCAGTGATAACGGAGCGTCTTCTCCAACCTGTGGAAAAGCTTCGTTCATCACCTCTTCAACGAACAACACAGATATTTGGCTTAAGTCTCTACCAGCTGAAACTTGACTTAAAATCGTCTTTTCTGATATGCTTCCAACAGCGTGTTCTCCATCAAAGACTGGAAGTTGAGAGTAGCCGTGTTCCATCATTAAATGCACAGCTTTAGAAACTTTATCGCTTTTCTGAACGCTTATAACTTTACTGTGAACTATTTCCCGAGCGTGAACCTCCATTTTCATCTCTAACTGGTTCAACACGTCAATTATGGCCTTAACCTTGGTATAAGACGGATCGGTCTTTCCAGATTCCAGCTTAGCAATTAGGGATTGACTTACACCTGACAAATCCGCTAATTTTTTCTGCGTTAGACCCAGCATTTTCCTCTTTCGAGCAATTTTTTCGAGGGAAGGCAGCATGATTTAAACTTGTTTGCAAGGGCATATATTCTTTTTGGAATAAAAGTTTCAGAAAAATATTAATTGTGGAATTCCTATGATGGAAGCTATTACAGGAGGCGTCAAAGTTAACGCATATTAAAGCCCTGAAATGCAGAGAATGTGGCAAAGAATACGCCGCAACAAAAATTTATGTCTGCGAAGACTGTTTCGGACCGCTTGATGTTGTCTACAACTACGATTCTATAAACATTGACAAGAAAGAACTACGAAACAAGCCGAAAACGGTTTGGCGATATTTTGAACTTCTTCCAATAGAAAATCCGTCAAATATTGTGGATTTAGGCGCGGGATACACGATTATGCACAAGGCTAACGCGTTGGCGAGAGCTTTAGGATTGAAAGAAGTTTACGTGAAAGACGACACAGTGAATCCAACATACTCATTCAAGGACAGACCCGCAACAGTTGCAGTTTCTAAGGCGGTGGAGTTCGGTTCAAAAGCAGTTGGATGCGCCTCTACAGGTAACTTAGCCGCAGCCACAGCGGCACATGCAGCAAAAGCTGGACTGCCTTGCTACATCTTTATTCCAGCCAGCATTGAGTTAAACAAAATCGTGCAAGCCACAGCTTACGGAGCAAACATAATCGCTGTGAAGGGAACTTATGACGATGCTAATGTACTTGCGGCTCAAGCCGCTGAAATTTATGACTGGGCGTTAGTGAACATCAACATCCGCCCATACTATGTGGAAGGGTCGAAAACCCTTGCCTTCGAAACCTGTGAACAACTGGACTGGAGTCCCCCAGACCATGTTATAGTGCCGGTGGCAAGCGGAGCCCTTTTAGGCGCCATTCGTAGGGGTTTCGATGAGTTTAGGAAACTTGGTCTTATTGAAAACTCGAAGATTCGGGTGACTGGTGCTCAGCCGCATGGTTGTTCTCCGGTGGTGGATGCTTTTAAATCAAATAGTGATGAAATATCTCCTGTGGAGCAGCCGGACACAATAGCGAAAAGTTTAGCCGTAGGCAACCCTGGAGACGGATTGTACGCGGTGAGAAATATTAGGGAAACTGGAGGTGTAGCGGAGTCCGTGACCAACGAGGAGATAGTTGAGGCAATTAAGCTTCTTGCAAAAACTGAGGGAATTTTCACAGAGCCAGCGGGGGGAGTTACGATAGCTGTGTTGAAGAAGCTTGTAGAGTCTGGAGTGGTTTCAACTGACGAAAAAATCGTGTGTTACGTGACAGGAAATGGGTTGAAGTCACCCGAGTCCATTCTTGAACACGTTCCTAAGCCCGTTGAAATTGAGCCGAGTTTGGAATCACTCACAACATTATCAATGTTAGGAGGTGTCTAAACTGGCGAAGGTGAAAGTGGTTTTTCCGTCTGTGATAGCAAGTGTAACAGCAGGTGAAAAGGAAACTGAAGTGTCTGCTTCAACACTGGGTGAAGTCATTGATAGGCTTGTGGTTAAGTATGGTGATGCATTCAAGGAAAGAATCTTTGACTCTTCTGGAAATCTTTCAAAATTTCTGAATTTCTATGTGAACGGCAAGAATATAAGTTTTCTAAAACAACTAGAAACTCAGCTGAACGATGGCGATAAGGTTTTAATCCTTCCCACAGTGAGCGGAGGCTAACTGGTTAGGAGAAGGGTAAAGGAAAGGACGCTATAACGCTACTGTGGATTTTAGGTTTCTTAGTAGGGAAAACTTCGGAACTCCACCGCTTTCACAGCGCCCTCTTTCAAAATCTTCTGTTTGAGTTCTTCCAGTTTACATTTGCACCTAGAGACGTCGGCGATGGCGAACCACTCCGCTGATTCTCCTCTTCGCAGAGTTCTTGATTCGCTGGATAACAAGTCAACTCTGTTTTCTGCTAGCACTGCGGCGGCTCGTGCAAGTGCGCCTAGAACGTCTTTGAATGTGATGCGGAATTCAATCAGTTTGGCTTCGGGGTCTGCGAAAGGAACGATTCGAACTTCCTTGTCGTCTAAATCAGCTATCAGCATGACGTACATGCCTTCGGAGAATTTTAAGGCATCGCGTATAGACGATGGCATGGTTACTCTTCCTCTTGAGTCTATTCGAACTATTTCCGACATCCGCATGGTTTTCAACCTCAATAATAATTAAGAATCACGGTTTTGTTAAGTCTTCGGTGGGCTTATAAACCTAGCCGGTTAGGCTGTTAATAATTGGAACTCAACATCAAGTTTTACCCGAATTTACTATGCGCGCGCGTTTATTGTTCGTTGCCGTCGGAGTAACTCTGATATTTCATCCTAATATGTCAACCTAATGCCTTCTCGTCATCCGGCAAAATGAAATAGTACAAACAAAAATAAAAACTAATGCGCGCGCAGCCATGTGCGTGCGATTTTGTATTTATTCACATAAGTTTATAAACAACTCTACGGTAGAGGCATTCTAGGATTAGTGTTCTGATGAAACTAGTTCTTTCAGCGAATAGGGGGTGTAATCCGAATGTCTTATAGAGAATCAAGAGAAATGCACGATGCAGTCTGCGCCGATTGTGGACAAAAATGTCAAGTCCCTTTCAAACCTGACACAAGTAGGCCAGTATATTGCCGAGACTGTTGGTCTAAAAGACGAAATTCGAGAAGAAGTAGATATTAAGCTCACAAGCTAACATCTATTCTCAGTACACAATCTTTTCCATATCCAATTTTTTTCTTTCCGTACTTTATAGCACCTTGGCGCGCGCGCCAAAACACACCATTATATCAGACTACAGACGGTAACAGATAAAGACGTGCAGACAAACTAAGTATAGCGCGCTCATTAACATGTTATCCTTGGCTTCCATTCAAGTCTCGAGGAGTTAACAGAGCCAAAACCAGAAAGGTTAATAAGGTGTGTGTGATATGGGTTGTGACCCACAAATTGCCCATGGAGGTCAAAAATTGACAAAACGGAGGACTAACGTTCATAAACCTGAAAACACCCAGAGGCACAAAGGACTATCTACCACCCGAACTTAAACGCCACAGTTACATTGAACAAAACCTAAGAGAAGTTTTCAAACTCTGGGGCTACCAAGAAATCCGCTCCCCCACCATCGAACTTGTCGAAGTTTTATCCACAGGCGTAGGACCCGAACTAATCGACAGCATGTTCAAATTCCAAGACTCCGACGGAAAAATCGTGGCACTAAGAGCTGAAATGACAACGCCAGCAGTTAGAATCCTAACAACAAAGATGGCATCAACTCCAAAACCCATACGACTGTTTTACATCTCAAACGTTTTCAGATACAGCCAATCATACCTTGAACGAGAAAGAGAATTCTGGCAAGCAGGCATAGAACTCATCGGTTGCAACACCCCTGAAGCCGACGGAGAAGTTTTATCTCTACTAGCCGTATCCCTAAAGAAACTCGGCCTAAAAGAAGTACGAATCGACGTTGGACACGCCGGCCTACTAAAAAACCTACTCAAAATCACTGGTCTAGAGAAAGAAAAGAAAAACGTTCTTCAGGGACTTCTAGGACATCGAAACGAGGAGCAACTGAAAAAATTCATGAACCAAAACGATTTTTCCTCAGAGCTAAAAGAAGCCTTCCTACAACTTTCCAGCTGCAGACGACTCGAAGAACTCTCATCCGTGTCGCTGAAGTCATCAAAATACGGAAAGACAAGAAACTACTTGAAAGCTCTCCTAGAGGTCAAGGAGGCCCTAGCCAACTATGGTGTTGAGAACCTTGTGTTCTTCGACTTTTCTTTGGTGAGAAAAATTGAGTATTACAGTGGAATCGTGTTCGAGGCTTCTGTTCCAAATCTTGGACTCCCTCTCGGAGGAGGAGGACGATACGACAAACTCATCGAAAAGTTTGGAAAACTGAAAATTCCAGCAACAGGTTTTGCGGTGGAAATTGAAAAGTGTTTGCAAGCTCTTACAGCCCAAAGCTTTCAACTGCCAAAAGATGGAAAAGCCAAAGTTCTTGTAACTTCTAAATTCAGAGACACAGCAGTAAAAGCGGTTAATGCCATTAGAGACGCTGGTGTAGTCGCTCTGTTAGATTTGAAGAAAAGCAGTAAAAACGAGATTCTGAGATATGCGAAGCTTAATGAAATAGATTACGCCGTCTTTACAGATTCTTCTCTTGAAAAACCAGCAGTCATATACGACATTAAGTTGGGCACAGCGAAAAACATGACAATTAAAGCTTTTCTAAAAAACGTGAAAAAAGGTGAATGATGAAAATGAAAAGAAAAATTCGCATAGCAATCTCCAGCAAAGGCAGGCTCAACCAACCGTCAATTCAAGCGTTACAAAACGCTGGCATAAACATACTGAGAGAAGAAAGAACTTACATCTCTGAAACATCTGACCCCAGATTCGAGGCAATTTTCGCAAGAGCCTTTGATGTGCCCATATACGTCCAGTATGGAGCTGCAGACCTCGGCATAACAGGCCACGACATCATCCTTGAAAGACAAGCTGAAGTCCACGAACTGTTAGACCTTGGCTTTGGAAAATGCCAACTCGTGGTCGCAGTTCCTGAAAACTTGAAAATCCGTTCTGTCAAAGACCTTCCAGCAGTGATGAGAGTTGCAACCGAGTATCCCAACCTTAGCCAAAAATACTTTGAGAATGCTGGAAAACAGGTGGAAATTCTAGTGGTTCGTGGAACTGCGGAGTTGGCGCCGACACTGGGATTGGCTCAGATAATTGTGGACGTCACGGAAACTGGAGAAACGTTGCGGAGAAACAAATTAAAAGTGATTGGTACCGTTCTCGATTCTACATGTAGGCTAGCGTGCAACAAGATTGCCTACAGAGTTTTCGAGAATGAAATCAACGAGCTTATCGACAAGTTGAGAAGAGGAGGAACCGTAACCAAATGAACATCATGACAAGTCAAAAGTTTAAAGAAGAAGCATTAGATCGGATAATGAGCAGAGGGAAAATTGACTACTCCTCAGTCTCTTTGTCTGTTAGAGAAATAATAGAAGCCGTTAAGAAAGAAGGTGACAAAGCTGTACTGCGTTACACCGAAAAGTTTGACAACACAAGCCTCACCCAACAAAGATTAAAAATTGCCAAAAATGAAGTCAAAGAAGCATATAAAAAGCTGAAGAGAAAACAAATCGCCGCTCTGAAAAAAGCCGCAACCAACATCACACGCTTCCACGAGGAACAGATTGAAGACCTCTGGTCTCTAAAGGTTACGAGAGGAGTAACTTTGGGACAAGTAACTCGCCCACTATCCTCTGTGGGCATCTACGCACCTGGAGGAAGAGCAGCCTACCCGTCTTCCGTATTAATGTGCACAATTCCAGCTAAGGTTGCAGGAGTTAAGAGAATCCTTGTATGTTCACCGCCAAGAGCAAATGGAGACGTTAATCCAGCTCTAATCGTGGCAGCTGATATAGCGGGTGCCACCGACTTTTATCGGATAGGAGGAGTTCAAGCGATAGCTGCTATGGCTTATGGTACAGAAACCGTGCCTAAAGTAGACAAAATTGTGGGTCCTGGAAACATCTTTGTGACTGCTGCAAAAAT
>DAOVGL010000005.1 GCA_030672415.1 Candidatus Bathyarchaeota archaeon
TGAGTTAGAGAAGCTCAAAAAGCAAAGAGCAGAGTTGGAGAGTAAACTAGCAGCTAAATGGAAACACCGAACACCTTTTGAACTTGAGGCTGAAGCCCTTAGAGAAAAAGTGACTATTCAGGAGTTGAAGGAGGAATTAGACAGGGCAAATGACAGAGCGGCCAAGACTAACCCTGAGAGAAGGGGACTAGATAAATTGAAATCAACAAAAGAGTTTGCAACATCAGGGATCATCCAGAAATCGAGAGCAGAAGTAAAAGACAAAATAGACAAACCAGAAACGGATGAACAAACAAGGACAATTTGGAAAAAGAATGAACAAACACCTGAAAGCGACGAAACACCGAAAGAGAAAGAGAAGAAAAAACGAAGACTCTTTTAAAGAAACTCCTTCAAATGCATGCATGCGCGCACATTCCACAAAACCACAATCATATTTTTACTTATTCTCAGTAATTTTTTTCAGCTCACCAGGTCACGGCACCAAGGACCCAAGGAATATGTTGATCAACATATTATCTAAGGTAGAATACCATGTATACATGCCTAATAGCTTTAGTAAAAGCTAACACTTAAGGCTAAAAGCAGAAACATACAGATTTAACGTTAGCCGTTTCTATCACGAAAGAACTTTAGACCGTTCACTCAATGATATATTCAAACCAGAAATCAAGCCTTCGTTTTCTTCTCTTCCCCTACCAACTCTTCCGACGTTGATTTCTCAATCTTTTTAGAAGCCAACACATAAACTATCCAAGCGACCAACCCATAGGTGATTCCATTTAAGATAGCACTTATGTAAAAACCGTAGGATGTAGATAGTGTTCCAAACCATGTGTAAATCATGTTTCCTGGGAACATCGGAACCGGAACTACGATGGTTGCCAAGGTGAAGAAAGCGAAGAACACAACAAAAATTGGAGAGTTTTTCATATTTTCTCACCTCAATTTGCAACATCTGTGGCTGTTTCCTTTCTTTTGCCACAAATATGAATTCTAAATCCACATATTTATTATATATTAATATTTAATAAACCTTTTCGTTTATTTGTTCAACAAAACTACACAACTTCATAACTGGAGTAGCCAAAACGTTATGAATACTAAGATTTTTCTAACTCAGCTATTATCGCTTCTGTAACCTCACTGGTGGTTGAGCTGCCTCCAAGATCGGGTGTAAGATGTTTTCCCTTTTTTAAAACTGTTACAACCGCGTTTTCAACTTGTTCAGCCCACTTATCTTCACCTAAATAATCTAGCATCATCTTGGCAGCCAGTATAGCTGCAATTGGATTTGCAATTCCTTTCCCTGCAATGTCTGGAGCTGATCCGTGGACTGGTTCAAACAAACCATAGTTGTCTCCTATGTTTCCGCTTGGCGCTAATCCTAGTCCGCCAATTAACCCAGCTGCTTCGTCGGACAGTATGTCTCCAAACAAATTGGATGTAAGTATTACATCGAATGTTTGGGGTTTTAAAACAAGATTCATTGCTGCAACATCAACAAACAGTTCATTTACCTCCACTTCTGGATAGTCTTTTGCAACTAGAAGCGAAACCTCTCGGAACAAGCCACAGGTTTTTCGCATGACATTTGCTTTTGTAACTATTGTCACTTTCTTGCGCCTTCTCATTGCTAAGTTAAATGCAAACCTAGCAATTCTTTCTGATGCTCTTCTGGTGATCACTCTCACAGCAAAAGCCGAATCTTCTGTTTCAAACTCCACTCCGCTGTATAATCCTTCTGTGTTCTCTCTAACAATCGCGAGGTCAACGTCTCTCACGCAACCTCGAACTGGATAGCTTTTAACAGGTCTCACATTAGCGTACAAGTCTAACGCTCTCCGCAAAGTCACAATTGCACTTCTATAGTTTGGCACACTAACTGGTGTTGTCGTGGCTCCAAACAAACATGCTTGAGTATCCTTCATTTCAGATACAACATTCTCAGGAACTGGAGCGCCAACTTTTTTGAACACTTCATATCCAACTTTCATAAATTGAAACTCAAATTTTAAATCAGTGTTTTTTAGAACTCGAACTGCCTCAGAAGTAACTGTTTTGCCAATTCCATCTCCAGGAATCACAGCTATTTCATACATGTCCATCACTTCACAGATAATGTTATCCAACGACTATTCTTTACAGTTTTCTCGCTGGAAACTTTGATAGTGTTTTGCTTTAAGAATTGTTGGTTCCGCTGACTTCGGCTCCTTTAACTTCAATTATTAACCTTTTAAGCTCACTTGGTGTGTAAGCACTTCGTCTGGCCCCATGTGAATAAGAAGTTTTTATTCTTGAAAGAACTTTTTGCGCTGTGTCCTTAGAAATGTTCATTCCAAGCTCTCTTTCTGCAATGTATAAGACGCCGTGAGTCCCACATAGTTCATCTATATACACTCTTCTTCTTCGACCAATAAGCTTAGGGTGAAAAGATTCATAGGTTACAGGGTTCATAAAAACTCCGTGTTGATGAATTCCTGAACCGTGTGTACAGGCGTTTTCGCCAATGATTGGTTTGTTGACAGCCATATTCACTCCAGTAATGTTTTCAACAAGTTTTGAGAGTTCAGTTAACTTACTCATACTAAACTGGCTTATCCCAAATAACACGTTGAGTGCGGTAATAACCTCTTCTGTAGATGCAATTCCAGATCTTTCTCCAATGCCGTTTACAGAGGCTGATATAGTTGTTGCTCCAGCTTCAACAGCGGCAAGAGAATTCGCTAAGGCCAGCCCCATATCGTTGTGACAATGTACCTCTATTGGAATGTCTATAACATTCCTTATTTCTCTTACAAGATAAGTCATTCCACTTGGCCTTACACATCCTAGAGTATCAACTACTCTAGCTCGATCTGCTCCAGCCTCCTCTGCTGTTTTAAACGCTTTTTTCAAGAAATTTAAATCGCTTTCTCGAGTAGAATCCTCTGCACCAAACACAACAAATAACCCATAATTCTTCGCATAACTCACCCAGTGGACCAGTTCATTCAGATATTTTTCTTTACTCATTCCATGAAACTTGTATTTTCTGTGATACTGGGATATAGAAAATGAGACCACAATTCCATCAGCACCTGTCTCCGCAACAGCGTCTATATCCATTTGTTTGGCTCTAGAAAAACAAATTATCTCCGCATTCAGATTCATTTTTACTAGAGCCTTAACGCCTTTTCTTTGTTTTTCTGAAACCACTGGAAATCCTGCTTCTATCTGTTGTATTCCCGCCTCGTCTAACTTTTCAGCAATTCTCTTTTTGTCTTCTATGCTAAATACGACACCAGGCGTTTGTTCGCCCTCTCTTAAGGTACTCTCATGTATAATGTACTCGCTATTTGAAGGGCGATTAAAAGCGGCAAAATTGTATGGGCTTGGAAATATTCCCTCTTTGTTTAGTCTTGCTAAGGTGGCTTCTCCGTATTCGTCAAGATATTTTTTCGTCAATCCCATCCGCTCTTTTTTAGCTGTTTTGTTAGGTGGAGTTTAGCTTAAATAAAAACGTACCAATATTTATGTTTTTTGCAAAACTGTAGGTTTAAAGTACGAAAAATAAAGAATATTTCCTATTTACGTACTTTTACATCGTTCTGATCTGCAATTGACTATACGCTACGCAATATAATCATCGTGTTTGTGTTTGCTACCCCATCTATTCGACGAATTTTTTCGATACAATCGTTGACTTCAGCGATGTTTAAGGCGGAGATAATGACAGCAATAGTGTATTGACCAGTAACCTCGTAAATAGTTTCAATGTTCGGGAGTTCTTTTAATTTCTCACAGATTTCAGATGTTGGAAAAGAAGGGTTTATATGAAGTAAAGTTATTGCTTCCGCGCCTTCCGTGAATCCAATTTTAACGGTGAACCGCCTTATTACACCTGAATCAACGAGTGTCTTGATTCTCTTCCTAACAGCCCCCTCAGACAACCCAACTTTTTTTCCGATGTTAATATAGGTGGCTCGCCCATTCTCTTTTAGAATTTCAACTATTTTCCTGTTGATCTTGTCCATCTTCTTCACTCCTTTAACGGTTTATGCATCGGAATAATTTAACGATTTCTGAAAATTGGGAGGATATTTGGAACGAGTTTCGTTAGGTTATTACTTTTTTTACTTTAGATAACAGATTAGTTGGAGGTACCTTGAGATCTAAGATTTTAATGTGATGTGGCATTTGCGTGGATTGGTACGAATTACGTATAATTTATAAGAAATAAGTAAAATCTGGATGCTGAATTCCGAAATTCTTATAAATAGCGTTGGAATTATGAGTACTCTAAATCATTAAATCAAGAGGTGGAAAAATGGAGAAAGCATTGTGCCCAGACTGTGATGCAGAGCTCAAAGTTCCTAACGGCGTTGTGACTGGGGAAATTCTAACTTGCCTTAGTTGTGGACTTGAACTAGAGGTCAGTCAAATTAATAAAGATTGCATGGAGCTTCGAGAGCTAGTAATCGAGGGCGAAGACTGGGGGGAATAGCTCGACTTTTTCTTTTGAACACGTCTACAGAGACGTGAAGTGTCAAGGGTTTATACGAAGGGGCGTCCAGTAATCTAGAATGGCGCCTTGAAAGATAGGGATGCGAGAGATAACAGATGAGTATAGCAATTTTATATGAACGTTCTGAAACTGATGAAATGGGAATAAAATTAACTGCAACAGAAATGGGTATAAACCTAGTTTATATTCCATTTCGTAAAGTTTCTATCCGTATGAGTAATGGCGAATACAGTGTTAGAAGCAAAGGAAAAGACTATTCTACGCTTGTTAAAGATGTTAGCGCAGTTTTAAACAGAGCGCAGAGCAAAAATCGCAGACTCTTCGCAGCCCACGTACTAGAAGCCTTTGGTAAACACGTGATAAACCCCTCGCAAGTTGAGTATTTATGCTTCAGCAAGTTAAGAACTCTACTTCATTTCTGGAAAAATGGAATTAAGATACCGAGAACAGTTTATGTTCCATGTGATTCTCACGAATACAAGAGAGATGGAAGCGAGATTCATAATGAGGAAGACATTGCTGATTTGATGCAACAGGAACTTGGCAATGAAGAAATTGTCGTTAAACCAGACGCTGGTACTCATGGAAAGAAGGTTAAGCTGGCTAAAAAGCGAGAAGAGCTTTTGAAGGTTATAGAGGAAACCAAACCATCCATAACGAACCCAATCGGTGTTCTCGCCCAAGAGCTTGTTCAAAAATGGTTTTACGATTTGAGAATATTGGTTGCAAAAGAAAATGGAAGGACACCCCACTGCTACCCAAAGGCGTTGGCGAGAGCGGGATTCAAGGACTTCAGAACAAACACTTATCTAGGCAATATGGTGTTCGGAGTCAACTTGCCACCTCATATTAAAGACATGGCGATAAAATGTGGAGAAGTAATTGGAAAAAACAGCAAAGTCTGGGTTCTAGCGTTGGATGCAATGCTTAACGTCGACGAGGACAAAATAATTGACGACGAGTACGTTAAGTCAGAACTCGAAAAGCTAGTGCTACCCTTTGAGGCAGTAAAGAAAGTCAAGAGTGATAGAACTAAAAAGAAAGATTTTTCCACATGGAATGCAAAACTGGAAAGAGCCTTTCAGGAATACATAAACTTAGAAGCATATGAAAACGTTAAGAAAATAATCGAAGAGAGCGTGGAAAGAGGAAAGCAAAGTATAATGTTCCATGAAGTAAACTCTTGTCCTGAATTCTGGGAGCAAACCAGAATGATTGCCGAAATCAACTTGGCAGTGCCTTTACTCAGATGTGCCCAAAGTGTCATTGGGCTAGAGGTGTGAAAATAAATTGAGAGTAGGGGTCATCGGCGGCTCAGGATACGTTGGTGGAGAACTTCTACGTCTACTACTTTCCCACCCACAAGCAGAACTTACAACAGCTGTTTCACGCAAATACGCAGGGGAATTCATTTTTGGAGTCCACCCTAACCTTCGAGGAACCACCAACCTAAAATTCGTTCCCCTAGACCTTCCACAAATCAAAAAGAATTGTGACTTAGTGTTTGTGGCGATGCCCCACGGCGCCTCAGTAAATGTTGTTCCTAAACTCCTCGAAGCAGGGTTAAGGGTCATTGACATGAGTGCAGATTTCCGCTTGAAAAATCCAGGCGATTATGTTAAATGGTACGGATGGGAGCACACTCGTCCAGAGCTTTTGGAAGAAGCAGTTTACGGTTTACCTGAACTTCATCGCCAAGAATTAAAGAACACTCGCTTAATAGCGTGTCCGGGATGTATGGCTACTGCGTCAATTCTTGGTTTAGCTCCACTGGTAGCCGCTGATGTTATTGAAAAAGACCGAGTTGTTATTGATGCGAAAATCGGGTCTTCAGGTGCAGGTAGCAAGCCTTCGCCTGCAACTCATCATGCAGAGAAATTTGGAGGAGTAAGACCTTACAAACCAGTTGGTCACAGACACATCGCTGAAATTGAGCAGGAACTTGATCTGATAACTAACAAACCCATAACAATATCCTTTTCTGCTCATACAGTTAACATGGTTCGAGGCATCCTAACAACAATCCACGTTTTCCTCAAAAAACCGTTAACAGTCCGAGAAGTTTGGAAAATTCTTCGTTCATACTATCAAAACGAACCCTTCATACGGTTCGTGAGATATCAGAAAGGACTCTACCGGCTCCCCGATCCCAAAGTCGTGTTAGGATCGAACTTCTGTGACATAGGTTTTGAATTAGACTCCCACAATAATCGACTCGTTATATTATCGGCGATCGACAATTTGATGAAGGGAGCATCCGGTCAAGGAGTCCAATGCTTTAACGTTGTTCTTGGCGTTGATGAAAAAACTGGGCTGGAGAGCATAGGTTTTCATCCAGTGTGACTAAAAATGTTAATCGTAGTAAAGATAGGGGGAGACATTCTAAAATGGAGGCGTTCACCAGAACTAATTCTCGACATAAGACACCTTCTTTCAGAGCACAAAATTGTCCTAGTTCACGGTGGAGGAGTAGAAGTTACTGAAATAGCCTCCAAACTGGGAAAAAGACAACAATTTGTAGTTTCGCCAAAAGGTTTTCGCAGCCGATACACCGACAAAGACACGATTGAAATCTACACGATGGTCATGGCTGGAAAAATTAACAAACAAATAGTTTCCACCCTCCAAAGTCACGATGTGCATGGAGTGGGATTATCTGGTTTAGACGGTCTTCTAGTGCAGGCAAAACGGAAAAAAAGAATTGTGATTGTTGATGAAACGGGAAGAAAACGGGTTGTTGACGGAGGATACACTGGAAAGATAAACAAAGTCAACACTCAGTTGCTACAACTTCTTATTGAAAACGATTATGTGCCCGTCATTGCACCTGTTGCCATAAGCGAAGAATTTGAACCTTTAAACGTGGACGGAGACCGAACAGCAGCTTACATTGCTGGCGCCCTCAAGGCAGACAGACTCATAATCCTAACGGGCGTACAAGGTCTAATCTTAGATGACCAGTTAGTACCAAAACTAACTGTTTCAGAAGTAAAGAAGATACTTCCAAAAATCGGTGGAGGAATGATCACCAAAGTCTACGCAGCAATTGAAGCACTCGAACAAGGTGTCGGTGAAGTCATAATCTCCTTTGGACTAGAGACACACCCCATTTCCTCACCGTTAAAACATAAGTGTGGTACTGTGATAAGCCGTGAATGAAAAAGAAATTATAGAAATTGAAGAAAGACTGATGGCAAACGTATTCTCCAAAAGACCAGTCACCCTTACTAAGGGTAGGGGGGCCCTAGTCTGGGACATTCACGGTAAGGAATACGTGGATTGCACAAGCAGCTATGGAGTGTGCATCGTCGGGCACTCCCACCCAAAAGTTGTAGAAGCCATAAAGAGGCAAGCAGAGACGCTAATCTCCTGTCACGCGTTATTCTATAATGATGTAAGATCAGAGCTTCTGCAAAAGATTGTTCAAATAACCCCTAAAGGCCTTAACAAGGTTTTTCTTGGAAACAGCGGCGCCGAGTCGGTTGAATGCGCCATCAAATTAGCACGCAAATTTTCAGGAAAGTCCGAAATAATCGCCATGATGGGCGCCTTTCACGGAAAAACGATGGGTGCCCTGTCCGCAACTTGGGGCAAAAAGTATCGTGAACCATTCAAGCCTTTGCTCCCTGGCTTTAAACATGTTCCTCCCGACAACCTCGAAAGAGTAAGCGAAGCCATTACAGAAAATACTGCAGCTATCCTTGTAGAACCAATTCGAGGAGAAGGAGGAGTCAGAATTCCAAAGAACGGGTTCCTTCAAGGACTAAGAGAACTCTGCGATGAAAAAGGCATTCTCTTAATATTGGATGAAGTTCAAACAGGCTTCGGTCGCACAGGAAAGATGTTTGCGTGCGAACACTGGGGCGTCACTCCTGACATCATGTGTCTTGCAAAATCGCTGGCAGGTGGCCTCCCTCTTGGCGTAACAATTGCAAAAGAGAACATTATGTCAGCATTTAAAGTTGGAGAACATTCCAGCACCTTCAGCGGAAACCCGCTGGTATGTGCAGCTGCGTGCGCAGCAATAGATGTGGTGGTAGGGGAAAGACTTCCTGAAAGAGCGGCAAAACTGGGAAAATATTTTAAGGAAAGGTTAGAGGAACTCCAAGCCAGACACAAAATTGTAAGAGATGTTCGTGGACTAGGACTCATGATTGGAATGGAACTTCGGTTTGACGTTTTGAACATACTCCTTAAATCCATAGATAAGGGAGTGCTTATCCTTGACGCTGGAAGGAACATACTGCGGTTCCTACCACCTCTAGTTATAGAAAAGGAGCATATTGACAAGGTGGTCACTGTTCTTGACGCAATTCTAGAGGAAGAGGAGAATGAGCGCCTACGCAGTTAGCTTCCTAACTAGGATGCTAGAGATTTACAGCCCATCCGGCAAAGAAGAAGAAATTTCCAGTTTCATTGCTGAAGAAATGAAGAGTCTAGGCTTACACGTGCGAAAAGATAATGTTGGAAACGTGATTGGAGAGATTGGCCGAGGGAAACCAACCATTCTGTTATGCGGTCACATGGACACAGTTGCAGGAATCATACCTGTGTGGGTTGAAAACAACCAATTGTATGGCAGAGGAGCTGTTGATGCAAAAGCCTCTCTCGCGGCAATGATCATCGCTTCATCAACATTCGTTAAGGAAAAGCTTCCGGGAAAAGTTCTGGTTGTGGGAGTGGTTGATGAGGAAGGGAATGGGAAAGGTATTAAACACTTAGTTAAAAGCGGAATTTCCCCTGACTACGCGATATTTGGAGAACCGAGTGGAGTTGAAAACGTAACTATCGGATATAAAGGAAGTCTTCATCTCAAAATAACTTGTGAAACACGATCTGGGCACTCCGCTGCTCCATGGCTCTTTGAAAGTGCTGTCGAAAAAGCATTTGAAATCTGGAGGATAATTCAAGAGCTTCACATGTCTCAAGAAAGGTTGGAAAGCCGTTTTTACTCCATCACCTCATGCCTGACTAAGATAAGGGGCGGCGAAGCATCGTCTAAGGTCCCATCTAAATGTGATATTTACGTTGACATTCGAGTTCCTCCTCAGTTTACCTCCCGACAAGTGTTTGATGAAGTTAGCAGGAAAATCAAGCAATATCAAACCACTAATCCAAAAGTCTTGGTGAGAGTGAAAATTGAGGATCTAACTGAGCCCATTGAAGTAGGGCCACGTTCGCTTCTTGTCCGAGCACTGTCTTGGGCCATCAGAAAAGTGCGGTCTAACACTGCCGCTTTCATAAGAAAAACAGGAACCGGAGATATGAACGTGCTTGGCAACGCTTTGAAAACGCCTGTAGTCACGTATGGACCCGGCGACTCCAGCCTAGATCACACACCGAATGAGTACATTGACATTCACGAGTATCTGGACAGCATTCAAGTTTATCGAGAGGCTATAATTAGACTAGTTGAACTGCACAAAAAAAGGAAAATAGGCTAGAGAGCTTCTGAAAATTTTCTTAAGTCGACTGATTTTACTTGCTCCAGAAAGGTGGAAGAACGAACTATTTCGAATCTTATATAACCATAATTTTTAAGCCTCTATAGCGATTTATTGTATACAGAAAAGAAATTTATCGTCGAAAAAGAACAAGAATTTGAGGTTTAATGAGCAATTCCTTTCCAAAGTTAGGAGTTCCAAACAAAGATCCTCGCTGTTCATCGAACTATCTGTTTTTGAGACTTATCGAAACGAAAACGAACCATTAAATCTTTATTTAAAATACGCAAAAATAGCGAATTTATATTTGCTAAAAGCCATGTTTTATGTGAAATCTCGCCTCGTAATTTGTATGTAGTGACCTATAATTAAAACGAACAATGATCGTTTATATTTTTTATTGTAAATTGAAACTAGACGTAACTCGCTTACCTTTTCGCTGTAAAGTAAGGCGTTTACTCGCCGATCACCTGCACAATCACGGTTCTTTTGCGGGGATACACATCGGTTTCGACAAACAATAGAGACTGCCATGTGCCAAAAGCGACGTTGCCGTCAACAATTGGCAATGTTCTATCTGGGCATAGAAGTGCTGATCGTATATGGGAGTGAGCGTTGGAGGGATGTTGATAAGAGCCACGCTTTGGAATCAATCTCTCAAGAGCGTTTTTAATGTCGTTTAGCAGGGCTGATTCATTCTCAGTTAAGATGAGGATGCCAGTGGCGTGTGGAGCAAACACGTGGGCTAATCCGTTCTTTACTCCTGATTTCCTTACAATCTCTTCAACTCGGCTGGAGAGATCAATGAAGTCAATTTCACCTCGTGTGGAAAACGTGAAACTTTCATTCAAAATTTTCATTTCCATCATTACTCCTTAATGAAAAGACTTTATCTTTTGCAGAATAAAAAATATTGTGTGCGCATCTATGGCTTTGTGTATCCACAAACGTAGCATGTCATGTCGTGAACGGAGATAACGTCGCCGCATTTGGGGCATTTGTATTTCTCTTCCTGAGTCTTCAGAAATTCATTAATACCCTTATCTCTTATTTCCTTGAGGTTTTCAACCATGCTCATGTCATAGCGCTTTCTGTAACGCCTGTCCAACCGATTCAGATTTTCACACGGCATATCCTTGCATTCAAAACAAAATTTAATTTCGTTCTTCTTCAACATTTTGCAGTTTCTCTTGATAAAGCAGTTTTTGCGACGAGGAAGACAACCCGGGCAATGAATCACTTTCCCTTTTTTCTTAGGGATTCCTCTTGAATAGGCCAAATACGCTTTGCAGATGCCACAATTCATTCCGCATGGTGCTATGAGTTCGGGCGTGAATTTTGCTTTTTCCATATTCTAATAATAAAGAGGAAGCACCTCAAAACTTTGTTGTTGTTTGCGTGCGCAATCGAAAGATTCTGCAGCCCTTTTTAAAGCTTTTTTGAACGACCTAGAATGTTGTTGATAATATGGGAAGCAATAACTAATGGTTGCGAAGAAGACTGTTTCCCTGAGAAAGGGAGACTGTCCAAATCTGCGTTTCTAAATGGGGCCGTAGAAACATATGGAGATATAGTGTTTGATGTTAGAAAACAATATTAATTTGCGCAAAACGTACCTTTTACGCAAGGAGTTCCAACATTGCCAAAGTATAAGCATGGCAAGATAACCGCGCCTATAGACTTTAAAACTTTCAAAGACGCCATGGAAAATGGAAAGTTTGTAAAAAGTAAGATGCTGAGCCACAGGTCTTTCCTAGCCTTCCTATACTGGTTTGGAGTAAGGAAAGCCGAAGCTCTGGAAAGAACGAAAGAAGACTTCTTAATCAAAGATGGTTTACTAATTGTTAATGCTAAGCCGAAGAAGGGTGGAGAAAGAGAGTCGTTAGAAGTTTCCCTTGACTACCCATACGTAGACCTCATTGTTAAAAAGGTTAAAAAAACGAAACGTAGCCTCAGAAATGTGGAGGGCAGAGTCTGGAGTTTCTCACCCCGCACAGCCATCAACATTGTGAAACGTGCTATGGGAAACCGCTACTACCCTCATTTTTTCCGTTTAAACCGAGCGACACGATTTCTAGAAGATCCAACAACAACGCTGCCGGAGATGAAGGCTTGGTTTGGATGGAAATCAGCGAAGACTGTGGACCCCTACATTGGATACAGTAGAAGACATATTCGTAGACAAAGAGAGAGATTGAAAAGAGAGCTGGAATAAGTCTTCGATAGGAAAGATGGGGAGAACCCGTTGATGCTTTTGTATCCAAAGGCGCTGTTTCAGAGGCCAATAAGCTTCAGTGAAGCTTAGTGAGTAGGCAATTTCAAATATCACCAACATCACCCAAGATTGAAATCAGCATCTTAACAATAGCGTAAAATGCTAAGTTTTGCCTACATAATTTACCTTCAAAGCATGCACTCCCATCGAATAAAGCTTGAAATAATCCTCTTTAACACCAGAAAACGGCCCACATCACCAACCAAAATACAAACACAAGCGTTCACAGACAACTTTGCCTCCTCCTCCAAAGTCGCATAGAGCCAAGAAGAAATCCCACTTTAGATTAAATGGATACAAAAGCATCAACAAACTCTCCGCCTTTAAACCCCTAAAAAACGTTTACGCTCTTCTTTGCAGTGGCGGATGCGAAAAATAAATCCTTTTTACCTCTCTAACGTAAGCTTTAAATCATTGTTTCAAAGCGATGGGTTTATAGATAGAAACTTCAACAATCATAAGGCGAGGTAAACAAAAATGAGGATATTAATGCTTGGCGGAGCCGGTGCAATGGGCTCAGAAACCACGAAAGACATGGTAAATACAAGTGATTTTTCAGAAATTGTAATAGGAGATATAGATGTTGAAAAGGTAAAAAACTTCATCTCCAAACTAAACGATAAGAGACTCTCAGTTGCCAAAGTTGACGCAAACAACATAGACGAACTCGCAAACACCATGAAGGGGTTTGACATTGTTGCCAGCGCTTTGCCCTTCAAATACGACTTTAACGTGACGAAAGCTTGCATACAAGCTGGAATAAACGGTATAGACCTTTCCGCCGAAGAAAATCAATTCGCGCTGGACGAAGAAGCAAAAAATGCTGGGATCACGTACATTGCAGGTTGCGGAGCCACTCCTGGCACAACCAACATGATGGCCAAGTATGGGATAAGTAAACTTGATCGTGCAGAGGAGGTGCAGATTTCATTTGCTGCGTTTAGGTCCACTGCTATTGCACCTGGTCTCTTGTACACAACATTTTGGGAGTTTGACCCAGCAGTGGAAGATCGAGTCTACTATCAAGGCGGTAAATTTGTGAGAGTTAAGCCTCTAGAAGGAGCCAGAACTGTGGAGTTCCACGAACAAATCGGTAAGCAAGAAGTAGTCTACATTCCTCATGAAGAAACCCGAAGCTTGCCTAAGACTTTTCCAGAGCTAAAGAAGGTATCAGTGAGAGGATGCTTTCCACCAGCAACCATGAAATTAGTAAAAATGATGGTGAAATACAACTTTTACCAAGCAGAACCAGTTGAAATAGACGGAAAGAAAGTGAAACCAACAGACTTCATGTTCAAGTTTCTCATTAAAAATTCCGAAGCCAAGAAAAATCCAGTTTGGGCCTACGGCTTAATTGTTGAAGTGACAGGTAAGAAGAACGGGGAGCCCGCGAAGATCACTCTAAAAAATAGTCATCCTTCAATGGATGAGTGGGGAGGAAAGTCTGCGTATGGCAAAAATGTAGGGTTACCTCTCTCTATTGGAGCGCAGATTATTGCAAAAGGAAAAGTGGGAAGCAAGGGAGTTTTTCCTCCAGAAGCAAGCCTTGATCCAATAGAGTTTCTTAACGAATTGTCAAAGAGAGGCATTCAGATACACGAAAAATTGGAAATGGCCATCAGTTGATTAAGCTCAGCCTACTAACTTGACTGCACTTCACTATTAAGCATCAGGTCTTCCCTTCTTCTTCAAAAAAGGGAAATTTGTTTGAGGAATCTCTTTAAACGTTATTGCTGAGTTTAAATGGCTTCGACCATTGGCATTTCTATATCTAGTGTTCTTACGTGTCCTGCGATTTCTTTGAAAACTTCTAAGTGCTTCTCTATGTCTTCCTTTGTGTGTTGCACAGAAATCGTCCATTGCTCGTCTGGACCCAAGGCGCTGGGCACGATGCCTCTGTTCATCATGATTACTGTGTAGAGGAACCATCTTGCAACGTCGATGGTGTTTATGAAGTCTCTCCAATTTTCGATTTTTTTGGCTTTCGTAAAGTGAGCCGTGCCGCTTGTTCCAGCCCACTTGACTAACGCATTGATTTTAGAGTCCTTTATAATGTCTATATAGCCTTTAGCCAGCATTCCAGAAAGTTTCGTAGCTTTATTCATGGCCTTTTCTGTCAATATTTTTGAGAGAGTCACTATCCCAGCAGCTATGGAGAGCGAGTTGGAGTTAAAAGTGCCCGCATGGGAGACGACGCCGGGTATGATAGAGTTCATTATATCCTTTTTTCCCGCCACCAGAGACAACGGGTAGCCTCCTGCAATGGCTTTAGCCATGGTTACAAGGTCTGGCTTAACTTTGAAGTATCCAGCAGCTCCTCTGTAGAATTTTCCACTTGTTTTCACCTCGTCAAAGATGAGAATTGAATTGTATTCGTCAGCTATCTTCCTTAATCCTTCTAAGAATCCACGTTTGGGAAGGATGTAGCCCATGTTCATGGGTATGGGTTCCAAAATGATAGCTGCCACCTCGTTTCCATGTTTTTTCATGATGGTTTCGACAGCTTCCAAATCGTTGAAAGGCGCAATCAAAGTTTGTTTAACCGCTTCTTCTAGGATTCCTTTAGATGCGGGAACCTGGTTTGGAAATCTGGGATGTCCAGCCTTAGCTGTTGTGGGTTTCACGTTTACCAGAAAGCTATCAGGGAAGCCGTGATAGCATCCCTCAAACTTTAGTATTTTTTTTCTTTCCGTATATGCTCTTGCAAATCTAACTGCGTAGTTTGTAGACTCTCCTCCAGTGCTGGAGAACTTTACCCTGTCAACGCCGAAGCGTTCACATATGATCTTTGCTAGTTTGTAGGAATCTCCGAATTCAAAACCAAGTATTGTGCCATTTGCGATTCTGTCTTTCATTGCTTTTACTAGCACTGGATGAGAATGGCCAGATACTAAGACGCCAAACGCCATGTGGAAGTCTATGTATTTGTTTCCGTCAACGTCCCATATTTTGCTTCCTTTTCCCTTGCTGAAGTATATGGGGTAAGGGTCCATAGCTCGGTAGTTGCTGTGGACACCGAAAGGAGTTACCTCTACGCTTTTCTTGTAAATTTGTTCAGAGCGTTTTGTTTTCTTCAGAAGTTTCTTATTTTCCTTTTCGTAAACTGCACTCATTTTCATCCTCTCTTTGAAGCTTTTCTTATTAAAGAGGTTAGTTAAATCTATTTCTCCCCTTCGCTTTTCAAGTAATACGAGTTAGCACTAGGTTTTTTCTAGAGACTCATTGTCTGTAGCGTCCATTAGAAACTTTTAAATTGCATTGCAAAGATAGCAACTACCTCAACGTCCTGAGCTATGGCACCTTAAATAATAGAAACCAGAAATCTCTAAAACAGGAAAGGTGAAAAATTAAATGAAAGAGTTACTCTTAGGCAGAGATAAAACAATGTGCTTAGAAGCAACCAGAAAGCCTTGTCTTAGAATTAATCGAGAAAAAGAGGTGATTTAATGGTTACTTTCTTAGACATGATGGAGAGAGCGGTAACTGGAAAACCC
>DAOVGL010000022.1 GCA_030672415.1 Candidatus Bathyarchaeota archaeon
TTAGCTAGATTCAGAGACATAGATGCTCTTTGTCTGTTGGGGGAGACCCGAGGCTATCTGCGAGACCCAAAGTCGGCGAAAAGCGTTCTCAGTGTTTTGCAAAAAATAGTGGACGTCAAACTGGATTTAACTGGACTAGAAGGAGAGATCAATAAGACCAACGAAATAATTGAAAAAATGCGGGAAATCGAAGAGCGAAGAGAAACGTATGCGCATAAAATACGTCGAATAGAAGAGGAACGAATTACCTACATCTCATGAGTTGCCTTTTCTGTATTAAATCAATCGTATTTAACTTGAAGATGTATTTTCAAATTCAGAGCCTGATTCAGAGGGTTCAATATAACTTATGAGAAATTTCTGCTAAACATTAATTTTTTAAAAAGAGTGAATGGGTTTATTCGGCCGGTTTAACTTCAATGTTTTTCGGTGTAAACGACAGCTTTTTGCCACATTTGGGGCATTTGCCATCATGCTCCTGAAGGATTTCGTCAGGAGGCTTTAGATCAAGGCCATTGTAAAGGGTTGCTCCACACTGTTCACAGATTACCAGTTGGGGCATAATCTCACATCCGTTTAGATGCAAAATACAATTGGCGCATAATATTTATAGTTTCACCCTCTAACGATTGAATGTCTCTATTCATAGATTAAGTGTGCCTAAAAGTTACTTAAAAAAAGGGGTAGCGCAAAAGATTTATTATGGGATTTCTGTGCATTTTGAGAAGAGTTAAAAAGGGAAGCCTAGAATGGAAAAATACACTTTAATCGTCACCGAAAAACCGAATGCTGCCCAAAGAATAGCAAAAGCACTTGATTCTCAGGGAACCCCTGAAAAGGTTGAAGAAGATGGAGTGCCTTACTTCCTTGCTCACCGAGACCAAAAGCTAGTCGTGGTTCCAGCTCTCGGACACTTATACACGGTTGTGCATGAAAGAGGAAGAAGAAACTACTATCCCGTTTTCAACTTTAAATGGGCACCACGATACTCAGCGGAAAGGAG
Organism: Candidatus Bathyarchaeota archaeon; assembly: GCA_030672415.1. Classification (GTDB taxonomy): domain Archaea; phylum Thermoproteota; class Bathyarchaeia; order Bathyarchaeales; family Bathyarchaeaceae; genus B1-G15. Next base: position 1,004 of record DAOVGL010000022.1, read on the forward strand.
AGCAAAACAAACCCGCACATGGATTGAAGTCATTTCAAGACTGGCGAGCAACGCAGAGAACTTTATCGCTGCCTGCGACTACGACCTAGAAGGAAGCCTCATCGGATACTGCCTACTGAAATACGCCTGCGGTGACAAAGAAGGCGTAGCAAAAAGAATGAAGTTTTCCACGCTAACGAAAAACGAGTTGGAAAAAGCTTACGAAGAACCCCTGTCCAGCCTCAATTTTGCCTTAATAGAAGCGGGAAGAACAAGACACGAAGTAGATTGGTTGTACGGCGTAAATCTTTCACGTGCATTGACTTTAGCGGCTAAACGCTGGAGCGGAAGATACGCAACGCTAAGCACTGGAAGAGTGCAGGGACCAACCTTAAAATTCTTGGTGGGAAGAGAGAAAGAAATTCGAAGCTTTGTTCCAACGCCGTACTGGAGCATAAGGTCCGAAGTTAAAATCAAAAGCTCCGTTTATGAGGTGGAATACGAAACAAAAACTTTTGAGAAAAAAGCAAATGCAGACGCTGTGGTGGAGGCATGCAAGGGAAAAACTGGTGAAATAGAAACAATTGAAGTGAGAAAGCTTCGACAAAAGCCTCCGATACCTTTTGATTTAGGCAAGTTGCAAACCGAGGCATACAGTCTGTTTAGATACACTCCAAGAAGAACATCGGGCATTGCTCAACGTCTATATCTTGAAGCGTTAATCTCCTACCCCAGAACCAGCAGTCAAAAACTGCCTCCGACAATTGATTACAGGGCAATACTCAAAAAGTTGAAGAAAAAAACTGTCTACAAAAAATTAGCTTCGGACCTTCTAAGAAAGGATGAGTTAAAACCTGTGGAGGGAAAGAAAGAGGACCCCGCTCATCCAGCAATATATCCAACAGGCAACATGCCAGAGAGAGAGTTAAGTGAACCTGAAAAGAGAGTTTGGGATCTAGTTGTCAGACGGTTCATGGCGGTTTTCGGTGAACCAGCCATCAAGCAAAGCATGAAGGCTTCCATAGTTGTAAATGGCCACCGCTTCTACCTGCGGGGAAGACGAGTTTTAAAGGAAGGGTGGACACGCTTTTACAAACCCTACATAAGAGCTGAAGAAGTGTTGCTTCCTACCATAAAAGATGGACAAAAAGTTTCAATGAAACAGGTGATGCGGGAGGACAAGTTCACCAAACCCCCTCCACGCTACAACCCGAGCAGTTTACTCCAGAAAATGGAAGAAGAAGGAATCGGAACCAAAGCTACTAGGGCAGATATCATTGAAACACTTTATAGTAGAGGCTATGTTGCGGAAGAAAGGATTGTGACCACCGACCTAGGATTTGACATTGCCGATGTTCTCAGCAAATATTGCCCAAGAGTGACCTCTGTGAAGTTTACACGAGAACTTGAGGAAAAAATGGAACGAATTCAAACTAACAGTGAAGATAGAGTGAACGTGTTGGTTGAAGCTGTTAGCCAGTTGAAACCAGTTCTCGAAGAACTTAAGGAAAAAGAACAAGCCATAGGTCAAGTGCTGAGTCAAGCCATCAAAAGAGCAAGAATGCAAGAACGACTAATCGGCAACTGTCCCGACTGCAAAACGGGCAAACTAATGATTCTGTACTCACGAAAGACAAGAAAACGTTTCATCGGCTGCACCAACTACTTCAAAGACATCTGCACAACCTCGTTCCCGCTTCCACAAAAAGGAACCGCGAAGCCAGCGCAGAAGAACTGTAAAGGATGTGAATGGCCTTTAGTGTTCGTGCGGATGAGGGGAAGAAGACCATGGATGCTATGTTTTAACCCCAAATGCCCATTAAAGGAAGAAAGAAGGAAACGTAATGAAATGCAAAGTTTGCAAAAGGGAAACTGAAAGCAAGTATTGTGAGCTTCATGACAAAGCTTACAGAAACATTGTAAAGGAATATGATGTTTGGAAAAAGGCTTCAGATGTTTCGTGGAAGGAATATTTAAGTGCGATAGCAAAGAACTCATATACGGGTTTGTGGGCAAAAGAAGTGGCGGAGCACCTAATGAAAAGCGGAGAGAAATAAAACGTGACAAGACGGATCAAAAGGAAGTTTTCGTCTCTCACCTTTCTCGCACGAAAGACTTACTGGAAGATGGTAACCGCTAAACCGTCGCTGCTCGTTACCGCCTTTGCAGCAGTTGGTCTTTGCGCTTTTCTTCTCGGAGGCGGAGTCTACGACGTTCTAATAAAACCTCCCATTATGTGGGGAAACTCTTTTGTTCATCCTCGCCTACATGAGCAGGTACTTCTAGAAAGCCTAACCGCGATGATCGTTTACGCAATGGGAGTTACAGGTTTCCTTGTAACGTATCAGAGCACAAAGTATGCTTATAAGCCTCGCCAAGCCTTCATGATGCTACTAACTGGTGTCGCTCTCATCTTCATAGCATATTTATACATTGAAAACATCTTGTGGCTAAAGATAGGTGGTTAAGAACAAAAGGGACGCAATAGGCAAGCAACACGATTTCTCACCAAGGTGTGTTTTTAAAGCTGAAAAGGAACGCCAAGACGTTTGTTAAAAGATGTATTGGAGGCGTTATAATTATGATGATTAAAATAAGATTTAACGGAGGTAATGGTGGAACCATTAGGGAAAAGAGAAGGGCGCCGACAACGAAGTCAAGCTGATCTAAAATTGGAAATGAAGCTCCTGGAGGAAAGCCCAGTCGCCGCTTGACAAAGGAGTCAAGCAAGTCGCCTATCAACGCTCCAAAAGAGAGAGCAAAGCCAAGCAGCAGATTAGATTGATACAAGGGATACACGGCATTCTGAACAAAGCCCACCAATGTTCCAACAATCAAACCAGCAAAAAAGCCGCGAACAGTTTTGTGCGAGCCAAGTATCGGCTTTCCATCAATAAAGGTTCTACCAGCATCAATTGGACGACCTCCGCCGAAAATTACGGGTACTGCGTTGGCGCAGTAAGCTGGAAAGATAAAGTACAAAGCATAGGCAATATCCATAAATATTGTCATTACAGTTCGCCCCTATTATTTTGATTACATAGAAATAAAAACTAGTATTGTTTCATTCGCGACGACCACTGTTTAGCTTTAACGTTTATAGTCCCGGATGCCGTTGCTTTCGATGGAAAAGTAGCAGCTCGCAGGACGTTTGCGGTTCGGGTGTTTTTCAAGAATAGTCTTTATTATGTGAGGGCGACTGGTGTGTTTTAAGTTAAGTACAATGTCGGACCAGAATTTTAGCACTCTTGTTGCTACGGGTTCTTCGGTAAGGTATGTCTGAGTGAGAACGCTTCTAACTTGGCTGATGATTAGGGCTGCTATTTTGTGGGTTTTAGCTATCTGAGCTAGGGCAGCAACCTGTCTGTGCAGTTCTCGATTTAGCGTAAACGTTTTCTTCGCATCTCCCAGTTCAACACGGTATAGCGACGTGATAGTGTCGACAATCACTAAGCTAACTGTTTTGGTTATGTACGTGTCAAGATGGTCTATTGCTAGAGCTTGCTCCTCAAAAGTTGTTGGTTTCACTAGGGTTATTAGAGGAGAAACTTTCTCTGAATCGTAATAGGCTATTTGCAACAGTCGTCTCGTAGAGAACGTGCCATCTGAGTCTATAAGAATAGTCTTGTAGCCCATCCTAGCTGTGTTTACGGCGCACTGAACAGCCAGCGAGCTTTTTCCAGTTTCCGCCTCTCCGTAGACTAGAGAGAGGGAGTTGCTGGGAAAGCCTCCCTCCAACAGCTTATCTAAAGAACGGCAACCAGTTGAAACCACGTGCTGCAAGAGTTCCCCACAAAAAGCGAATAATAAGCCTAAAAGATAAATAACTTTGTCGCAAGTCAAACGTGTAAAGGCGACTTTATGAAGGCTAAAATCAAGTTTAGTATATTTTATTTTCACAACAGCTATACACTCCACATGGGTGTGTGCTTGTGCTTAATTTTGAGAACATGCGACGCGCGCGCCCGTGGAACATATTTAAAACACGAGGACATAGTTTGCTAGAGTGTTTTTTATGTCGCTGGTTAAGTCTGTTGCTAGGATCGAGAACGTCGTTGCTTGCGCCGCCCTGAAGCATGGGATTGACTTAAACGCGGTGGTGAAGGCTTTTCCGGTGGTTGATTATCGGCCAGAACGATTTCCCGGGCTGGTCTTTAAGCTGAAGAGACCGAGGACGACTATCTTGATTTTTAGCACTGGCAAGATGGTTTGTACAGGAGCCCGATCCGAGAGAGATGCAGTGAGAGCTCTGAGGAAGGTTGTTAGAACCTTGAATAAGGGCGGAATAATAATTAATGGCAAACTTGAAATAGGAATAAAGAACGTCGTTGCCACTGCAAGCCTCGGCGGGAAGGTTGATCTTTTACAGTTGTACGAGTCTGAAACAGGCATGCGTGGAAGAATCACTTATGAACCCGAACAGTTTCCCGGGCTGATTTACAGGATGAATGATCCAAAGGTGGTGATCCTCCTCTTCTCGAGCGGAAAAATGGTTTGCACAGGCGCCAGAAAAGAAGAAGACGTACATCGAGCGGTTGATAATATTCGCCAAAAATTGGAGAAAAACGACTTGATATACTTTGAAAACGGATTTTAGGTGTGTGACAAAAGCGTGAGGGTCTTTGCGAAGGATGATATGTTGTCATTAGAACGTGGGAGGTTTAAAACTGTTCTTTGTGGATGACGAGAGGCTAAAGAAGGTCGCTGCGTTGTTTGGCGAAGAAGCTGTCACAGTAGTTGAGATTCTTGAAAAGGTTGACGAGACCACGGATTTTCAGATCGCGGATCAAACCGAAATACGTCTTAACACTGTTCGCAAGATGCTCTACAGACTTTACGACCACTCGCTTGTGGCTCTCAGGCGGTCCCGCGACGAAGAAACAGGCTGGTTTGTTTTCCACTGGAGACTCCAACCCGACCAGCTGGAAGGTTTCATCTTTAACCAGAAGCGACGGGTTCTTGAAAAACTTGAAACTCGGCTTGGGTATGAGAAAAGCCACGAGTTTTACAGCTGTCAAACACAGGGCTGCAGACCATTACCCTTTGAGCAAGCATTTGAGCTTCTTTTCAAGTGTCCCGCATGCAACAAGCTAATGGTGCACGTCAACAATAGCCAGATCGTTGAGACCATAACACGGAAAATTGAAAAGATAAAAAAGGAACTAAGCGAGTAGCCCGTATGATGGTCTTAGTTCATCCATTTAACTAGTAGAAGAGGTTATATTGATGGATTGGTAGTTGAGGCGACTAATATAAGGTGAATGTTTTGTCAACAGAGAAACTAGAGGTTGAACTAGATGCGGATTTAATGGGGAAACTTGAGACAAAAGCTGATACTGCAAACAAAACACCTTCAGAAACTATCGCTGAAATTTTGCGAGAACAGCTGAAGTAGACGCATAAAGGCTTTTTGTTCTTAAGCGAATCCGCGCAACTCCCCCCCCAGGGCATATTGTTGATAAAGGGTATAAGTTTGGAATGGAAATGATTGGTTTGGGATCAAGTTTTCTGCCCTTCTTTGCATTTGTTATATCCTCTGTTTCCTCTAACACCAAATTGAGGTGCTGATCGAAACCCTTCAGTTTCCCCCGCAACTTCTTTTCGCCCTTCAATCGCACAAGAACTATTTTTCCGAGGCTTTCCTCATGGATTTTGTGGTCATTTCGCTTATATGCGCCCTCGCTCATTCTTTAGTCTTTTTGAATGTTTTTTCTCGCCATTTTTTATGCCAGCTCTTCCATCCCGTCTTTACGAGTTTTTCTCTGATCTTTGGTTTTTCCGCAACCCATTCTAGAAGTATCCAGAAGCGCCTAGTGTCTCCCAGTTTTTCTGTTGGTACTCCTACTTCTTTGCACCATTTTACGTAGCTTCTCTCAACCATCTCTTGGAGGTCGCCGGTGATTTCTACTTCTTCCACGTTGAATCCCTGGTCTCGCAGGTGTCTACGAATGCTGGAGAGAACGTACCCTGAGCAAACCTTGAAACGGGTTTCCCTGTCAGGCTGCATCACCTTAACGATCTCCTCGGCGATCTTCACGGCGTCATCCAAGTACCGTTTATTTTTGAAATCGGGCGACTGAAAGGAAGAGACCGGGATCCGGCGTTCCATGTACCTGCGTTCTGGAAGTTTGAGGGCGCCGATTACCACGCCTAAAATAAGGTCTCCCCATCCTGCATCATCTATCAAAATCTCCTTTCTAAACAGAAATCCATCTAGCCCCATACCCTACGTCACCAAAATCTTCAACAAACTGACTCTTTTCAACCAGTTATGTTTATCTGCCGACCATACGCGCTGCTTCTCCATCAAACAGTAAGGAATAGATGTGTAAAAACTTTCTCTAAGTGTTTCTTTTATGTCTTCGGAGATGTCTTCATCATTCGCCTGCGCGCGCGAAATAAGCGAGGAGTCCAGATGAAAAATGTCGCGTTTTCGTCATCAGCAACGAAAACCTAAAACACTGCCGAATAGAGTTTAGTTACCATGCAATGTTCTGATTGCGGTGTGTGTTGCGAAAGAACTGAAATGCCGCTTTCAAAAGAAGACGTTGAAAGGCTGGAGAAGCTGGGTTTCAGCCGAGAGGATTTCACTGTTACAGGCGGAGATGGACTGACCAGATTAAGAAATGTTGGAGACTGGTGCTATTTTTATGATCCTGAAGAGAAGAAATGCCAAGTCTACGAGGATAGGCCATTAGGATGCTTCATATACCCTGTTATATACTCAAACGATGACGGTGTCATAACCGATGAAATCTGTCTAATGAGACACACTATCTCCAAACGCGAATTAAAAATAAAAGGACATATCCTGCTCAAACACCTTAAGAAGATAACGAATGAAGTAACCTCCCTTCTTCTGTAGCATTCACTCTCAAGCCTTTAAACACTACAAATTTGAGAACGTGCGCCTAGATGCTGCTGCTTGGAAATTAAGACCAATATATTTAAGTTACGCGGATTTTATTGAAAGGGAAAGCTAGAGGTGCTAGAGTGGGCAAAAGGAAAGTTAAAAGCGAAGGCGCGCTTAGTAATATTAAGCGACCTGTGGCCAACGACATTATTGGCATAGCTAAAAAAATGCTGGGTAACGATCGGCTTCTAGTGGACTGTCAAGACGGCAAGGAGCGCCTCTGCAGAATCCGAGGAAAGATGAAGAGAAGAATGTGGATAAGGCTGGGAGACATCGTTTTGGTCTCTCCATGGGATTTCCAATCCGACAAGCGGGGCGACATCATATGGCGATACAAAAGAAATCAAGCCGAATGGCTAAGAAGGAACGGATACCTAAAAACTTAACAGATGCGTCCACTGTTGTGGGGGATAGGAACGAGTCAAATGCGAATGAAAGTGTCAAGGGGGCGAGGTCGACCCCGTGGTAAGTATCGCGCGCCTGCTGATTTTAGGCTTCTTCAGTATCTTGCTTTGATTTCAATGAAGTATGGAATTGATCAGGACGATTTTTTTAACAGCTTCGTTGAAGCCTGGAAACGTCAACAATCTACATGCAAAAGCCTTTTGATTGAATGTCGTAAGAGAACACGAAATTACGCAGTCTTTCTCATAACTAACAGTTGCAAAGTGGTCGCCCAATTCTCCATATCCAAACATATCCTCGAAGAAATCAATCCACTCAAAGAATTTGCATACGCAAAGGCGTCAAAGAGAACAATACTCGAGAGAGCTAAAGTAAAACACCTGCGGATCGGAGATTTAAAGTCTGGAATGAACCGAATTAACTTAAAAGTAAGGATTCTTGAAATCCCAAAGCCTAGATCCGTCATCACTAGGTTTGGAGGATCTGCCACGGTAACGAACGCAAGCATCGCAGATGAAACTGGAATTATCCAGCTACCTTTGTGGAACAAACAAATAGACGCAGTTTCTGTGGGGGATCTTATACAAGTTGAGAACGCCCGTGTTGTAACCTTTAGAGGCGAACGCCAGTTGAGGATCAGCAGAGGTGGACATTTGAACGTCGTCGAAAAAAGGTGACTTAGCTTTTGGGGATGTCTTTTGAAAAGACTGGAAACTTCCAGAACCATTAATCATAATAGGCAGACAGCCTATCTGTATACGTTCATAATTATGTAGGGTGAGGTAATGCCTAGGGATCCTGTCTGCGGCGTGATTCTGGATGAGAGGACAGCTAAATTTAAGATCAAGCATGAAGGAGAAACATATTATTTCTGCAGCGTGACATGCAAGAAGAAATTCAAAAGAAATCGAAGGAAATTTGTAAAGTAGATTAGATTTCTACCTCACTAATTTAAGATAAAAGAGGTTTAAAATGCGAAATCATACATGTTGACATATTTAGAGGTGAACGTCAGTCTTGGCATGTGTTTTCAGTGATGGCGCTCATCGGTACTGGTTTACAGAAAAATCCAATATTAAAAGAATATTCAAATAATGCGAACCAGAAAAATTAAGGAAATAAAATATAGGAAAACTGAGGTTATGAAAACTAAAATCGCGTTAGCAACGGTTTCTGGAAAAGCGTATTATAAGTTAGTGAACGAGCTTAAACAGAGAGATTTGTCCTTTTTGAGTCTAACGTCCAGAGATGTTGTCCCACTAACTATCAAAGTCGTTATCACAACTGAGAAAGAACGCCATCTAGTAAAGCATCCAAACGTTCTTGTTTTCAACGAAGAAACAGACGCCACACCAGTTGTTAACGAAGCAATTAAAATTGTTCAGGGAAAGAAAAATTATGAAAAAGTTGTCGTTGGAGTGGATCCAGGTAAAACCTTTGGTTTAGCAATTTTGGGTGACGGAAACGTTTTGGAAACCCTTACATGCTCAAGCTTGGAGGAAACCGTGAACGCTATTTTGCAGATGTTGGAAAAGTCGCAGACTATAATCAACATGGTGAAAGTGGGGAAGGGCGCCCCGTTTTACGCTAAACAGCTACTGGATTTGTTAGATGAAGCTTTGCCGGAGGAGGTTGGGATAGAAGTTATTAGCGAGGAGGGAACGAGTCGTTTCGGTAAGGAAACTGTCCATCGAAGAGACGTGAAAGACGTTATGTCCGCCATAAGAATCGCGGGGAGAACGGGAAGCGTTTTTCACAGGAAGAAGAAATGATGAAACGTAATGTTGAAAAGGGCAAGACTTTGCTGGTTGACGGTCCAGCTTCTGTGACTTTTCTTTCAGGAGAAGTTGAAGTTTTAGGTGGAAGTCTTACGGTGGGGGAAAAAGTTGTTATACGGGATGGAAAACGCTTGCTCTTTGAAGTGAACGAAAAAGCTATGTTTGACTTAAAATTGGGTGAAAACGCCTCAGTTGAAGAGGTGGAGGGAACCACAATTCCTTCCTCTTGGGAAAACGCGTCAAAAGAAGCAGTGTCGCATGGAAAGCCGATGACAGTTATGGTGATGGGGGAAGTTGACTCTGGGAAAACAAGTTTTTGCGCTTACCTCGCAAACAGGGCGTTAAAAGAAAAATTGAAAGTAGCGGTTATTGACGGTGATTTAGGGCAATCAGACATAGGGCCGCCTTCAACAGTAGGGTTCAGTCACGTTACGGAGCCGATTAAAGATTTGTTCGAGATGGAGGTGGAAAGCGCATGTTTTATTGGAGTGACAACTCCAAGCCTAGCCGTGAGCAAAGTTATAGAAGAATTGACAACGTTAAAAGACAGGGTTTTAGAAACTGACGTGGAGTTTTTGATTGTTAACACGGATGGGTGGGTTGAAGGTGAAGACGCCGTGAAGTATAAGGTCCAGTTAGCAGAGAAAGCGGCTCCTGACATGGTCGTGGGAATACAGCGAACAGACGAGTTGACGCCTATACTAACCTTGTTAAAGGAAACAATGAAGATTATTGCCGTAGACTCTCCGTTGGCGATACGGAAGAGAAACCGGGAGAAACGAAAAATCTTGCGTGAGTTGGGTTACAAAAAATATTTGAAAAACGCTAAAGTTCAGTTGTTTCACTTAAAGCAGATTAAGATTAAAGACACTCTCTCAGAAAGTCTGGAGCTCTTAACAAAAGAAGAGATACAGGAGGATTTACTCGTGACGCTGCAAGATGCGCAGTTGAATTTTCTGGGAATCGGTATTCTCTATGGAATCAACTTTGAAAGAGGATTAGTGAAAGTTTATACGCCGGTCAGTGAGAACGTGTCAACCATTCTTGTTGGTAAAGTAAAACTGAACAAAAAAGGCAGAGAACTGGACTAAACCCAACTAGAAAACTATCTTTTTTCTTAATTATCACCAAGAAAAAATCAACCATGGGCGCGGCCTAGCATTAGATAACGTTTTTAGATAATTAATCGGTGTTAATTCTCTTAAGGAGACAGTGTCATGAAGTCAATCAACCAAACTGGGATTTGAGAGCATGATTTACGAGAAGATAAAAAGCCGGAGAACGATTAGAAAGTATGCGCGGAAGGATGTCCCAGAAGAAGTCTTGTTAAAATGCGTGGACGCTGCGAGGCTTTCCCCTTCTGGAGCTAACCGTCAACCACTAAAGTATGTCATCGTTAACGATCAGAAGCTGCTAAAAGAGGTGTTCAGCACTTTGAGTTGGGCGGGATATCTACCAGATTATAAACCCAGCGAAGAAGAGATGCCGAGGGCGTACATTGTCATACTCTTGGACAAAAGCCTTCGTAAGAATCCTGGTCATGATGCAGGCATAGCGGCAATGAGCGTTTCCATAGTTGCCTACGACGAAGGTTTAGGGTCATGTATCCTCGGCTCTGTCGATAGAGAAAAACTGAGGAAGGTCTTGAATGTGCCGGATGGTCTCGATATAGTTCTGGTAGTTGCCCTTGGATATCCAGTCGAAAATCCAGTGGTGGACAAGATGAAGGATGGAGACATAAAATACTGGCTTGACGAAAACGGAGTGTTACACGTGCCGAAGAGGAAACTCAAAGATATAGTTAAATGGAATGGATACTAGCACGCGTTTTGTTTTTACTTGTTTACTTAACAAGAGATATCTATGTTAAAAAAAAAGTAGAGGGTCTATCTATCAGACGCGTCTCCCAACTGCCTAGAAGGACACAACGTTTCAACAGGACAAAGCTTACACACCGGTTTTCTGGCTTTACAATATTTCCTTCCAAGAGCAATAAGCAAAAGGTGAACAGGAAGATAGTCTTTAGGCTGATAGAGAGCTTGAAGCGCCACTCGAACACCCTCATAACCAGCGTCTGACGGAGCCAGTTCCAACCTCTTTGAAACACGATTCACATGAGTATCCACGGGAAGGGTTGGTTTCCCAGCGCAGAAGTTAAGAACAACATCAGCGGTTTTAGGTCCAACCCCAGGCATACCCAAAAGCATTTCCCTAGCCTCCTCAAGCGGAAGCGAATAGATGAAATCAAGCGACCCTCCAAACTGTTCAAGAACCAAGCGAGAAAGCTTCTTTATGGTTCTGGACTTGTTTCTAAACAGCCCCCCAACTCTTATAGCCTCCTCAATCTCTTCCACCCTCGCATCCGCCAAATCCTTCGGAGTAATCGGAAACTTTTTTGAGAGATTTCTAAAGGCTCTGTCCGTGTTCCTGTCAGCGGTGGCTTGCGAAAGCACTGTAATAATTAGCGTTTGAAACGGGTCTTTAGGCGCATTAGCCCACTGTGGAAGAGAAAAACTGTTTCGGAGTATATGAAGAATTTGAGTTGCCCTCTGTTCTGTCATACCAGTTTCACCGATTCCACTTTTTTGAAAACAATAAATAGTGATACGCAGAGCTATAAATACCGTGCAGAGGGTTAATCTATGTCACCTGCAAAGATTATTCGAGAGGAAATAGAAGAGAACAACCAACATTTCTCAGCGGTCTATCTAGAAACCAAAAACGCAAGTTTAATTCTCCTAAGCGAAGGAGAAGACCAGTTAGGAACACTGGCAGTAGCTATACCACAAAAACAAAAAATGGTCGGTCCACCACTATCTTCCATACTACTCGGCGACCGAAACGTCATAACCGCCCGCCTCTTCGCCGAACGCTTAGCTCAAAAAATGAACAAAATCGGGTTAGCATCCATTTTCATCAAGTCAATAAGCGAGAGAGAAGCCGGCCCCATCCTTGTTAAATTGTTTGAAAAAATCGTGAAAAATTTGAGCGAGCAGAAATACCTACAAACGAAAGAATCGGCAAAATAATACGCAAGTTAAAAACAGCGTCGTAAACCAAATCTTCTTCCATTTTCTCTCTAAGAGACTTAGATTCGTTGATTCTTCTCAATTCAGCCTTAGGCTTCCCATAAATAATGATAACTCATAGAGGTATGGAAATGTTGATTTCAAATATGAATTCTATTGTGAATTAATTTATAAGCTCAATCAGACAAAAATTGTTTCGGTGTACTTATGTCTCTAGAAGTCGAAGACATCATGGTTGAGGATGTGATGACCACCGATGAAGATTCAACTGTGATGCAGGCAGTTAAAATCATGAATAAACTCGAGATTGGATGTTTAATCGTGATGAGAAAAGGAAAGCCTGCTGGAATACTTACTGAAAGAGACCTCCTTAGACGAGTTTTAGCTAAGTCAAAAGATCCGAAAAAGACCAAAGTCTCAGAGGTTATGTCAAAACCTCTCGTGTTTGGCAAGCCTCACATGGAAGTTGAAGAAGTCGTAAAACTCATGTTCAAGATGAAAATAAAGAAGCTTCCTGTTGTGGGGAAAAACGGGCGACTCGTTGGACTGATAACTTTAACGGATCTTGTACGTTTCCAGCCTCAAATGATTAGTATAATTAAGAAGCTTTCTGTTAAAGAAGATACTCCTAAGCGGCTGAAGAAGGTCATCAACTACTACATAGCTTAAATCAGAGAAGCGGAAAAGATAAAGTTTAATTAATCCTAGACGTAAGGCTACAAGCCATATAGACGTTGCGTCAATGGAGGTGAACGTAATTATCATTCCTGTTCGTTGCTTCACTTGCGGTAGCTTAATTGGTGACAAGTGGGAGGACTTTGCGATGAGAATTAAACAGGGAGAAGATGCTGGAAACGTTTTAGACAGTTTAGGAATGAAGCGATATTGCTGCCGCCGCATGCTCCTATCCCATGTGGAAATCATTGATGAAATTCTCAAATTTTACGAAGAGACTAAAAAGAGAGAAACTCCCTAAACAACTGTGTAATCAAGAGGCATGATTGAACGTTGTCCACCGTCATCGAAGACATTGTCGCCCGAAAGATTTTCAATAGCCGAGGAGAGGAGACGCTGGAGGTTGACGTAGTAACCACAGCGGGGTTTGGAAGAGCATCTGCTCCATCAGGCGCCAGCAGAGGCAAAGCTGAAGTTTTGCCCTATCCTAAGGGTGGAGTGAACCAAGCGATAACAAAAGTTGAGGAACTCATTGCTCCAGAGCTTATCGGTATGAACGCAGAGGAGCAAGAGCAAATCGATTTTCTCCTCCACAAAATAGATGGAACCAAAGACTTCAGAAACATCGGTGGAAACACGGCTTACGCTATTTCGTTAGCCACTGCAGACGCCGCTTCCTCCTCATACGGTATACCACTATTTCAACAATTAGCCGGCTACCTCACCAGCGAACTTCCCTATCCGTTGGGAAACGTTTTAGGCGGTGGAAAGCATGCGCGTGGCAAGACACCGGACATACAAGAGTTTTTGGTTCTGCCCGTTAAAGCAGATTCCTTTTCAGAGGCAGCGAAAGCTAACGTTTTGGTTCACCAGAAGGTTGGAGTCTTCCTCAAAAAATCGGATGTAACCTTCACTGGTGGAAAGGGAGACGAAGGGGCGTGGGCGCCCAGAATTAAAAATGAGGACGCCTTAGAAATCATGATGAAAGCATGTGAAGAAGTCTCTGAAGAAACGGAAGTTGAGTGCAGAGCGGGTTTGGACATGGCTGCCTCCACACTGTGGAGACCTCGAGAAAAACGTTATGTATACGTTCGGGATGGAGTTAAAAGAAACTCTGGGGAGCAGGTGGACTTTGTGTCGCAAGTTATTAAAGATTATAATTTAATCTATGTTGAAGACCCGTTTCATGAAGAGGACTTCGAAAGCTTTGCAGAACTCACAAAAAAAATTAAAAAATGCCTTATCTGCGGAGACGACTTGTTCGTGACGAACAAAGAGCGCCTGACCCGTGGGATAGAAGTTGACGCTGGAAACGCTATTATCATAAAAACGAATCAGGTGGGAACCCTCACCGATGCTTGGGAGACAACAAAGATTGCTAGAAAAGCGCGTTACGTCTCTGTCATGTCCCACAGATCTGGGGAAACTCCTAACGCGCACATAGCCCATTTAGCCGTAGCATTCCACTGCCCAATAATCAAGACGGGCATTATACCGGGAGAACGAATTGCAAAAATTAATGAACTCATCCGAATAGAAGAGACGCTTGGAGAAAGGACTAAAATGTCCACCATAACATTATAGGAGGAAAACTCGTGCCAAAAGATAAAAAAGAAGAAAATACTTCAAACGATGAGGAGCTCTTGCTACCCCAAGACACTCTGTTGTCCGCAGGAATCCACATCGGCACCCGAATGAAAACCCAAGACATGAATCAGTTCATCTATCGCGTTAGACCTGACGGCTTATACGTTTTGGACATCAAAAAGACCGACGAACGTATACGAGTCGCTGCAAAATTCCTCGCCCGCTTTGACCCAGCCAAAGTCGTTGCGGTGGCGGCGAGACTGTACGGATGCGATCCAGTGAAAAGGCTTTGTGATGTAACCGGGGCGACTCCTGTTCTTGGGCGTTTTATCCCGGGGATGCTTTCTAACCCCATTTATCCAAAACGTATAGAGCCAAGCGTCATTATTGTATCTGACCCGAAGGCTGACGCGCAAGCGGTGAAGGAAGCCTCCATTATGGGCATCTCAGTTATAGCGCTTTGCAGCACCGACAACGAGTTTCGTGATGTGGACTTAGTTATACCTACTAACAACAAGGGCAGAAGAGCCTTGGCAATAATTTATTGGCTTCTAGCCAGACAGATAATGCGCGAAAGAGGTGAAATACCCGCAGACGGAGACATAAGCCTATCCATCGACGACTTCGAGGTAAAGTTAACAAGGGAAGAATGATTTGGGAGAGAAGAGTTTGAAGGTTAGGCATCCAGCCGTTGCAGGGTCATGGTATGCTGGCACCTCAGAAGCCCTACGAGCACAACTGGAGAACTGCTTCACCCACACACTTGGACTAAGCAAACTCCCCAAAGTTGCAGAGAAAGGCCCCAGAAACATAGTGGGACTAGTCTGCCCTCACGCGGGATACATGTACTCTGGACCAGTGGCTGCTCACTCCTACTACCAACTCGCGATGGACGGCAAACCAGACGTTATTGTTATTTTTAGCCCCAACCACACTGGACGCGGAAGTGCACTGTCTCTCATGAATGAGGGAGCTTGGCGCACTCCATTAGGAGACGTGGAGATTGATACTGAAACTGCCAACAAGATTTTACGGGAATCTCGCATCATCGATGTGGATGAAGAGGCTCACGCGTATGAGCATTCCATTGAGCTTCAGCTTCCCTTCCTTCAGTACCTGTACGGTTCCACCTTCAAGTTTGTGCCCATTTGCTTTCTCATGCAGGACCTAGAATCCAGCCGAGTGGTGGGACAGGCGACTGCAAAGGTTTTGTCGGGTAAAAACGCCTTAGTAATCGCCTCCACTGACATGACCCATTACGAGCCTCAGGAGAAAGCTGAACGAAACGACAGGGCTGCTATTGACGCTGCTTTAAAACTGGATGAGAAACAATACAATTTCGCCGTGGAATTACACGGCATATCCACTTGTGGGTACGGTCCCACCATGGCTGCGATCACCGCATCAAAGCTGTTAGGCGCTAAAAAGGCGCAGTTGCTGTGCTACAAAACGAGCGGCGACGTAACCGGTGACTATTCTTCTGTTGTTGGTTACGCCTCTATATCTTTCACAAAGTAGTTGTGGTGTATTTGCTAGAAGTTGTGGCTTCCGCACCTGGAAAAGTCATACTTTTCGGAGAACACTTTGTCGTTTACGGAGAACCAGCGGTTGTCATGGCAATCGACAAAAGAGCCTACGCTTTAGCTGAGTCAAGGAAAGATCGCCGTATATACATAAACTCCAAGAACCTTGGAATCTCTGGAGTTTTTGTGGGAGAAAGCTTTGAAGCAAAAAAAGGCGGTCGTGAAGCACGAGTGCAACTCGAACCTATTAGAAAGGCTGCTCAAAAAGTGCTAAATTTAGCTGAAAGAAAAATTGGCGTGAGCATCGAAGTTCGCTCAGCCATCCCCATCGCTGTAGGCCTCGGTTCTTCAGCGGCAGTAATAACTGCAACAGCAACCGCTGTTTCTAAGCTTCTAAGCGCTGATTTGTCCAAGGAAGATATTTTCCGCATTGCCTACGAAGCGGAACGTATTGTCCATGGCACCCCATCTGGGATAGATCCAGCAATCTCCACCTACGGCGGAACTCTCCTATTCTCACAGAACAAGGATTTTAAACCTTTAGAAGTGAAGGGAGACATACCACTTGTGATCGGCGACACAGGAATAGAGCGTTCCACAGGTGAACAAGTCGCCATAGTGCGGGAAAGAAAAAAACAGTATCCATCAATTTTTGACCCCATAGTGGAGGCGGGTGGAAAAATCTCTCTCCAAGCCGTTAAAGCCTTGAAAACAGGAAACCTCCAAGAACTCGGCGAATTAATGAACATCAACCAAGCATTACTCTACTCTGTTGGAGTTTCCAACGAGTCTCTTGAACGGTTCGTTTATGCAGCGAGAAAAGCTGGGGCGCTAGGAGCTAAACTCACAGGAGACGGGGGAGGGGGATGCATGATCGCGTTATCTCCGTCTGAAAAGCTGGAACAAGTTGCTGAAGCAATTGAGCGGGCAGGTGGAACTGCCTTTATTGCGAGAAAAACAAGCGAGGGCGCGAGAGTTGAAAGTTAAGCCAACAGTTCTGAAACTTGGAGGATCAGTGATAACCCATAAAGAAAAGCCTCTAACCCCCAACTTGCCAGCAATAAAGCGACTGGCAAGCGAAATTTCGCGAGCCAACGTTTCACGCCTTGTTCTTGTTCATGGTGGCGGCTCTTTTGGTCACCCGATTGCAAAGCAATATGCCATAGAGAAAGGGTACAAAGATCAGTCGCAGATCATAGGATTTTCAAAGACACGTCAAGCGATGATTGCGTTGAATAAGTTAGTTGTGGACTCTCTAATACAGCATAATATCTCAGCCGTAACTGTGCAACCCTCCTCCTGCATCATCACGAAGCAAGGTCGAATCCAACTTATGGAGGAAAGACCGTTAAGAAAACTGCTCGAAATGGAGTTTGTGCCAGTTCTCCACGGAGACGCTGTCCTCGACTCGGACAAAGGCTTCGCTATACTGTCTGGCGACCAACTTGTTTCTTCACTCGCAATCAAACTCAACGCAGAACGAATCATAATTGGCATCGATGTTGACGGACTGTACGCATCTGACCCTAAAACCGATCTCAACGCTCAACTCATTCAACATGCTACTCCACAGGAGTTGAGAAAACTGCAACACAAAATTGAAGAGAACAAGGTGACCGACGTGACTGGAGGCATGCTTGGAAAAATAATGGAGTTAATACCCGCTGTTGAAAAAGGCATACAAGCGATGATCATAAACGCTGCGAACCCCGATAACGTTTACAAAGCACTTAAGAGAGAAAGGGTTAGTGGAACCGTGATCAAGAGAGGCGAAACAGTTGCCTAACCAAACTGAAGAGAGAAAGACGGACCACATTCAAATCTGCCTTGAAGAAGACGTTCAAGCCCGGCGAACAACCACAGGATTCGAAGACATCTCCCTCGTGCACAGGGCTCTACCCGAAATTAGCCGAGACAAAATTAACCTCTCCACATCTGTTTTCAACCACAAACTTTCCGCACCCCTCATCGTAGGAGCAATGACCGGTGGAGCCGCGAAAACCCTGAAGATCAACGCCAACATCGCCATGGCAGTTGAAGAATTGGGACTAGGAATGGGGGCGGGCAGCCAACGAGCAGCCATAAGCAATCCTAAGCTGGAACGTACCTTTGCGGTTGTCAGGGAGAAGGCTCCAACAGCCTTCCTCATAGCCAACATTGGAGCCCCCCAGCTTGCTCAAGAGTACGGAGTTAAAGAAGCTAGAAAAGCCGTGGACATGATGAACGCCGATGCGTTGGCTATCCACCTGAACCCGCTGCAAGAGGCTATTCAACCCGAAGGAGAAACAAACTACACTGGAGTACTCAAAAAGATAAGTGAAATCGCAAGAACACTCAACGTTCCAGTCATCGTCAAGGAAACGGGCGCAGGCATAGCAGCAGAAGAAGCAAAAATGCTTGAGGCTGCCGGCGTGGCTGGAATCGATGTGGCGGGAGTTGGAGGAACCAGCTGGGCAGCGGTGGAGCATCATCGAGCGAAAAAAGCTGGAGACGAGTTTCGCCAGAGACTCGGCGCAAACTTTTGGAACTGGGGAATCCCCACCGCGGTAAGCCTAATCGAGACGGTTCAATCCGTTAATCTAACTGTTATCGCTTCAGGCGGGGTGCGTTCTGGAATAGATGTGGCAAAGGCGTTAGCGCTTGGCGCAGACCTAGCAAGCACATCCCTGCCAGTTTTGCAACCCGCCACCAAAAGTCCGGAGGAAGTTAAAAAGACACTTCAGTTCATGATTGAAGAGTTGAGAAACACGATGTTTCTTGCGGGAGCAAAGTCCATCCAGAAACTTAGGGAAGTTTCAGTTGTGGTGACAGGGAAAACGGCGGATTGGTTACGGGCACGAGGCTTTAACCCTGAACTATATGCAAAGAGAAAGAACTAACCTTACAGGATGAGGATCTTAAAAATGAAAACAGAAATTGAAAAAAATCTTGAGGAGAAGACTTCAGTTATTGATAAAAGGATAGAGAAGTACATTCCAAGAAAATATAGCAAAGATTCACTAGTCTTCACGCTTGGTTCGCCTAGATACGAATACAATGTTGAGGCTATAAACGAGGCGATAGCTAAACCCATATGGGAGTTTTTAGACAGAGGCGGCAAAAGGTGGAGACCCAACCTTTTCCTTTTAGTTTGCGAGGCTCTTGGCGCAGAACCGGAAAAGCTCCTGGATTTCGCCATAATTCCAGAAGTTATTCACAACGGAACCTTGATGATTGACGACGTTGAGGACGCTTCTGAACTTCGGAGAGGAAAACCTTGCACATACAAATTGTTTGGCCTCGACATCGCCATTAACACTGGAAATGTGATGTATTATTTACCATTACTAGCTTTAACCAAAAACAAAGACAAACTCTCCCCAGATAAACAAACTAGAATTTACGAAATTTACCTGCAAGAAATGATTCGCTTAAGCTTTGGACAAGCAATGGATATTGCATGGCACAGAGGATTAGCAAAAGCAGATGAAAAACAGTACCTTCAAATGTGCATCTACAAAACTGGAACGCTGGCAAGAATGGCAGCAAAGATGGCTGCAGTTTTAGCTGGTGCCAGCGACGACACAGTTGAAAGGATAGGAAAGTTTGCAGAATCGATTGGCGTAGCCTTTCAGATACAAGACGACATTCTAGACTTAGTTGGAAAGAAGTTCGCGAAGAAAAAAGGTGGGCTTGGCCAAGACATAACTGAGGGAAAACGAAGCTTAATTGTGATCCATATGCTGGAAAAGGCAAAACCTGCAGACAAAAAGAAGTTGTTGAAAATCTTGAGCATGCACACAACTGATCAAAAACTGAGGGATGAAGCGATTGGGATAATCAAAAAGTATGGCTCCATAAAATACGGTAAAGAGCTTGCACGAACCATGATTGAAGAGAGCTGGAAAGAAATTGACCGCCTCCTACAGCCTTCAGACGCAAAAGAGAAACTAAAAGCGTTTGCCAATTATCTTGTGGAAAGAAAAATCTAGTTATGGTTCGGATTAAGTGGCAAACCTTGACCTCAAACGAAATCAAGGAAGTTATTCGGAAAATAGCGCTTCTAAACGCATTTCACCATGAAGGAAAAGCTCGAGCACAATCTGTGCTGGGTAAATTGCTCGCTGAACGCCCCCACCTTAAAACGAAAATAAAACAAGTTACTTCCACTATCCATGAGGTTGTTCAAGAAGTCAACAAACTTTCCTTGCAAGAACAAAAGAAGCTCTTAGAGAAAAAGTGGCCAGAGACTCTAGTTAAAGAGAAGGTTGAGGTGACGAAGAAGCTTCCTCCATTGCCAAACGTTGAAAATTATGAACGGGTTGTGACGCGTTTTTCACCCAACCCCGACTGTGCCTTGCACTTAGGCTCAACTAGGGCCATCATCCTCTGTTATGAGTATGCTAAAATGTATGATGGATTCTTTTACCTTCGCTTCGAGGACACAGATCCAAGACTGAAAAAGTCGGCTTTGCCGTTCTATGAACTCATACGAGAAGATTTAACTTGGCTTGGATGCAAATGGGACAGAGAATTCATTCAAAGCAACCGAATTCCCACATACTACGAGCATGCTGAAAAACTTCTCAAAAACGGACACGCTTACATTTGCACCTGTCCACGCCAAGAATTTCGGGAGAAAGTTACGGCTAAGCAACAGTGTCCCTGTCGAGACCTAACGCCGAAGGAGCAACTTGCCCGCTGGAAACACATGCTCAACGGAACATACAGGGAGGGGGAGGCAGTGATGAGAATTAAAACCGAGCTAAACCATCCGAACCCTGCAGTTCGAGAATGGCCTGCGTTTAGAATCATTGATGCCGAGAAGTATCCCCACCCAAGAGTGGGAAGCAAGTATAGGGTTTGGCCCCTCTACAACTTTGCCTGTGGAGTTGACGACCACCTGATGGGTGTGACTCATATCATAAGGGGAAAAGAGCATCTAACCAATCAGACAAGGCAAGAATACATGTACAGACACTCCGGATGGAAGTATCCGGAGGCTATTCACTACGGTCGACTCAAAATAACTGGAGCTCTGCTCAGCAAGTCTAAGATTCTTGAAGGATTTAGAAGCGGCATCTTCAAGCAGTGGGACGACCCGAGACTCGCCACGCTCACCGCTCTAAGAAAGAGAGGAATCATGCCTGAGGCCATGCGGCGGCTCATAATTGATGTGGGCCCAAAAACCGCTGACGTAGTGTTGAGTTGGGAAAACCTATACGCTCACAATCGAAAAATCATCGATCCGAAAGCCAATCGGTACTTCTTTGTGCATAACCCGAGAAAGCTCACGGTGAAAAACGCTCCACACCCATTCACAGCTCAGATTCATCTACATCCAGATCGTCCTGAAAAAGGCTTTCGTCTTTTTGAGGTAAGACCAAAAAAAGGCGAGGCTTCTTTTTGGGTTTCCAGTGACGACGTGAACATTATGGTAAAAGGTAAAACGATACGGCTTATGGAACTCTTTAACTTTCAAGTTGAAAAGGTTGGAAAACAATTAATCGAAGCCGTGTTTCACAGCGAGGCTTACGAAGAAGCGAAGAAAGTTGGTGCTCCCTTGATCCACTGGATTCCAGTAGGCACAGGCATTCCCTGTGAAGTTGTTATGTCCGACGCTTCGGTAGCGGTAGGAACTGCTGAAGACTCTTGTAAAAAGTTGCGTCCAGATGAGGCTATTCAGTTTGAACGCTTCGGTTTCGTTAGAGTTGACAGTTTGAACAAAAAGTTAACCGTTTATTTTACCCATCGGTAGCTCATCGTAGCCTATGTCCACATGGCAGTTTAGTAATAATTGAAAGTCGAAACATTCTTAAGAGTGCGGCTTGATAAAACTCAGCACACAAAATAAAAAAAGGGTGAGGCTCATGTCTAAGCCATTTTACGTAAAATTCGACATCCCAAAAGAAGTTGTGGATGCGGCCTATGAAGCCCTACAAATAGCTACCCAAACTGGCAACGTATGCAAAGGCACAAACGAAACAACAAAGGCGATTGAGAGAGTTCAAGCAAAACTCGTAGTCATAGCTGAAGACGTAGACCCGCCGGAAGTAGTTGCTCACCTTCCAATTCTATGTGAAGAACGTAAAATCCCCTTCGTATTCGTGCCCAAAAAGCAAAAACTTGGAACCTCCGCGGGAATAGATGTTCCTGCAGCCGCAGCATGTATAGTCGAAGCTGGTGATGCCTCAGCATTATTGAAAGAGATCTCCAAACGAATTGAAAATTTGAAGAAAAGAGGCAGCAGTGAATGAGTAAAGAAAGAGCAGAAGAATTAACGTCCGCCGAAGTCATCCAAGTGATCGGGCGAACAGGAATCACTGGTGAGATCACACAGGTTAGAGTTAGAGTGCTTGAGGGGAGAGATAAGGGGCGCATCATAACCAGAAACGTGAAGGGTCCAGTGCGAGCCAATGACATTCTTATGCTGAGAGAAACAGAACGCGAAGCTAAGAAGATTAGATAATCACGGAGGTTTTCGCTGGTGCCAAAGCCTCGACATTGTTCATTCTGTGGAGAAGATTTTCCATCAGGCACCGGCACAATGTACGTTAGAAACGACGGATCGATCCTATGGTTTTGCTCCAGCAAATGCAGAAAAAGCTCTCTTAACCTGAGAAGAGACGCACGCAAGCTTCCATGGACAAAATACTACGGAAAGGAGGAAAAAGGAAAGGCTTGACAGAACGCACACTCGTTTTCTTAAAGCCTGAAGCCGTTATGAGGGGACTTGTGGGCAAGATCGTCAGTCGAATCGAGAGAAGGGGACTCACTATAGCCGCTATGAAGCTTCTCCAACCAACTCGAAAACAAGCTGAAAAAATCTACGAAGTGCACAAAGGTATGAACTTCTATGAACCCCTAATTGATCACGTCACCTCGGGACCTATTCTCGCAATGGTCATTGAAGGCCCAAACGCCATCTCAATCCTCCGGAACATAATTGGGAAAACCAACCCTATAGAAGCGCAACCTGGAACTATTCGCGGAGACTTCGCGCTAAACGTTCAAAAGAACATGATTCACGCTTCGGACAGTCTTGAAAACGCGAAAAAAGAAATTAAAATCCTCTTTAGTTCCGATGAAATTCTGGAGTATCAAAAACCTACTGAAGCGCAGTACATGTTTTAACATGCCTTAATAATTCATCTATTCAGGTCTTTTTTGAGGAAGAGAGTCTTAATTGAAATGGTTCATGAGTTTTTTCCAGAGTCCCTCGTTGTAAATGCATCTTCATCTTCACAAATGTGTAGATTGATAATCATAGTTTCTCTTAGCATATTGTCTGCGCAGATCTGGACCAAATCAGAAATCCTCTCCGCAGAAACGCGGATCTACATCTCCATGTATATGTTTCACGATACGGGTTAACACAGGCTAGCACCAGAGGAATAGTTCACTGAACCGTGTTTTGAATAGATGATTAGTCTGTTGTTTTTTGATAATTAAATGTTCTTTGAAGCCAAATGCATTAGCTAACCTAATCACCCTCTCATCCTATCGTTGTTCTCCAAGCACTATATCCTTTTTCTTCTATAACATCGACAATTTTTTCTTGTATGTCCTCATTTTCAGCTAAGCCTATTACCAAGCCACCTCGACCGGTTCCTGTCAATTTGGCGCCAACTGCTCCATTTTCCAAAGCTATTTCTACTAATTCATCATTGATTTCTCCAGATACCGTAATCTGCTGTAACATTTTGTGATTTTGATTCATTAAATTACCGACAGCAGAAATATCTCCTTCAAGCAGAGCCTTTTTTGCTGCTTCTACCAATTTCTTATATTCACCAAAAATCTTTTCGATTTTTTCAGGGTTTTCTTCTCTTAACCGCCGGACATCAGCGACTACTTCTGTTGTTGAGGCTGTTATTCCTGAATTTGCTACTACTATCAGCATCTTTCTTGGTGATTGCAGAAAATCCATTGTATTCTTTCCCGCACCCAAGTTTCTTACAAACCAAATCAAACCGCCGAAAGTGGAGGCTGTATTATCTATGCCAGAAGGTGTTCCATGGTATGCTTTCTCTCCTTCATAGGCGGCCTCATTTATCTTTTCGTCATCCAAATTAAGATTAAAGGTCTCACTCAAAGCGCGAGCCACAGAAGTGCATTGAGCAGCAGAAGCACCAACTCCGCTTGCAGCAATCAAATCACCAGCAAAATATATTTCAATTCTTTGATTCTCAATATCCACTTTCAAATGATTGATTATGTTGGCAATTGACTGCATCACCTCAGCGTATTTCTGTTCTTTGTAACCGGGAGTGGCAGGTCTCTGATCGTTTACAGTCCATCCGTTTCCTTTGACCACCTTAACATCAGCGGTTGTATAGACCCCTAACGCCGATACGATTGACGGCAGCCCATAAACCACAAAATGCTCCCCGAAAAGGATAGTCTTTCCGTAACCCTTCCCAGTACCCACCTATTTCACCTCAACAGTCCCTTCTGAACCATTGACAACCATTTTTTGTCCAGTCTTAATTTCATTAACATCAATCTTGTCCACGCATGGAATTTCGCTGATTATACAACCTACTGCTATGATTGTATCGATCTTCTCGTTTACTATTGCTGCTGGAGCCATGTTGTTTTTCTTCATCCTATACAATGTATAGGATCCAACCGTGGAACCTTTGCCCGTTGGAAATATCAAAATCTTTCCAGCTATTGATTGCCCTTCAAGTTCATGCCCAACTTCAACAACCTTGCCGGTATCAGGATCAACGCCCCCATAGAATGAAATTGCATCTTTGGTTACAATCGCTTCTCCTTCTGCAATGCCTTTGTAGATTTTTCGTCCTTTTAGCTTCATTTTGTCGCCTCCTCGACACATTCTTCGATTGTTCCAATTTTTACTTTGAACTTGTTTTTTGCACGGCCATAATAACATGCTTTGGCAGAATCTACCATCATGCCCTTGAAGTGTCCTTTTATTGGAGCTACAACGCAGCATGTATCCGCTGCGAATTTTGCACCAGTATCTTCGATTATCTTGGAATAACCTGCTTCATCGGCGATTCTCTTTATAGGTCGAGCTGTCGTAATCCAAAACTCCTTCTTAACTTTCTTTCCCTTCAACAAACTCGCGATTTTTTCTATTTCACTAATTGAAGCGTGAGGACAACCAATGCTAACAAAATCTATTTCAAGACCGTCATCAACAAGTTCAAATCTTGCTTTTTCTAGGTCCTCTTGATTAATCTCAGAAACATTACCACCTGGTTTCGGATATCTATCAAACTCGGGAGTGATACCTTCCATGTGGAATAAGGCTGTTCCACCATAAGTAGCAATTGATGCACAAAACGACTTAAGCTCTTCAACGGTGGCAGAAGGGATTCCTGTAATAAATGGTATGTTTTTTCCTAGTTTAATTAATTTATCACCAATTGCTTTTCCTAACACGCCAAATCCGTCAGTACCTTTGACTTGAGCGTTCACCCTTATTGAAACTTGACCATGACGATTTTCGTCTAAATGATAACCGTATTTTGGTGTTTTTCCAGTTAAAGCTGAAGCCAATGCACTTGGTCCTCCCTCACGATTAGTTCGAGCACCAATAACGGAGTTTGCATAACACACAGCACTACTTTCGGCCCATGCGATATGTTGTCCAAAATGTGGAACATTCCCAATAAAATACGGTGTGCACGAGCATGTAGTAATTATGCCCATTTTAGCAAAGGCGTCAATAACGCGAATCTGATTCTTGGCAAATTCGTCATTTATTCCTAATGTTTGCCAGTTTTCTCGATCCATTCCCGCAGGATTTAGGGTTGTCAAAACTTTAACCTTTCCATCTTCTGCCATTTCGCTTAAGAATTCCAGTCCTGCTTCGCCGAGGTTGGCGTAGGAAACCCCGGCTATCTGAACACTATAAACATCAACCATGCATTTAGCATCAAAAATTCCACCCAATGTGGTCAATATTTCCATGGATTTCTGGGCTGCTTTTCCATGCTTACCAATCAGCATGTCTTGCTCTTCGGGTGTTAGTTTCATACGCATTCAATCCTTTTGATAAAGAAATTTCTTGGAATCTACTTTTGGAAATTCTGCGACATCAAAACTCTTTCCTTTGGCCACGAGTGGTTTGGTCAAGTCAAACCCAACTTTCGTAGTCATCTTTGTTCCAGGTTCAGCACTAGGATCTAGACTGCTTCCTTGTTCTTTGTCTTTAATAATCATTCGAACATCTCCTTGAAAGCGAGTTGCCATTGCCCATTCTACAGATAGAGGTTTGTAGATGTCGATATCTTTGTCTACCACAAAAACGTGTTTACAACTTCCATGTCCGGCGAAACCGCCTTCTATTGCCTTTTTGCCATCTTCTTCTGATTTTTTGTCAATTTGAATGATTGCATGTAACCAAGAACATCCACCAGGACTTAGGTTTACATCTAGGCACTTTACACCTCTTTCATTCACTTTATTGAAAATTGTGGGTTCCCGAGGCATTCCCATTAATATTTTATGTTCAAGTGCACCCGGCAACAAAGCTTGCCATATTGCATCCTTTCTATGAGTGATTTTTTTGACTTCAAAAACAGGTTCTTCTCGAATCATATCGTAGGTTTCCGTTAAATCGACAAAAGGTCCTTCAGCGTGTCTCTCTTCCAAATAGACATGTCCTTCCAAAACAAATTCTGCTTTAGCAGGAATAAAGAGATCATTTGAATGCGCTTTAACAACTTCAAAGGGCTCTAATGCGTTTGCTATACACAACTCATCCATTCCAATATCTACGGAAGTTGCTCCAGCAATTAGAACGTTAGGCGTATTCCCTATGCAAAACGCTACATCTAATTCACC
>DAOVGL010000037.1 GCA_030672415.1 Candidatus Bathyarchaeota archaeon
ACGTTTCCAACCATGGACTGCTCCATATGTATCCTCGCACCGAAGATGTCAGACGCTGGCAGACACTCCAACATCGAGTTGTTGACGAATAGTGAAGTCACTGAAGTGAAAGGTTACATCGGAAATTTCAAAGTGAAAGTGTTAAAGAAACCACGATATGTAACTAATGAATGCACCGCCTGCGACGACTGCACAAAAGTTTGTCCCATAATTGTGCCAAATGAATTTGACGTGGGTCTAGCAACGAGGCATGCGGTGTATTTGCCCTTCCCCCAAGCCGTACCATCCACATACATTATCGATCGAGATTTATGTCTCGTATCCGACACGCTTGCATGCGCCGAATGTTTTGAGGCATGTGATAAACGCGCTATAGACTTCGACATGGAACCTGAAACTGTGGAGTTGGATGTCGGCACAATAATTGTCGCAACTGGAGCTGGAGTGTTTAATCCCTCATCTATTTCGAGATACGGGTATGGAAAGTTTCCAAACGTAATAACTTCCCTAGAATTTGAAAGACTGATAAATGCGGGCGGACCATCTGGAGGCCACCTGATTCGACCAAGTGACATGCAGATTCCAAAGACAGTAGCCTTCATTCAATGTGTTGGCTCTCGCTCCGATGAAGATGGGCATATTTACTGTAGTAACGTGTGTTGCATGAACACCATTAAAGACGCTCTTCTCATCAAGGAACATTGGCCAGACACAAAAATCTACGTTTTCTACGTTGACATAAGGGCGTTCGGAAAAGGTTTCGAGGACTTGTATAAAAGAGCCAAAAGAGAAGGTGCAGTATTTATTCGTGGTTTGCCAGCGGAAATTGTTGAAGACAACAATACAAACAATCTTATTCTCACCGGAGAAAATACGTTACGCCAAGAATTGTATGAAGTCAACGTTGGAATGGTGATTCTGTCAGTGGGCATTGAGCCTAGACAGGACAGCGACGTAATTCAACGTCTCCTCACTCTGTCTAGAACTTCAGACGGATTTTTCATGGAGGCTCACCCGAAACTGCGACCGGTGGACACGCCGACTGGAGGAGTTTTTCTCGCTGGATGTGCAGAGTCTCCTAAAGATATTAAGGATAGTGTTACTCAGGCCAGTGCTGCAGCAGCCCGAGCGAGCATTCTGATGGCGCATGGCAAAGTGACAGTTGAAGCAATCACGTCCAGAGTAATTGAAGAGCTTTGTAACGGTTGTGGGATTTGCACTAGAGTCTGTCCCTACAACGCCATCATTGTTAATGAGGAAATAAAAAAGGCTGAAACTATAGAGGCAGCGTGTGTTGGATGCGGCACTTGTGGCGCAGAATGTCCTTACAACGCTATAATAATGAGTCATTTCACTGATGACCAGATTTATGCGCAGATTGACGCTGCAACCGAACAAGACGCTGACAAGAAAATCGTAGCGTTTTGTTGTAACTGGTGCTCCTATGCTGGAGCGGATTTTGCAGGAGTGAGCAGAATGCAGTACCCGCCTAGCTTGCGCATCATCCGAACCATGTGTTCAGGCAGAGTGGCTCGAAAATTTGTGGAACGAGCTTTTCAAAGAGGAGTGGCTACAGTGTTGGTTGCAGGCTGCCACTTAGGCGATTGCCACTACATAAACGCGAATTACCAAACCAAAAAGAGAATTGAAAAGTTGTGGAAGAAAATGGAGAGGCTTGGGCTAAACAAGAACCGTCTGCAGTTGGCGTGGATAAGCGCAGCTGAAGGAGAACGATTCGCGTCCCAAATCAAGGAAATGCAAGAAATCGTAGACAAAGTGAGCAAAGAAGAAATAGAAAAAACAGTCGCAGCATTTGGTTCAAAGGGCAAGTGAAACAAGTTTTCTAACGTAATCTATCCCAAAATGGAAGGTTATGGCACAGTTTAGACTTTCATGTAGCAACGATTTCTTCCAAAAAAATAAAGAGAGGTTAGTTAGCCTAGAATCCTCTCGATGGCGCTGTGCTCAGTATCTTCTATCAACGGGATGCCAGTCACTTTTGCTGCTCTCTCTGTCAAGCTGACAAGGTCATTTCTGTTGAGCAGGTTTAGTTTCCACTTTCGTGCTCCAGCCATTAGCTGCATTAGTCCAACTTTAACTCTCTCTGTTAGATAGGTGTAGAGACCAATAGCCTCCCACGTGACCTCTTTGAACTTTTCTCCAAGCTCTTTCTTAAGTTCTGGCGCTGTGATGAAGAAATTTTCTGGAGTGGAACCATATCTGTTTGCGAAGTCTCTCGGCAACCTTCCCTCCTTAGCGAGCTGAGCGAAGTATGAAGACTTCATCACCGCGAGGAGGGGAGATCTTCCCATTAAGATACCCTTAACGTATGGACCGTTGCCAAAGTTGCTCATAGCTATAGCCTTAAACATCTGCGACTCCTTAATGAAACCACCAGCCATCAAGATATCCGGCACGAAACGCCCCTTCTTCCTCAGAAGCTCACAACACTTCAAAACTTGCGCTTCTAAATATACAGTTGGAGTACTCATCTCATCCATCATGGGCACTGGGCTCATACCCGTGCCGCCTCCAGCGCCGTCAAAGGTCACCGCTTCAATTTTTGCTTCTGAGGCAAGTTTCATAGTGAAGGCAACGGCTGATGGTCTGTAGGCTCCGGTCTTCAAGATCACATGTTTAGCGCCTTGACTTCTCAGCCAGTCTATGTCTTCTAAGAAGCCCTTCTCGTTGGGAATGCCTACTCTGCTGTGTCTTTCGAAGCTTTTGAAAACGCCTTCTTTGAAAGCTTCTTGAACTGTCTTGTCTTCCGGGTCTGGAATGACGAGGTATCCTCGTTTTTTCAGCATGATCGCCTTGTTAAGGTCGCGGATTCTAACTTCTCCTCCTATAGCCTTGGCGCCCTGACCCCATTTCCTCTCTATAACGTTTACCTCTAAGCCAGATATAGCGTAGACATCTACACCCAGCCTCTGATCTTCCACGTTTGTTTGAACAACAATTTCGCCGTATTTTCCGTCCCAGAACTTTCGGAAACTTTCAATTCTACGCTTCAACTCTTTCGAATAGGTTACTTTACCATTTGTAAATTTTGATGTGGCGTCCATTCCACAGACGTTTTCTCCGATGGTTATAATGGCACCAGAAAGGGCAGCGCCTATGGCAAGGCCGTCCCAGTTGACTTTGGCCACCATAGTGGAGCCAAAAGCCCCGGTGGCAATTGGTATCTTAATGGGGATACCCGCAACCTTGCTTTCTGTGCTCACGTTCTGGAAGAAAGCCGCGTCTGAGTCTGCTTCTATTCCTTCAACTTTGAAGAGAGCTGACAACATGTTAAAGTGGGACCAGTCTAAGCCAAAGTCTTTCAGTGCACCTGCAGTGCTAAATCCGAATTGTTTAGGCTCGGGATAGAGGGCTTCTCTTCCTCTGAAAGTGGATAATCCCACTTCGCATAGGAAGGGGCAGTCTCGGATGCATAGGGAGCACATGCCGCTGGTTGGACTTGTGTCTTTAACTCTTGTACGGGTTCCGCATGTGGATTTTTCGTTTAGATACGAGGAGTTTCTTTGGACTCTTTCGGGCATTTTTTCACCAACCTTTACGTTTGTAAACCTAGTAATGTGGGTAACAGCTTTTGACTCTTTTAAATGTTACGTCTCAAATGGTGAACCAAGCCATTTTGCTTAAATTTTAACATATTTTCCTCTTGATATTAATTTTTATATCTAACAGCCATCTTATTGTTAGACAAACGTTCTGTTGAAGGTTGGACTAAGTGTTGATGACAAGAAAATCCATAAAAGATGAAGATTTTGTATTTGAAAACACGCCTGTCAAAATCGTTGTGAACAGAAGCTGTCCTGAAATCGAGCTGGCAGGCTTGAAAACTGAAGCCTTACAAGAGGGAAAAGAATACGAAGTCATGTTTTGGGTAGCTGACGAGCTGGAAAAGGCGGGAATAGCACGCCTTCGAGAAGAAGAACTGCTGGATGCAGTGAAACTATACAAGCTTCATTGGAAGGAGCGCGTTCAATCGGTTAAACAATTCTCTCCTTTACTAGAAGACTTTTATCCTAGGTTGCGACGCTACCTTTCCCGCTTAAAGGAGGATGCAGTTAAAAACCCTGAAAAAATGAAAGAAAACGATAGGGCGTCGCGGCTTTCCCGTGATGTTGTGAATTGTAGACTGAAAAAGATAGTTTCATTAGCTTCAGCTCCTGCTCAAACAAATCAGTTTCTTAAGAATTTGACGAGAGAAGAGCGTGCCATCTATGAACGTTTACATACAATTATAAGCGAGTGGAGAACCAAAATTCTGAAAATGGAGGCTGAGTCTTGACGAACGAAATGTTAGCAACGGATCCTCAGGAGCGCTTTCAGGATATCCTAACATCCGATAAGTATCGTCAACGAATCTCCGAAATGGCCATCACTGGCAAGATCTCGTTAATTGTAGATTTTGAAGACCTGATGGCAACAGACTCAGCATTAGCGGAAAACGTCATCGAGAGGCCGGATGAGTATTTAGAGCACGCAAACCGCGCAGCGTTAGCTCAGTTGCAGATAGAAGAACCTGAGTACGCTGAAGGAATCGAAAAGGTGAGCGTTCAGTTCATGAATTTACCTGTAACCACTCCACTGCGACAGCTTGGGTCCGATAACATCGGAAAGCTGGTTATGGTGGAAGGCATTGTTGTACGTGCAACGCCTGCCAGACCTATGGTAACACGGGCTGCTTTCAAATGTAAACGATGTGGAGAAGTCAGCTATCGAGACCAAACAAGCCCCTTTTTGAGAGCGCCCTTCAACTGCGACAATCCGGTGTGCAAGAGAAACGGACCTTTCGATTTTGTTCAGGAAGAATCTACGTTCATTGATTCCCAAGATATTCGCACCCAAGAGCGACCGGAAAACTTGCCTCCTGGTCAGCTTCCACGCTGGATAAACATCAAGCTAACCGAAAAGGACCTTGTGGACGTAGCGAGGCCCGGAGACAGTGTATCTGTGGTGGGGGTTGTGCGCGCGGCTGCTCCTGTTCTGCCCAGAGTTGGAAAGCTTCGAGTTTTCCGGTTGCATTTGGACGCAAACTTCATAGATGTCTTAAGCAAGGAGCATGAGGCAGTTCTTACCTCGCCTGAGGAAGAAAAGCAGATATTAGAGCTGGCACGAGACCCGTGGATTCACCGCAAAGTCATTCGGTCGATAGCGCCCTCCATCTACGGTTATGAACACATCAAAGAAGCAGTGATGTATCTTCTTTTCGGAGGTGTTCCCAAACAGTTTCCTGACATCAAAATTCGAGGGGAAATGAACGTCCTTTTGATAGGAGACCCTGGAACCGCCAAGTCACAGCTTTTGCAGTATGTAGCAAGGATTGCTCCACGCGGCTTGTACACATCTGGTCGAGGAACCACAGCTGCTGGCTTAACCGCCGCTGTCCTCCGAGAGAAACAGGGCGGAATGACCCTTGAGGCAGGGGCACTGGTGCTGGCGGATAAGGGTGTTGCGTGCATCGATGAGATGGATAAAATGCGCCCCGAGGATAGGGTAGCTATACATGAGGCAATGGAGCAGCACACGGTTTCGGTGGCGAAGGGAGGCATTGTGGCAACCCTTAATGCTAGAACTGCGGTGCTGGCTGCGGGCAATCCAACTTTAGGGAGGTATGAACCTTATCGGACAGTGGCGGAGAACATATCTCTTCCAGTTACGCTTCTGTCCAGATTTGATCTTATATTTGTGCTGAGGGATGTGCCGGAGAAGGAACTGGACACCAGGATGTCTGAGCACATACTGCGTCTCCACAGGACGGGTGCTGTTCCAGTAGAGCCACCTGTACCCCCTGATCTTCTTCGAAAATACATCAGTTACGGCAGAAGTTTCAAACCGGTGTTAAGTAAAGAAGCTTTGGAGCGCCTAAGAGACTTCTACTTGGAAATGCGTTCAGCCAGTGAAGCTGAAGGAACGCCTATAGCCATCACCGCGCGTCAACTCGAGTCTATGGTGAGGTTGGCGGAGGCTAGGGCTCGCGTTGCATTTCGAAAAGAAGTTCTCGCTGAGGATGCTGAGGCCGCTATCGCCATCATGAACCGGTCCCTAAAAGAGGTTGGAATCGACATTTCCTCCCACAAAATTGACATTGACATTATCATGACTGGTAAGCCTAAGAGCCTGCGTGACAAGCTAGGGATTGTATTGAGCACGATTGTTTCGATGGAAAAGGAAACAGGCATAGTTGAAAAGTCGGCGCTTCTGGAAAAGCTTGAAACCGAATATGATCTTGTAAGGGGCGAAGCGGAGAGGCTTATAGGGCAGTTGGTGAAAGAGGGAACCATATACTCTCCCAAAGAGGGACATCTAAAGAAGACTTAGCTAAAAAGGGCGTAAGCTTTGAAGATCAAAGAGTTGCCGATACCTGAATCCATAAAACAAGTCATAATCAAGTCTGGAATCACCGAGCTGTACCCTCCACAAGAAGAGGCTATACGTGCCGGAGTTCTTGATGGAAAAAACCTTGTTCTGGCAAGTCCAACTGCTTCTGGCAAAACCCTCATAGCTGAACTGTGTGCCCTCAAACACGTGTTGGTAAAAGACGGAAAAATTCTCTATTTGACTCCTCTACGGGCGCTGGCGAGCGAAAAATACGAGGAGTTCAAAAAGTACACGGTCGCTAGGAAACGAAGTGGAAAACGGGTCAGAGTGGGCATCAGCACTGGCGACTATGACAGCAGCGACTCATGGCTCGAGAGATACGACATTATTGTTACAACAAACGAAAAAGCAGACTCCTTACTGAGACACCGGACGCGCTGGATGGACGAAATTTCCCTAATAGTAGCCGATGAAGTGCACCTGCTTAACGATGCTAAACGTGGTCCCACATTGGAAGTGGTGCTTGCCCGCCTCATGCAAGTAAACCCGGACGTTCAGCTTTTAGCGTTAAGTGCCACCATTAAGAACGCGGAGGAAGCGGCTGAATGGTTGAAGGCTGGTGTCGTCGCCACCGACTGGAGACCTGTGACGCTGAAGGAGGGTGTGCTGCTTCAAGATGAAGCTCACTTTAAGGACGGAGGAGCCATCAAGATAGAAAAGCTGAGCAAGAACCCAGCCATAAACTTTGCAGTGCATGTTGTAAAGTCAGGTGGACAAGCCCTCATGTTTGCGGCAACAAGGAAAAACTCGGTTAGTCTTGCCAAAAAGGCTGCAGCTGACCTAAAATCTGTCCTATCGAAACCTGCAAAACGTTCTCTCACACGAGTTGCTGAACGAATTCTGGCTGCTGGCGAACGAACAAGGATAAGCGAGATTTTAGCTGAACTAGTCAGCAACGGAACAGCTTTTCATCACGCTGGATTGAGCAGCGCCCACCGAAAAATCGTTGAAGATGCCTTTCGAAACAGCAAAATCAAAGTCATAACAGCCACTCCCACCTTGGCTTTTGGAGTAAACCTTCCTGCCAGAACGGTAATAATTCACGATTACAGACGGTATGAACTGGGATACGGATACTACCCAATTAAAGTGTTAGAGTATAAACAGATGGCAGGTCGAGCTGGGAGACCCAGATACGACAAGGTTGGAGAAGCTCTACTCATCGCCAAAAACGAGGACGAACGCGACTACCTCATGGAAAACTACGTTATGGCTGAGCCGGAGAGAATATGGTCAAAACTGGCAGTGGAGCGCATCCTTCTTTCTCATGTTCTAGCAACAATCGCCACTGACTTCGCCCACACTGAACAAGGAATCTACGACTTCTTCGGCAAAACCTTCTATGCCCATCAATATGATCCCCAAGCTATCAGAGAAGTAATCACCAGAATTCTGAAGTTCCTCTACGAAGAAAACATGATTGAGGTAAGTGGAAAAAACGTTTACGCCACCAAGTTTGGACGAAGAGTCTCTGAATTGTACATCGACCCAGTTTCCGCAGTCATTATTCGAGAAGCCTTGTTAAATAGAGCGCCACGAATCACCGACATCAGCTTTCTCCACATGATCTCACATACACCCGATATGTTTCCCAAACTTCGTCCTTACTCCAGAGAAATCGACGGTTTAACTCTGTTTATAGATGAACACCGAGAAGAATTCATGTTTGAAGTTCCCGATGAAGGAATGGACCGAATGGACTACGAAGAGTTTCTAGGAGAAGCGAAACTAGCTGGGGTATTAGATGCGTGGATAGAAGAAACATCGGAAGATGAGACCATTGAAAGGTTTAGAGTTCAGCCCGGTGATCTGTATAGGCTCATTGGAGCTGCGCGATGGCTCCTGTATGCTTCACATGAGCTGGCTAGACTATTTGGTCACAAAGATCTTTTTCTACATCTCGCAGGACTCATGGAACGAATCGAAAAGGGAGTGAAAGCTGAGTTGCTTCCGCTGGTTAGGTTGAAGGGAATCGGAAGGATACGGGCACGTTTACTCTTTAACTCTGGCCTCAAAACCATTGAAGACATAAAAAAGGTGTCTCTTGAAAAACTAACTAGTTTGCCCTTGATTGGACCTAAGCTCGCTAAAAAAATTAAGGAACAGATAGGAGGTTTTGTCAAGGCACAAGAATGGAAGAAACTAAAGGAAAGCAAGGAATGGGAGCAACAGGCTCTAACTGAATACACTAGAAAATCTGGGTGAAATTTTTATTCAGTCCAGGGTACAGCAAGGAAAGTCTCGGTGTCAAGAGTATCTTGAAGCCGTCTAACGAATTTTGTAGCGGTTGTTTCGTCTGGTGCTTCAAATATGTAGATTGCATCGTATCTTCCAAATAAGCTGTAACGAGCTTTGAGTTTGATCCCTGGAGGAAGAGCCTTAGGCAGTCCCTTCGTTGCTTTAATGGCATCCTCAAACTTTCCTGAGCGAACTGTACATAGAGTAACAAAGATCAAATATTTCACCTCCCACTTTTTTCACTGAATGAGCAGTATTAATGATTATCTAAATTGAAGAATTTTTTGGCTCAAGAAATGAACGAGTCGGTTAGGCGATTGATTCTTACGTTTCTTTTCCTCCGATTTCTCTCATGAGACTTATAACACGCTTGTCTTGCAAGCTGTAAAACACCCATTTCCCTTCGCGTTTACTTTTCACAAGGTTTGCCTTTTCAAGTATGCCGAGATGATGAGAAGCGGTGGGCTGAGTTAGATCTAACGCAACCATTACCTCGCAGACGCACATTTCTCGAATACTAAGAAGTGTTAAAATCTTTAGCCTTGTTTTGTCAGCAAGCGCTTTAAACAATCTACTTTGTGTTTTTATCACCTTTTCGTCCGCTATTTCATGCACCAATTGTTTAAGTTCTGAGGCATACTTTGAAACGTCCTCTGCGGAGCAAATATCTGATTCCACCAAACGCTGGAGTCTCTTGCTTATTCGAGGTTTTTGTTCTAGGATCATGGATAACTCCATTTAAAACTTATATCAAAATATTTAAATATGTTTTGATTTTTTATATTAACAAACTTAAATATGTAAATGATGGTGCCTACCCATAGATAAGGAGGAGTTAGAGCATGGTCAAAAAAGAACCCCGTAGGTTGGGT
>DAOVGL010000076.1 GCA_030672415.1 Candidatus Bathyarchaeota archaeon
TTTGGTGGAAGCAGCAACAAAAACTTTAGGTTCCTTAATAGCTTGTCTATTTTCTACAGGTATTCCACCCATCGACACCACCATTTTCACGTTTTTTGATTGTGCCCAATCGATAAGTGTCCTCATAACAGTGTGAAGGGATGTTGCGGGAACTGCTGTTTCCGAAATGGTAGCGATAATGTTGTTTTTTCCATACATTCTTAGAGGAGCGTGAGGTAGTCCATCATGTAACACGACTACTGGAGGAAGAAGATCTGAATCTACGTATGCTATTTCATCTAAATCTAATTCAGATGTTATGTAAGACGTTGCGATGAGGCCGACTAATCCTACGTCAGGGAGTCCCTGAAGCATTATGGCTCCTGAAGGTATAGATTTCTTTTCCACTATTCTAGCAAGTTCAGACAAAGATTGTTCCTCCATCTAAGTTCCCGTTAACTGAGATAAAAAGAGTTATGGTAAACAAACTAAATATCTATTTAAGAGTGAATCCAGTTTAAATTTGGAGAAAAGTTATGTCTCTGGAACGTCTCGGCTCCTCCCTCTACGAATCTTTAAGAAAGGTTTTTCGAGCTCCAGTTGTGGACGAAGAAACCGTTAAGCAGTTAGCCCGAGACATTCAACGAGCGTTGCTGTTGGCAGACGTAAACGTAAAGCTAGTTCTCGAAATCTCGAAACGGATAGAAGATAGAGCATTAAAGGAGAAGTTTCCAGCGGGAATTTCCAGACGAGAACACGTGACAAAAGTGGTTTACGAAGAACTGACACGCTTCCTCGGCGAAAAACCAGTTTCACTAAAAATAAAGACGGGAAAAAGAAACGTCTTCATGCTCGTGGGAATTCAAGGTTCAGGCAAAACCACAGGCGCCGCAAAACTGGCGAGATACTTCCAAAAGAGAGGATTAAA
Organism: Candidatus Bathyarchaeota archaeon; assembly: GCA_030672415.1. GTDB lineage: Archaea > Thermoproteota > Bathyarchaeia > Bathyarchaeales > Bathyarchaeaceae > B1-G15. Next base: position 908 of record DAOVGL010000076.1, read on the forward strand.
AACAGCGCTAATCTGCACGGACACCTTTAGACCGGGCGCCTATGCACAACTTGAGCAATTAGCCAAACGGGTAAACATTCCCATATACGGAGACCCAAAAGCAAAGAACGCCATAAAAACTGCGTCAGAGGGATTGAAGAGGTTTAACAGTCAAGACGTGGTCATCATCGACACTGCTGGAAGACACAAAGATGAGAAAAACCTGATCGCGGAGATGAAGATGCTGGAAAAGAAAATCAAACCAGACGAGACAATTCTTGTTGTCGACGGAACCATCGGTCAGCAAGCAGCAATACAAGCCAAAGCGTTTAACGAAGCCACCCCAATAGGATCAATTTTCGTTGCAAAACTAGACGGCTCTGCAAGGGGAGGAGGAGCCCTCTCAGCCGTTGCAACAACCGGAGCGCCAATAAAATTCATTGGGACAGGAGAAAAAATCAACGACATAGAACCTTTTGTCCCCTCAAGATTTGTAGGCAGACTCCTAGGTATGGGCGACCTTGAAAGCCTCCTTGAAAAAGTGCGAGAAGCAGAGGTGAAAGTACCCGAAAAGAAGATGCGCGCATTCTTAAGTGGAAAATTCACCTTGACAGATATGTATGAACAATTCGAAGCCATGAGAAGCATGGGCCCAATTGGGCGCCTCCTAAAAATGATTCCCGGCTTCTCCTACAACATACCTGACGAAATAATGGATACTGCTCAAGATCGCCTAGAAAAATGGCGAATAATCATTCAATCCATGACTCCAAAGGAGAAGGAAAAACCAAAAACCCTCACATCGTCTCGAATACGACGTGTGGCGCGCGGTTCCGGAACCACTGAAAAGGAAGTAAAAGAACTTCTTGAACAGTATTCCATGATGAAAAAGATGATGAAGACTCTGCGGAGGAAAAAGTTTTCGTTCCTTGGAAAAAAGTTTCCGAAATCAATGTAAAGAAACCCTGAAACTTGGATGTTGCAAAAAATAGCGGCGGAAAAGAGGGAGCCTTATGGATATACTTGAAAAGGCGCAAAAAATGCTGGAGAAATATCCCCTTTGCAACCATTGCTTAGGGAGACAGTTCGCCCTCTTAGGCTATGGGCTAGATGATCAAAATCGTGGCGAAGCCATCAAACTTCTCTTAACAATGAAGGGTCATCAACAGGCGCTAACTGGGAAGAAAACAAGAGCCTCACTCCTAAAAACGTTGGCAGCCAACGGATCCTTTAACATAGCAACTGAAATACTGAGAAAACTGAGAAAAAGAGCTGGAAAAAAACGAGAATGCTATCTCTGTGAGGGACGATTTGAGTCTATAAGCGAATTGGTAGGGCGCTCTTTAAAGAAATTGAAACCTTACGAATACGCTACGTTCCTTGTTGGAGTGGAACTACCCACCAAAATAGAGGAAAGAGAAGACGAATTTAAAGCAGAATTTGAAGTGAGACACGGCGAGAGCATGCGAAACGAGTTCAGCCGCGACATTGGAAAAAAAATCTCTGAAATCACACAAAAACCAGCGGACTACAAAAAGCCGGATGTAGTGATTCTAGTCAACCCCGTCGCTGAAAAAGTCACGCTTAAAGCAAATCCATTGTACGTCGCAGGAGGATACAAAAAACTCGTTCGTGGCATCTCTCAGTCTAAATGGATCTGCAATGAATGTAGAGGGAAGGGTTGCCCACATTGTGGCGGGACCGGAAAATTGTATCAAGAATCAGTTGAAGAAATCATAGCTGGGCCAATGTTGCAAAAAACCGGTGGAGAAGATGCTTCGTTTCACGCGGCTGGACGGGAAGATGTTGACGCTCGCATGCTGGGGCGCGGTAGGCCCTTCGTTATGGAGGTTAAGAAACCCAAAAGGCGGTTTATAGACTTGCAGAGTCTTACACAAGCCATTAACGAACAAGCGAAGGGTAAGGTGGAGGTTCTGAACCTACGTTTTGCTAGTAGAGATACTGTTAGGAAGTTGAAGAAAGCAGAGGCAGGGGAGAAAGTTTACAGAGCTGTCGTTGGATTTGACAGAGCTGTCTCAGATGAAGAATTAGAGATTCTAGAGAAAACGTTGACTAACACGGTGGTTCATCAACAAACGCCTTTACGTGTGTTGCATCGAAGGGCAGATCGTGTTCGAGAAAAGTACATATATGAGGCTAAGATAAAGAGGTTGACACCTAACCGTGCGGAAATGAGAATACACTGTCAAGGGGGACTCTACATCAAAGAACTGATAACTGGCGACGAGGGACGAACCAACCCAAACGTGACCAATATTGTTAGCGCAAAAGCTAAGTCTCTGGAACTGGACGTTTTAAACGTAATCGTGAAGGTATAACTAATGCCAAGAAAATCCAAAGGTTACCGCAAAAGAACTCGCTCCCTCCTACGGAAGAAACCCAGAGAACGGGGGAAAGTTGGGCTCAGTAAAATTCTTCGCGAGTACGAGCCGGGACAGAAGGTGGTGGTGAAGATTAACTCAACCATCCACAAAGGCATGCCTCATCGAAGGTATCATGGGAGAATCGGTGTTATAGCTAACAAAAGAGGTAGAGCCTACGTAGTTGGTGTCACGCAGGGAAAGGCTGTTAAAGAAATAATCGTGCGCCCTGAACATCTTGAACCTCATAGAGGGGCTTAACTATGCCAAGAAAGGCAATAAAGGAACAAATTATCACGATTCCACAGGCAAAAAAAATACTGGAATCAATAGGTGAGGAGCAACTTGACCAGTTTCAACGGAGATCGTTGGATTATACGTCAAAATTCTCTAAACTTGATTCTAAAACAGCAGAAAAACTCATAATTGGACTCGTAGAGAAGTTTGAGTTAGAAGAGGAGGAGGTTGTTCAACTAGTTAATTGCATGCCAGAAAGCGTGGAGGAAGTTCGAGTTTTTTTGGCTGGAGGCCGCAGGATTGTGGAGATCTCTAGGTTGGAGGAAATCCTAGCTTTTTTAGATGAGCATAGAAAAAAGGAATAAGGACTTTTTCCAATAGTTATTACTTGTGGGCGAAGGAAGTATGGAGAAAAGATACGAAGAGCACGCGTACGTCCTTGACTTTCTGCCCCACGGAAGACCTGGAGCCAGACCAGGCTATCGGGCGGGTGCTTTAGTTCAGGTTGTTGGAGAAGGATATTTCACTCTCCTTGAGGCGATTGTGAAGGAGGGAGTCGTCCTCAAGCCTTTTGACAGAGTTTACGTTGGGAAAGACGCGCGGAAGGAGATTACTTATATTATTGGTCGAATTGGCTACGACGAGTTAACCAGTACCGCTAAGATGGAACTGCTTGCGGTTTTGGAGAAGATCGTGCGCAATCGTGAAACCTTGTTCGTCAACTTTTTCAACAATACCCAAGCGATTACACCTAGAATGCATGCGTTGGAACTTATTCCAGGCATCGGAAAAAAGCACATGTGGCAGATTATTGATGAAAGAGACAGAAAACCTTTCAAGAATTTTAAGGACTTGCAACAACGTGCCAGCATGCCTAATCCCGCCAAACTGGTCGCTAAGAGGATTTTTGAGGAACTTGCTGGCGAAAGTAAACATAGACTGTTCACACGGGCGCTCTAGTGATAGAAAAATGGCTCTCTTCCAGAGGGCGAGGCGTCTTCTCCGCCTCTACAAAGTTTTTCCCAAGAAACGTTTAGGACAAAACTTTGTGATAGATCCTGCTTTGTTAGAAAGAATGATCTCTTATGCCTCTGTAAACAAGGATGACATTGTCTTGGAGGTGGGACCTGGGTTAGGCTTTCTTACACAACTTCTCTCTCCAGCATGTAAGAAAGTTATCGCTGTGGAAATTGATCCTAAACTGACAAAAATATTGAGGAACGAGCTTCGCAACCTAGACAATGTAGACCTCATCGAGGGAGATGTGTTAAACATCTCTGTTCCACAATTTAACAAGGTGGTTTCCACTCCTCCCTACTCCATCTCTTCTCCTCTACTGTTCTGGCTTCTGAAGAGAAAGTTTGACTGCGCTGTGTTAACTTTTCAGAAAGAGTTTGCGGAAAGACTGACCGCATCTGTGGGCACTAAAGACTACGGAAGACTGACCGTTAACATCTATTATCGGGCGGAGGTAGAACTCTTAGATTACGTGTCCAGAAAGCTGTTTTATCCGCCTCCAGACGTAGATTCCATGATGGTGTTTTTAAGACCAAGAGAAAAGCCGCCGTTTTCCGTGGAAGACGAAGAACTCTTTTTTCAACTCGTGAGGATACTGTTTAATCAACGAAACAAGAAGGTTAGAAACGCTGCCATTCCTTTTCTGCGCCAGTGGGTAAAGAAAGAAAATGTGATGAAGATGGCTGACTCCTTGCTCTTTCATGATAAAAGGGTGCGGGAGCTGGCGCCAGAAGACTTTGGGGCTTTGACCAATGATTTTGTCCGAGAAAGACATGAAAAAGGCATTCTTTAATGAGTACGCGTTTCACGTTTCTAAGGACGTGTACGAACCTGCAGAGGACACTTTCCTTCTTGCAGAAAATCTTGTTGTGGACAAAAACGATGTTGTGTTAGATGTGGGAACTGGATGTGGAATACTGGGAATCCTCGCAGCGAAAAAGGCAAGAAGGGTTATAGCTGTAGACGTTAACCCTCACGCAGTTCGTTGCGCCAAAATGAACGCGAAACTCAATGGTGTTACAGAGAAAATGGAGACGTTGCAGAGTGATTTATTGAAAGCCATAAAGAAAAATGAAAAATTTGACCTAATTATTTTTAACGCTCCGTATTTGCCATCAGAAACGATGGAAGAAAAGAATTGGATAGAGCGCGCTTGGATAGGTGGACCGACTGGAAGACAACTCATTGACCAATTTATATTGCAGGCACCAAGCTACTTAATGAAGGGTGGGAGAATTCTTTTGGTTCAATCAACCCTCTCAGATGTGGAGAAGACGGTGCAAAAACTAGGGGAAAGACGGTTCTGTGTACGAGTGCTTGCCAAAGAGAAAGTTGCGTTTGAAACCATAGTTGTAATCGAAGCTACTCTGTAACTGTTATTGCTTGTTCGGGACATTGAACCTCGCATGCTCTACATACAATGCATGCGTCATTGTCCACCACTACTGCCTTAGTTTTTCCTTCGTATTCTGCGAGTTCTTGAAGTTCAAAGACATCAACTGGGCAGACGTCTACACAAGTTCCGTCTCCATCGCATTTCTTAAGGTCAACTTCTACTTTAACCATAAGCTATCAGCCTTCTCGAATTTTTTAGAATAGCTCCCTTATGTATTTCTTCGATTTAAAGCTTACTTTCAAAAAACAATCATAAAAGAAAAGGCGTAGTTGTGAACGGTTAAAATTATGATGTTGTCGTTAACGTGGATTACACATGAAACTCACAAAAAGAAGTAAATAAAACAAACGCAACTATTGCTAGGTCAAGGTGAGAATTACATGTGCATTGTTGGCAAGAGCAAGTTGATGGAACTTATCGAGAATTACAAGTGCATCTACCCTTTCGACTACAGTCTCTTGGATGGAGACGGCTACGTTTTAACGGTGAGGGAAGAGACCACACTGCACTATCTGGAACACATAAACCTCATCTCCTACGAAGTCGTGTTCACCCCATCCCAATACGTGGCTCATTTGACAGCGAAGAGCAAGTATGGAAGAATGGGGCTGTCTTTTCTTAACGCTGCCAAGGTTCACAGCGGCTTTGTTGGAAGACTAGCCCTAGAACTCGTTAACCTGAGCAACAACAGACGACCAATAACCATTAAGCTAGGCGACCCGTTCATGCACATCGAATTCTTAACTAGAGAGGGCGACCCGTCCCCGTACACTGGACCATACCAGTTCCAATACCTAACCGAAGAAGAGAAAAAAATGTACATTCCGATTTTGAAGAAATTGTTTCCAAACTTTGATGAACTAGCTAAGACATGGTTTAAAAAATAATCCATGATAAAGCGTAAGAGCACTCTAGATTGCCAAGCCATACTTTTAATAAACCACGTGTTGACGTATCCTTTAAATAGCCAGCATACAAAAGCTGAACAAGGGGAACGCCGTGAAAGCGCATAATTATCGAAGAGTAAAGGGGCAGGCTTACACTAGAAAAAAGTACATTCGCGGCTCTCCTCAATCAAGAATAACAAAGTTCACCATGGGAGACTCCACAGCTGAATTTGAGTATCAAACTTTTCTGATAGCCCGTAAAGAGGCACAAATTCGCCACACCGCCCTAGAAGCGGCACGCATAGCAGCAAATCAAGTTCTCTCTGGCAAGTTAGGAACCAATTATTGTTTGCGGATTTTACCATATCCACACGTTGTGCTTCGGGAAAACAAGATGATTTTTGGAGCGCACGCTGACCGACTGCAAGATGGGATGAAACATGCTTTTGGCAAAGCCGTAGGGATCGCCGCACGAGTGAGGTCAAATCAAACCATTATGACGGCCAACGTGAACGAGGACGGTATCGAAGCTGCTAGAGAGGCGTTAAGACGGGGAGGAGCTAAACTACCCATAACCTGTCGAATAGTTGTTGAGAAAACGGCGGAATAATTGGAGGCAAATCTCGTTGGGAAAAAATTCGCCATTAAAAGAGAAACTTATCGTCTGGTTTGAGGACATAGGAAAAGAAGACGTTCCCATCGTAGGGGGCAAAGTTGCAAACCTAGGTGAACTGCTTCAAGCAAAGATACCTGTCCCACCCGGGTTCGCAGTGACCGCTCAAGCTTATGAGAAGTTCATCACAGAAACTGGCATCGCCGAAAAAATGTACAAGGCAATTGAGGAAACCGTTACCGACGTTGAACTTCCTAGTCAATTTGAAGAAGCCTCTAGAAAAGTTCGTAAAATAATTGAAACAACTCCTATACCAAATGAAATCGAGGAAGCCATCAAAAGAGCCTACAAAGAACTCAGCAAAAGAACAAAATCAAACAAAGTGCTTGTAGCTGTACGTTCTAGTGCCACAGCTGAAGACCTGCCAGGCGCCTCTTTTGCGGGGCAGCAAGAAACTTACCTAAACGTAAGAGGAGGTAAAGATCTAGTTCAGAAAACTTTACAATGTTGGTCAAGCCTGTTCACACCTAGAGCCATCTTCTACCGAACCAGGAAGGGCTTCAAGCATGAACAAGTTCTCATCAGTGTAGGCGTACAAAAAATGGTTAACGCCAAAGCAGCAGGCGTCATATTCACCATAAACCCTGTAACCGGAGAACCAAACAAAATAATTATTGAAGGCAACTGGGGACTGGGCGAGTCGGTTGTTTCCGGCGCCGTCACTCCAGACGACTATATACTGGACAAAAAAACTTTGAAGATTATTGAAAAAAAGATTCCGAAAAAAACAGTTGAATATGTTCGAGACCCTAAAACTGGCAAAACTATACATGCTAATGTGCCTCCTAAACGACAGGAGCAACCATGCCTAACCGACAAAGAAATTGCTAAGCTTGCTGAGCTCGCCAAACGCATAGAGAAACACTACGGCGGGCAGCCTCAGGACATCGAGTGGGCGATTGATAAGAGCCTCTCCTTCCCAGAAAATATTTTCATTGTACAGGCTAGACCCGAAACTGTGTGGAGTCTAAAGAAGACGCCACCTGAAATCGAAGCGCCGAAGCCACTAACTCCGGCCACAGGACAAGCAGAGTTAAAGGTTGCTGTGAAAGGAATAGCCGCTGGCAAAAGAGACATAGTAATCGGTACAGTAAAGGTTGTTTTAACGCCTGAAGACGCATCAATGCTCGTGAAAAAGGGGGACATTTTGGTGACGGCGATGACTAATCCAGACTTCGTGCCGTTTATGAGGCTGTCTGGGGCCATAGTCACGGATAAGGGAGGCGTAACCTGTCATGCTGCTATTGTGAGTCGTGAGCTGGGAATTCCAAGTATTGTTGGAACTGAAAACGGTACAAAAGTACTGGTCACAGGTAAAGAATATACTGTGGATGCGAGAAGTGGTGTAGTGTATGAAGGAGTTGTTGAATACATGAAGCCTACTACCCCAACACCAACCGTAGCTGGATCAGCTACGCTTGAACCCGCCCCTATAACCGCTACGAAAATTTTCCTCAACCTTGGTGTTCCCGACATGATTGAGCGGTACAGGAGCTTACCTTTCGATGGGATAGGGCTCATGCGCATCGAGTTCATTCTAGCCAGCTACATAGGCGAACATCCTCTATATCTCCTCGAGACAGGGCAAGGCAACAAGTTTGTAGACAAACTGGCTCAGGGAATTGCCACAGTTGCGAGAGCGATACAGCCCCGCCCAGTGATCGTGAGGTTCAGCGATTTCAAAACTAACGAGTATAGAGATCTGAAGGGTGGAGAGAAATACGAGATAGTTGAGGCAAACCCCATGCTTGGCTGGCGGGGAGCAAGCAGATACATAAGCGAGTGGTATGAAAAGGCGTTCAGACTGGAGTGCAAAGCAATCAAAAAGTGTAGAGAAGAATGGAAACTGAAAAACGTGTGGGTTATGCTACCCGTGATCAGAACCACATGGGAAGCAGAAAAATGCCTAAAAATCATGAAAGAAGAAGATCTTGAAAAATCTAGAGACTTTAAAGTATGGTTTATGGCTGAAACCCCAGCCATCGCAATAATGGCGGATGAATTTTCAAAACTTTGCGACGGCTTCTCCATAGGCTCCAACGACATGACGCAAGGCGTCCTGATGATTGACCGCGATTCAGAGCGTCTCGGGCTAATGGGGTACTTTGATGAACGAGACCCAGCTGTCAAACGGATAATTGCTCACTTAATTAAAGTGGCTCATAAACACGGTCGCACCGTTTCCATCTGTGGAGAAGGTCCTTCAAACTTGCCCGACTTCACGGAGTTCCTCGTCCATTGCGGCATCGACAGTATATCTGTGAATGCAGATGCTGTTGTTAAAACGAGGCAGCTAGTAGCGAGTCTTGAACGGAAAATTATGCTTAAACAGTTGGCTGAAGCGCAGGAGCATGTTAAATCTCACAAAACAAAAGGTTCTAAACAAGACTGGGCTTCAGAGTGGGATGAATCCATTCACTAAATCCTTTCTTAACCAAGCTTTATGGGTCTTATTTGTTCAAGTCATAATTGGTAAAACTAAATGAAAACCACGATCTTTAACCTCGAAGAGAAACGACTTAAAGAAGAGATAAGCAAACGCAGAGCCAAACGAGTTCTCATACAACTTCCCGAAGGCTTAAAGACGGAAGGACCTCGCTTGGCAACTATTGCCGAAAAGGCTGGTGCGCTAGCTGTGGTCTCCGCTGACCCATGCTACGGGGCATGTGACTTAGCCACACTTGACGCTAGAAGCTTAGACGCTGATCTAATTGTACATTACGGTCATACGGAGATGATTGAACAAAAACAGGTGCCAACAGTTTACATCGAAGCCAAGGCAAGGGTCAACGTTAAAGAAGCAGTGAAGAAGGCAATTCCTCTCCTCAAACACTGGAACAATATCGGATTAATAACAACTGTACAACATGCTCACATGATCAATGAAGCTAGAGAGTTGCTTCTCGAGGCTGGAAAAACAGTTGCCATCGGAGATATGGGACGACTGAAACATGCTGGTCAAGTGATTGGCTGCGACTATAGCAACGCCAAATCCGTGTTAAAAGATGTTGAAGTGTTTCTTTTCGTTGGAGGCGGTAGATTTCACGCCATAGGCGCAACTTTAGCCACCGCAAAACCGACGATCGTCGCTGATCCTTTTGAAAAAAGAGCGTATTCTATTGAAAAGGAGGTTCAGAAGATAATTCGACAACGGTGGGCAAGCATTCGTGAAGCAGAAAAAGCGAAAAGTTTTGGGGTGTTCGTTGGCTTAAAGCCTGGACAAAAAAGGTTTGATGCCGCCATAGAGATAAAGAAGAAACTGGAGAAAAACGGGAGAAGAGCAACATTGCTCGCGGCGAGGGAAATCGCTCCAAATGTTCTGATGCAGTTCCCTGACATAGAAGCGTTTGTAAACACCGCTTGTCCTCGAGTGGCGCTGGACGAAGCATCAAAGTTTCTTAAGCCTGTTCTCACGTTTAACGAAGCGCTTGTTGTATTGGGGGAGATGGACTGGGAAGAATTATGCAGAAAAGGCTGGTTCGAAAGCTAGACCTAGAAAAAGCAATCTCAAAAATCAAGCCTCACCCAACGCCTAAAGCTTATCTAGAACAATACACCATACCCTCAGAAACCGCAGCGGAAATCCTATACATAGCCGCCTACACGTACAACGACATCATTGGTAAGACAATAGCGGATCTAGGATGCGGCACAGGAAGACTTGCAATTGGCTCAGCCCTCATCGGAGCAAGAGAAACGTTCGGCGTGGATATCGATCGAGTGGCAATAAAAGCGGCGCACAAAAATGCGGAGAAAATGAATGTGAAAGAAAAGACACACTGGATCTTGGCGGATGTTGATGTTATTCAAGGCTCTTTCGATACAGTTTTGCAGAATCCTCCCTTTGGCGTGCAGAGAAGAGGAGCAGATCGAAGGTTTTTAGAGAAGTCCTTGGCGCTGGGCCACAGAATTTACTCCCTTCATAAGGGTGGAAAGAGCAACCGAGATTTCATCAAAAGGTTAAGAGGACGTGGAACCAGATTTATACCGGTTCCGCCCTCCTCTTTTTTGAAAAGGTTCATTGAGAAACATGGTGGAAGAATCAAGGCAGTCTATGCTATGTTAATGACAATACCACACATGTTTGATTTTCACAGGAAGCGGAAGCATGAGTTTATAGTTGATTTGTACATAATTGAAAGAAGCACTCCACCAGATTAATAAAAGAAGTTCTAAATCTTATTTTATAAATAGGATGTGCTACAAAATTTAGGTTGAAAACATCATTAAAAAATTATTTATGATAAACGGAGGAGGTGAATAAATGTATAAGTACACATGTGAAGGCGATATTTCCTGCGGAGTAAACATAGTGAAAGACAAGAAAAACATGACAGACCTTGAGAAGAAACACAGTCCAGTCATTAGCGCACCGGGAAAGGTAAACAAAGGAGAACTGTTCGAAGTTACAGTTGAAGTGGGAAAATACATGAAACATCCTAACACAATGGGCCACTTCATCCAGTGGATCGAACTCTACTCCGGCAACACATTCTTAGGAAGAGCAGAGTTCACCCCTGAGTTCAGCGACCCGAAAATAAAGATGGTAGTGATGCTGAAACATGGTCATCCTTTGATTGCTGTGGAGAGATGCAATTTACACGGCATTTGGTCTTCAGAACCCAAATCCATCAAAGTTGTTTAGACCAATAATTGAATGGTTTTGAAACGCGAAATGAGTTGTTCCTTGAAGTAGCTGAATCAAAAGGTTTATTGAGAAGCTTAGAGGAAAGGTTACAGGCGACTTTCCAGTGGATATAGAAATTCCAACGAAAAGAAAGTAAAGCAGTGAAGGTTAACTTATATCAAGTAGAGGAAATAGAACATGCCTGAATCAAGAGCAAAAAGCGGACAATTCGTTACACCAGGAGACCGACTGGGAGTGATTGAAGAATTCACACCCGGCCCTGGAACATATGCTGAACAAGGCACTGTGTACTCCGAAATTACCGGGCGCACACTTATAGATATGTTAAACAAAAAAGTCTCAGTGTACCCAATGGTTCGCGTGGTGGTCTTTCCAAAGGTAGGTAGTACAGTTTTAGGTCAGGTGCAGGACGTACAGAGCAGAACTGCTAGACTTCGTATATCAAAGGTTGGGGAAAATGCGATCGCCGGCTTTTTCAGCGGCATCCTACACATCTCGGATGTAAGTCCAGGTTTCGTTGAGAACATGTTTGAGGTGTGCAAAAAAGGTGATCTAATGCGGGCTAAGGTGATCAGTGATAAAAACAGAGTATTTCATCTGTCGACTGCGGATAAAAACCTAGGTGTTGTTTATGCCTTCTGCTCTCGGTGTGGGCATCTTTTGCCTTTAAAGGGACAAAGAGCGCGATGCTCTAGCTGTGATAAAATTGAAAAGCGAAAAGTTGCGTCCGATTATGGTGAAGTGGAGATTTAGATGGAGGAAAAAAGGTGGAAATCAAAATTTTGAAGAAAACTTCTAATGAGTTAAAAATAGAAATCGAGGGTGAAGGACACACTTTTTGCAACGTGCTACAAAAAGCTCTCTTGGAGGATGACGCCATAGAAATGGCTGGTTATGACATAAAACATCCTCTCACCTCCAACCCAACGGTTTATGTTCGTACCAAAGGAAAACGAAAGCCAAAGGCTGCGTTGATAGATGCGGCGAAAAAAATGCAGAAGCAAAACAATGAATTCAAGAAGTCTTTTGAGAGAGCGTTAAAGGGATGGCAGCGAAAATAAGGGCAGGTCAAATTCTAAAAAAATACAAAAATCTTCAAGAAGTGCTACTTGATAAGGACTTAGCTGGACTCGGCGACATGTACGTAAATTTTGTCTACTCTTTAGCGTTATCGCAGAAACTTCGAAAACCAGCTGGCGCCAAAGTGAACAACAGAATTTTAGCTGAGGCTGTAAAGAAGTCTGGTTTGAGAAAAATGTTGCCTCGGAGGGTCGACCGCCACGCTCAAGGAGACGCTGCTGAAGCACTTATAGTGTACGCTTGGTTACAAGGCATTGTGGGTTTTGAAGACTGCTTAAAAATCTTGAGCAGAAGCGACGAGCCCATTGAAGCGTTAACTCAATTGTTGCAGGAGATAGGGAAGAGACTCGGTGCAACCTATGAATAGCGAGAAGGTTGTGGGGTTTCGCTCCGTGAAACCGGAGATAAGAGTGTTAGGTGTTGATGACGGAGTCTTTGTTCCTCACACTAAGGGCGTGGTTGATGTTGTTGGAGTTGTTTATCGAGGAGGATCCTGGCTTGACGGAGTTATGCGAACAGAAGTTGAGGTTGATGGAACTGATGCAACGGAAAAACTAGCGTCTATGATAAGGAGTTCACCTCACTACGACCAGCTTCGAGTGGTTGTGTTAAACGGCGTTACGTTAGCAGGCTTTAACGTGGTGGATATTAAAGAGTTATTCAGAAAGGTGGGATTGCCTGTCATAGCGGTTACTCGAGAGAAGCCTGACTTCGAAGAAATAAAGAAGGCTCTTGAAAACTTGCCTGAACATGAAAAACGGTGGAAAGCGATGAAAGAAGCTGGAAAAATAGTTGAAGTGTGCACTCGAGAAGCTGAAGAACCAGTTTACATGCAAGTTGCGGGAGTCTTGGAAAAGGATGCTGAAAAGATTTTGAAAAGCACCTCAACGCGAAGCAACGTTCCAGAGGCGTTGAGAGTGGCGCACATCATAGCGTCTGGACTTACTCGAATAAAGCAAAACGCTGGATAGTTGCGAACTAGGTTTTCTTTAACTTCTTCGCAAAAGAGAGATTTGTTGGGTGGTGAATACTTAATTCGTTCTATGATGAGGTTGAAGACAGCGTGAGACATTGTCGTTTAACCTTTAGAAGAAAGATTTAAAAGACTCGAAATTAAGAGAAGTGCAAAAGTAACGGAAACATGGTGGTGTAAAATGGAGTTTTGCCCCAAATGTGGAACGAAGTTAACTCCAACTCGAAAGAAAAAGGGTAAAAAAAACACCATTGTGCTGTCTTGTCCAAAATGTCGCTACAAAAAACAGCCGGCTAGCCCAGTAGTAGCTGTTTCTAAAACTATAGAGCATACTCCTCAAGAGCTTATAGCAGTGATTGGGAAGGAAGAGCAGAAGCTGCGAACGTTGCCTACAGTTAGGATGGAATGTCCTAAGTGTGGAAACAATCTTGCTTATGTGTGGCAGGTGCAAACTAGAGGTAGCGATGAGTCTTCAACACAGTTTTTCCGATGTACCAAATGTAACTATACGTTTCGAGAGTACACCTAAAACGGCTTCACCTTCACATGAAACGTTCAAGTTTTGTTAACCCAATAATTTCGTTGAAGTCTAATCCTAACGCGTCTAGAACCTGATCAAAAGTTGACTGCAAGTAACTCACATATTTCCCCACGTCTATCTCACTGTTAGAAGCCAACTGAAGAGGCTTCACATGAGGCTCCTTCATAACCTTCACAAAACTTATGAGGTCACCCGCCTTCAACTCATATCCTCTTTTTTTAAGCTCCTTCGCAGCCTTCACGTGTTGTGGAGTGGTCTTTTTGTAGTGGCTAATGGGTTTTCCCAAAACAACGTGAAACGCTAGCTTATCTGGACGGTCTCCCCACTCCCGTCTCTTCAACCTTGAATGTCGGTCTCGAACTATTTTCTTAATCTCTCTCTTAGTTTCCTCAAATTCCGCTGGAGACTTCACTTGACTAAGCCGCTTTTCCATCTGTTCAAAAGCCTTCTTGATGAATAGAGGGATGTGCCTCTTCTTCCCTGTTAGCCCCTTAACTTCAACGTTTCCGTCAAGAAAAACTCCTAGGTAATTCTTTTTTCTGGAACTGAAAACTGCGTAACGATAAACTTTGTCCACTTCTAACCTCATTCCCAACTCCTTTTCCGACCACTTCACTAGAGCGTCAATCTGATCTTGAGATACACCTTTCAAGAAGATGCTGTCGGTGTCTCCGTAAATAATCTCAATTCCTAATCCCTGAGCCTTTTTTATGGTTTCAGTTATAGCATGCCTGCCAATGGCGGCTGTGGCTTCAGCAACTGGTGGACAGTACAAGTCAAAAGTTGCTGCTCCGAACACGCCGTAACTTGCGTTTAGAATAACTTTGAGAGCACTCTGTATAACATTGTACCAACTTCGCACTTCTCTAGGCAACGATTTGTCCTTAGATCTCGGTTTATACCATTTAACTCTAAGATCTCTAAGTGAACCTATCAATAAACTTTCAAGTGCTTTCCGTTTCGTGCAGATCCAGTGAGGAGTTTCCGGAACCTTGTTGTCCACACATTCTTTGTGGGGGCAACGAATTGACTGGTAACCCAAGTTGTGAACCTTGATGATGGATGGATATAGGCTGGCGAAATCCATGACTTTCACGTTAAAGTGCACACCGGGCACAGGATCAACAACGATGGCTCCCTTGTACTTCTTTCCCTTTATGACCGCCTTTGTTACAGTTGCTCCTTTACTCGCAAGGATATCTTCTGCATTGGGGATCAGCGTGTTTTGGCGTCGATGTTCATGGTGGAGGAAGTTTCTGATCCACCGTGAAACTCCCTGTCTACTCACGTCTTCCATGGGCATGCTGCTAATTCTAGTGAGCGCCAAAATGAGTTTCATAACGAGGTCGTCGTCGAAAGTGGTGAGTTTAAGAGTTATTTCCGAGTCTCTCAAACAGTATCGGGCCAGCTTAGTGTAGGTTAACTCGGACAAAGGCTTAGCTAATTCAAGTTTAGTTATTCCTAACAGAGCTTTGCCCACATCTCCTAGGGTCATGTCTGTGTATCTTCGACCGAATGCATAAATTTGGATGGATCGGTTGAAGAAGAACTTGTAAAGGTCGATGTGAACCCCGTTTTTGAGTAAGCACGTTCTCCTTCCCCTTCTAACTTCGATAGGATTTTTATCTATACTTAACCCAAGGTTCTGGGCTCTTTTCGTTAGATATGGAAAATCAAAGTCGTCTCCGTTGAAAGTTAAGACGAAGGGATATTCTGAAATCGCCTCAAAAATGGCGAGAAGCAGCTTTTTCTCAGAATCAAAATATTCAACACTTACGTCAGAAGGCAGTTTTTCATCGCCTTCTTCAATTCCCTCGCGTTTCAAAAGTAGAACCCTCTTTTTTCCATCGGATCCTATGAGGGATACACAAACCACTTGATAAGCTGCTTCAGCGGGATCGGGAACACGGGTTGGTATTGGCGAGGAAACTTCGATGTCCAGAGCAAGTCTCCGGAATTTTGGCGCTGGATACTCTAGAAGTCTCGCCCATCTTTCTATGTACTGCTGGGACTCTTTGGGTTCGTCTTGGAATATTTTGTGAATTTTTCTAATCATTTTCTCAGAGGGTTCGTGTTTAACGCGAATGAGTTTGTTGTTTTCAATTTTGTAGATCATGCCTGGCGCTAAGTCTCTGTCGTAAATGTAGCTTTGATAGTATTTGATGGCGGCTTCCCAAACCTTTACTTCTTGTTCTAAACCCGCTATCTTTGGGTACTCGTCAGGTATGATGTCTCGTATGTGACCTCTGAATGGACCTCCAATGGATGAAGGGTCTTTAGCCACAATCTTCGTTATGGTTATTTGCCGGTCGAAAAGAGGATCATACTTTTCCACGGGTTCAAAATGGTCAAAGCCGGGATGAGAGGTTAAACGGCTGATTTTTTTGAGTTCACTGGGTGGAAGATTGGTGAGGCAATAGGGTTTGTGCCCAGTTGTGTCGTACCAGAAATAGATTTTTTGTGACTCTGGCTCGTATAGTTTGATGCAAGCAGAAGCTTTCCTTCCGTCGTAGGTGGCGGACACGAAGTATGATGTGGGCAACTCTTTTGGTGCTACAGACTGGAAAGCGGCATGTCTGGTTTCTAAGGGTTCCTTCTTTTTGGGAGATGAAGAAGATTCTGTTTGCTTCGTTTTCACGGGTTTGGGTGTTGTAAAGAAGTCGTCCAGTAGTCTTTCTGTCATTTATCTGTGTCCCATCTTGATATAACGTTTTATACCTAAAAAGCTGTGGTGTGAACTAAACAACTTAAGCCTTTTATCCACATCTAGTTCACTTACAACAGAGGATAAATTGTTACGAGCTGCTTGGAAACTTGCCATTGAAACACTAAGCCAGATGGAACTGCAAGGATTAGGCGAACGTTTAGCGTTAACTAAAACAGCAAAACAACTGAAAATAAGGGACGCAAGAGTCGTTGGACTAGCTCACAGACTGGTGTTCGAAACGGGTCGAAGACGAAACTTCATCGATTTTCTCCTAAACTCAACATTAGCGCCTCACTCCCTCATGGATTTCAAGCCTAAATCTAGAGCCTTCCTTCGCTTATATACATATGAAACCAAAATGGTCAACGACAACTTTGAGAAGGCAGTGCGTATAGCTCGAATGGGACGGTCAATTTTGGGCTGGCGTGAACTGCATGGAGCTGAAGAAGCGTTTGGTGAAATATTGAGATTGGAATCCTCTGACGTTTTGAAGGGATTAAATGATGAAGAGCGAGTGGCGCTTTCAACTTATCATCCAACATGGTTTGTCAAGTATTGTTTCCGATTGCTCGGAAGAAAAGAGGCGCTAAGATTCTTAGAGAACGCCATGGAAGCCTCACCCGCCTACATACGAGTAAACACGTTGAAGGCATCCGAAGAAACTGCTCTGGAAAGCATAGAGAAAGAAAGGGTCACTATTGAAAAAATACAACAGCTTAAATACACTTACAAAGTGGTTAAAACCCAAAAACCTCTCATGAGAACACGAAGCTTTCGTGAGGGTCTCTTTTTCGTTCAAGACAAAGCCAGTTGTTTTGCCACAGAAGTTGCAGGTCCTAAAGCTGGCATGACAGTGCTCGATGTCTGTACTGCACCAGGAGCCAAAACAACCCATCTGGCTCAATTAATGGAGAACAAGGGAAACATATACTCCATTGACTATTCGAAGCGAAGGATGAAAATTTGGAAACGAGAAACAAAACGCATGGGAGCCAAAATAGCCTTTCCAATTCTTGCAGACGTACGTAGGTCTTTACCAACAAAAATTTCCGCCGACCTAGTGATTTTAGACCCACCCTGCACCAGCACCGGCGTCTTCAACAAGGTACCATCAGCAAAATGGAGGCTCTTGAAGAGGTCTGTTTTGGGCATGGCAAAAATTCAATGGGAAATGTTGAATCAATGTGCAGAACACGTGAAAGACGGAGGCTTCCTAGTCTACTCCACATGCAGCATTACTTTGGAGGAAAACGAAATGTTAATTGAAAGATTCCTAAAGTGGCACCCAGAATTTAAGTTAACGAAGATTTCACCGAGAATAGGCTTACCCGGGTTGCGAGGACAAACTAAATGCCAAAGACTATACCCACACATTCATGAATGCAACGGATTCTTTGTCGCAAAACTCCTGAGAGAAGATTAAAATTTTAACCTATGTTAAAAAAAATAGTAGAGGGTCTATCTACCAGCTACCCTTTTTTCCTTGCCCCTTCTATATGACATAACACTTCATACAACGTTTTTACAGCTTGCAAAGCAGCTATTCCCATATCATAATGAGGCGCCACTTCAACCACATCAAAAGCCACCACTCGACTGTCGCACAAACTGCACAATAAATCTAAAAACATACCAATGCTCAACCCATCTGGCTCAGGATTCTGAACTCCCGGTGCAAACGCTGGGTCAAGAATATCCATGTCAATTGTAATGTAGATTCTTTCATGACCCGCAAGAAGCTTTCTGATTTTTTCACCCGTTTTTTCAACTCCATCCTTCCTAATCTGGTAAGTCGTGAAGAATGGAATGTTAGATTTTCTCGCGTAATCTAACTCCTCTTTAGACACCGCACGAGTGCCTACCTCCAGAATCTTCTCGGGGCGAACTTGCTCATGTAGCCTCCGCATCCACGTGGCGTGAGACATGGTTAGACTCAACCATTCATTGTACAGGTCTAAATGAGCGTCAAAACTCACCACCGCAGCGTTTCCACCCACGCTCCGCATTGCACCTAAAGTTATAGTGTGCTCTCCCCCAATCATCACAGGCAGCTTATTCGCTTCCAAAAGTTCTTTCGTAACCAACTCCACCCTTTTAAGAGTCTCATTCACATCTCCAGAAACCTGTAGGTCACCCATATCATGAATTTTTAAGTCTACGGCGTCCACTCCCGATCTGAAACTGTAACCTTCAATGCAAAGTAAGGCTTCTCTGATGGCGTGAGGCGCAAATCGTGCTGCTACACGAAAGCTGCTAGTAGCGTCAAAGGGCACTCCCATGACTACGTATTCTGCCTCTTCAAACGTTTTTTCAAAGCCAATGAAAACCGGAAACGTAGAGACAAATAATTCACGATAACTCATTAGTGTTAACTCCCTTAAGACTCAACTTATAAGAACTTCTTCACACAAATCGTTTTCGCTGTTTGTGCGAAACTAATTTATTGTTCAAAATCGCATAGCGGTTAGTTCAGAGGGACACGGAGATGCCGTTGAAGTCTAAGCTAAAAGTTGAGAAGCTGGGAGTGCTAGCAGCCTCCATTTTCTACGTAATTGTGGGAGGAGCAGAAACCATAATCTTAGCGCTTTCAAACTTCCGCCTTATTCACGTTGGACCTTTAGCAGTTTTAAGCCTAATAACCGCCTACGGCCTACTCAGAATGAAGAAGTGGTCAGTCTTCCTCGTGACTATCCTTTTCTTTCCAGCAATAACCTTTGGCGCATTCACCTTCTACGCCTCCATTATGCAGCAAACGTTCTATCCAAGCGTAGATGTATTGTTATTTCATCTAGCACTAATTGCGTACTTGATTCTGACGTTGATCGCATTAATATACGTGGTAGCAGTAAGGAAAGATTTCAAATGAGAGCAGCCCTTACCTTACCTTCTCATACGCCTGTTTTTCCCAAATCCTGAAGCTTTTAAATGTGCCAAAAAGCCAAGACATGTAGAGTTTCAGCCTTCCCCACTTCTTGATTCTTCTAGAATTCTCCAGAACACACAAGTCTAAGAGAAAAGCGAACTTTCCAAATCTCATAGCCCTTCTAACAAGTTCTTGCTCCTCTGCCACTTTTATCTTCGGGTTAAATCCCCCTATTTTTCTGAAAACGCTTTTTTTAATATACATACAGTTGCCGTGTGCCCCGCCGATGCGGAGATAAAAGGAAAGAAAAGTAGAAATGTTAACCAGCTCATACATCAGTCGATTCAGAACGTTTCCGTCATCAAGTATTTTTCTACAACTCCCACCGACTACATCTTTATTAGTTTTCATCAGCTTGACAACTCTTTCAAGTGCATACGGAGGTAGCTGTGTATCCGCATCCACAAACACCAGAACATCGCCTTTTGCACAGCTGGCTCCTTGGTTGCGAGCATCCGCGACGGAGACATCTCTTTTAGAAATCACATTGTCCGCGTGCTTTTCTGCTATCCCAACGGTTTTGTCTCTGCTCTCTCCATCTTTGACGATTATTTCAAAATCTTTAAGAGTTTGTTTCCTTAAGGCAATCAAAGTTCTCTCAATGCACTGTTCCTCATTGAAAGCAGGAATTATTACAGAGAGATTCGTCATCTTTAACCTGGCCCTACTTCTTTCTTAGGTAAACCTTAAAGCTGGTTTTTAATGCGCCTAGAGCATTCTTAGTTGAAAAGATGGGATAATTAAATTTTTTCTTCACGTCATCAACAATTTCACCTAATACCTCAATCTTGTTGATGTCAATTTCACCTACTCCCGCCTTGTAGGCTTTCCACAAAGTTTTAACCGCATACGGGTTGATTCCCATGACGTGGCAACAGACAGCGTCCACTGTTACCTGGTTTAAGCCTGAAATTATCAGATTCAAATTTACTGGAGTCCCCTGTATAGGGCCTAGCCCCTGCATTCCAACAATTCCATCTACTATGATAAGGTTTTGGCGGATGGTGCGATTGATAAACACCAAGATTTCCATCAGCTTGCTGTGAAGCTTCGGCTTTTTCTTATTCGCTAAAACCCCAAACATGTTCTTCATTGCGATTGTGATGAATGTGTGCTCAGTGTTGCATGTTTTAACTTTGGGAGCGTTGATGAAGAAATCAGCTTTCAATACAGTTTTCGGGATCTGAATGGTGAGTCCCTCAACTTCATACTCTTCAAAATCGTCTTCACTTAGGTTCAGAAACTTGACGTCACACTTTTCAATAACATCCTTTACTCCACTTTTTGTCATTCGCTCATCTGCAGTGCCGGATCTGCTGTCTGATTCAACAACGGTGACGTTTTTGGTTTTCCGCTTTACTATGTTGATTATTGCTTCCAGCACTCTTGGGTCTGTGATGATCATGTTTTCAACGTTTTTATGGTAACAAACATTCGGTTTAATCACAACCGAAGCGTTATGCTTAAAGTTTAAGCCTCCGAGCAAATCAATGGATTTTTGAACAGCCGCTTCAACATCCTTTTCCACCCGCACTATCGCGGCTTTCTCTACTCCAATAGGAGAGTAAGGGCTCTCTTCATAGAGGGGCATGATCTCGGATAGGGTTTTAACGACCTCAAGACCGTCGTCAATGGTAACTCGCGGTTTTTCCGTTTCCTCTACACACCTGAAGAAGTGTAGGTGTTCATTAAAGTAAGAGGGGTGTTTAAATCTGAAAACGTCCAAGTATTGGCGAAGCCTCCGACCCATATGTATGGTTCTTTCTTCTCCATCCTTTACGATTGTAATGTTGTAAGGCGTCTTGAGTAAATCCATATTTATCTGCCCCTTGTCGCCGATTATCTCAAGTTTCAGTCCGGGAACGAAACCCAACCATTTGCCAGAAATACTGGCTGTGATGCCACTCGTCAATATGGCTTCCACGTTTACTTCGTCTACCACTGTGTGTCTTCTACGGTGAGGCTCAACTGAGACAACTTTTTCTAATGGTCCTCCAACGTCGTGGGCTAGGTAGATTGCGTGGGGAAGCTGGTCTTCTATTACTCCTCCTTTTGTGTGGATACGAAAATCTGTTTTTGCTCCGTAAAAAGTGATGTTTGATGATGCGCAGGCTTGAATTTTCTTTATGGTTCCAACTTCTTCGTCTTTAATGAATTGAAGGGCTTGAACAAAACATGGAGTAAAGATGAAGTTGTGACCCGGCATCAAAACCAACTGTTTCGATGAGTCTTTTGTTTCCAGCCTTTTTTTGATAGCTAGTCCTTCTTCCAATGTGGTGGTGATAGGTTTTTCGCAGAAAACATTTTTGTTATGGTTAATGCAATCCATAACGATTTGAAAGTGAGTTTCTGGTGGCGTGCACACATAAACCGCGTCCACATCGGCTTTCTCCAGCATTTGTCGACTGTCAGCGTATCCTTCGTCAATGTGATATTTTTCTAGGATTTCAGACAACCTTTTCTTGTTTGTGTCAGTAGCAGCTACCACTGTCACTCCATCGATTTTTTTAAGCAAAGGCAGGTGAACCCGCGTCGCGATTCTTCCGCAACCAACTATACCCGCTTTCATCGAAACCACCTTTAGCTAGGAAACATCTCGCAAGGGTTTAAACAAATGTACAGTAACCACGTCTCCAGCATTAATAAATTGTTGTCTCTCCATTATTTCAACGAAGCCGTCGGCTTTCGCCAACGTGGTTATGGCGCCAGATAACCCTAAAGCAACAGGCGAAGCAACCAGCCCACCCGACTTGTCGCCGGTGAGGCTCACCATAACAAAGGTTCGACGACCTCTCGCTGGAAACATCTTTGCTGAAGCAACTGCCTTAACCGTAACAGGGGTTTCCTCGCGTCTTCCAGCCATGCCGAGGATTACAGAGCGAGCGAGTATGTGAAAAATTAGAAGGGAAGACGTTGGGTGTCCGGGCAGAGAGAAAACTGGTTTTCCATCGACTATCGCAATTGTTGCTGGTTTTCCAGGTTTCACAGCTATTCCAGAAACGATTACGCCAGGTTTGCCTAGAGTGTTTAGTACTTTAGGAATGATGTCGGTGGGTCCAACTGAAACTCCGCCAGAAGTCATAAGAATGTCTGCTGAGTCTAAGGCTTTTCTGAGCGTTGCTTTGAGCTGGTTTGTTTCATCTGGAACGATTTCTAAACTGATCGGTTCTCCGCCACATTCTGTAACTGCGGCGCTAATGGTATGCGCATTTATGTCGTAAATTTTACCGGGAGAAAGAGGTTTTCCAGGTTCAACTATTTCCGCGCCCGTAGAGACGACGGCAACTCTTGGTCGTTTATACACGTTCACTTGTGCAAAGCCAAGCGCAGCTAACACTCCTATTTCACGAGAAGATAATGTCTGACTTTTCTTCAGAATGACTTCATCCTTGTGAATGTCGGAGCCTGCTTTCATCATGTTTTCTCCCTTTGAGACTGAGCGATGTGTAAAGATGGTATTGTTCTTTTGAACCACGTATTCTAACATCACCACTGCGTCAGCGCCTTTAGGTAAAGGGGCTCCTGTTACTATTTCTACAGTTGTACCCTTCTCAACAGTGACTTTGGGCGTTTCACCTACTCTTACGCTTCCACAAAGCTTTAGAGCAATAGGGCGGTCTTCTTCTGCGCCAAACGTGTCCGCGGCTTTCACCGCATAACCGTCCATTGTGGATCGGTTGAAGGGCGGAACATCTATCGGTGCCACTACGTTTTCAGCTAGAACACGATTGTGCGCCAGAGAGAGAGGAACCTGCTCCACTCCTACTGGTTTAGGAGTAAAGTTTTGCTTGAGAATTCGTTTCGCTTCATCCAGAGACCGCAGTTTTCTAAACATGTTTTGCTTCCCCAACCTTGTCGAATAGATGCACCGTAACCAGTTCGTTCTTCTCAAGTCCTTCGCGGCTCTCTGGAATTATTACATATCCATTCGCCCGGGTCATCGTAGTAAGAATGCCCGCACCCTTTATTCGAACGGGATCAGCCAATAACTCGCCATCCTCTTCAAAAACGTGAACCCTCAGAAAGACTCGTCGTCCCAGTGCCGCCGCAACCCTTCTAGTTATTTTAGCCTTAACCACTGGTCTAGGCTCACTTTCAACTCCTAACAGTTTAAGGAGAACTGGACGAGCGAAAGCCTCGAAGCCGATCATGGCTGCCACAGGGTTTCCAGACAATATGAAAACGGGCTTGCCGTAAAGGATCGCCAGCGCCGTGGGCATGCCTGGACGAATGGCTATTCCATGTACGACAACTCCAGGCGATCCAATCTGATTTACGGTTTTAGGAACAAGGTCAGCGTATCCAACACTTGTTCCTCCGGTTGTGATCATTACATCTGCCTTCTTTATTCCCTCCTCAATTTTTTCTCTAATCGCTTTAAGGTCGTCTCTTACGATGCCCATGTCTAAGGGCTCAGCGCCGAGTTCCAGACACATACCGGAAAGAATCAAATGATTTACCCCCACTATCTGATCTGGCTTAGGCTTTTGCCCTAACTCAACAAGCTCGTTGCCAGTGGAAAGGATTGAAACCCTCGGCTTTTTCATCACACTGACATGGGTTGATCCCAGCGCAGCTAGCAATCCTAAGTGGTGAGGATGAAGTCGCGTTCCAGCCTTTACTGCAACATCTCCTTTCCGAACGTCCTCGCCTTTTTTAGAAACGTTTTTTCCAGGAGTAACCGGAATCCACATTTCAATTTTGTCTTTAACTTTCTTTGTGTGCTCCAGCATAATTGCGGCGTCGGCTCCTTTGGGAAGAGGGTTTCCCGTCCATATGGGTCTTGCCTCTTTTTCACCTATTCTGTCACCTTTGGTTATTTTGAGAATTTTTGGGTTAAACTGTGATGCTTCGAAGGTGTCTTCTGCTCTTACGGCGTAACCGTCTACGGCTGAACGATCGAAAGGAGGCAGGTCAGTTTCCGCTGTGAAGTTTTCAGCTAAAACTCGTTTTAATGCTGTTTGAACGGGAATCTGAACTGTCCTCAGCTTTTCTGGTTTAAGTTGTTTTAGAAAGGTGGAGAGTGCTTCGTCAACGCCAACGAGTTTTTTAAACCCTTTAAGCCGCGCCAAGTTAACACCATCCTACCGCAAGATAACATGCACGAAAAACTATCGCAGAGGATTGAATATTTACTGTTACTTATGGCTTTCCCTCTTTTCTAACTCCCACAATAAAATATTCCGCATCTTTCGAGCGTCCACATCGAGAATTGGGCTTTCACTAACTATCACAGGCCTTAGACCTAACTCTGCTATGACGGTTGCTAGAAACTGGAAGTCAGGTCCATACTCAGTCTCACTCAGTGTGCGATGACGCTTCTCCCCCTTGTCCGTGAATTCAATATGCGTAAAGTGGCAATGAAAATTTCTTATCACATCGGTTCCTAGTCGTTTCTCAATCACATCCACAATCTTTTGAAAATCACTCACCGTTTTCAGCTTTCCTCCATCCCTTGCATGAACATGAGCCCAGTCAACTACCGGCTCCATCGAATCCACTCTTTCACACAACGTCAACACTTCATCCAAACTTCCAAGTCGCGAAGAGCTACCCGCGGTTTCTGGTCCAAGTTTCACCTTAACTATTCCAAAAGCCTTCATGGACTCTACAACATCACTTATCGCTTTTACACAAAGTTCCATAGCATCTTTGGGAGGCTGTTTACATAAAACCCTGAATGAAATACTACCAAATGCGCGTCCATCCAGTTGGCGGCTGTTGCACATGCAATCAATCGGTTCTTGCTTCAATAGTTTCTATTTTTCCGCAAAAGTTGAGGAAGTAGGATCCGTGAACCGTTAGCCATACGTCGTGTTCTCTAGCGTTAACACCGAGTTTTTCCGCAATCTCCTTTTTCATTTGGGGTTTAGTTCCCCAGCGAACTGCCTGATACTCAAATGCATCGAGCCCCTCGTCTCGTAGGTATTTAGGGAATTCGAATACTGAGCGATTAAGCTCCTTAAATGCTAGAGGAACTCCTGCTGGACCAAACCTTGGACGATCCACCATCCCCTGTCCCTGTCTCCTTACAATTAACATTAACAGTGTTCAGAAAGAAAAGAGTTTATTCACGACGTTCGTCGGTACAAACGCATGGAATAATACCGTCCATATGCCAGTGCGGTGATGGCTGAGACCAACGCTGCAAGGTTTTGACAAAGGACATATCTGCCTACAAGGTCTAATTTTGCTATTGCTCCAACTGTTGAAGCCCCAAAATTTTCGAGGGCACTTCTGAAACTCGGTGTTGTGGCAAGCAACGCGTTGGTTATGGCTGAACCCAACTCTCCTATGGGAGGTATAGCTTGTCCCACTCCTTCAGCTATCTCAATCGTTTTCGCCACGAACCCTAGGAAGGCAGGGCTCCATTTATAAAATCCAACGACCGCATCGTAAGTTGACCTTGGATAAGCAAAAATATACAGCAAAATAAAGGACACTAGGAAAACCATGAGAACGCTAATAGTGCTCTTAATGGCAGCCTTTGCAAAAAACAGTCGTTGCAACACGTATGATATGCCGCGAACTCGAAGAACTGCGGCGCTTAACCGGCGATAGAAGGATTTGAGGGCACGACTAACCTTTCGCAATCTTCCTCTCATCCTCTTGGGGAGCTTTCTTTTTTGAGTTTTCGGTGGCTTCTTAACGGTTTTGATTCTACGTGGCGCCACGGCTATGTATCTTGTGAGATATGTCCAGCTTGAAATAAGGACGACAATCACGCTGAAGGGCATGAGGTGAAGTAGTGGACTAATGGTTATGGTGAGAGGCGACTGGGTTAGGGGAACTTGAAAGGTTGTTGTAAACGGGTTTTTTTCCGTTAATCCGGCGGACATGAATAAACTGACCAAAACATATTCGATGAAGAGTGCTAGTGCGGTGAATAACACTATTGCGGTGAATCCCTTTGGAGCTGTCCACCTGAAAATAAATCGTTTCAACCGTTTTTCCGTAGACATTGTAACTCACTGATTATGGTTCACGTTCTATCACCTAACTAAAGCAACATTGAAATATCAATCTTCTTGTGTAATTCTTAAACTTTACACTCAATTCTTCTTTTTTGCCTATTTACGGAATTACAGTTAGCACCAGTCCAGAAACTATAGGCACAGTTAGATTGTCGCTGATTGGTGTAGGTAGAGATTCCACCAGCATACCTACAGCGGAAGCTATTAACGCTTGCGTCGGATTTACGAAAGCTAGAGCGCCTATGAAAGCAAATAGAAAGCCAAAAATTGTCCCCTCAACCTGTTTTCCTTTGTTAAAGGGAAACGTGGTTCTTCCAAACTTCTTTCCAAATAGAGTAGCGAAACTGTCACCTAACGCAAGTATCATAATGGATGCATAATTTATGGGAGTTGGAAAAAGAATCAACGAGACCATTATTGCTATGGCGAATATGATTGGGGCGGTGACGAATTCGTAAAGCTCCGGTTTGATCGCTGCTCTCCAAGTTAGTGTAGAGAACACAGGAACGTTGGTTCCCCTTAACCTAACAAGTTCAGATGCAATGTACAGTAGAGTTACGATAAGTATTAGCAAGGAAACTACATAACGGCCCAGCAGGATGGAAACGAACGGAACAAAAACTCCGCTTATATGAATTGCTTCGCGGATGAAGTCGCTTCTTGAAAGGCTGGGATTATAAGCCTTCACAGTTTTTCCCATCAAGTATGGCAAGCTCTCAGATAGTGCGCCTTTAACCACAAAGTCAGACTTGGCACTTACAAGAAAATCTGGGTTGTAACCAATTCTTACTGCGCAGAGTGGAAACATGGACAGGTTGTTTCTATCATCAACAACCACAACACAGTCTTGCGGCGAAAGACCCTCACTCTCAAGAATCTTCTTTAGAACAAGCGCTTTTCCATTATGCTTTATTACATCGCCACTAATATTGCCTGTTAAACGGTTGTCGGCTGTTTCTAGCTGCAAACCGAACGCATAGTCTGCGCCCAGCCTAGCCGCCAAGTGTTCAACAAAGAGTGTGGGAAGGCCTGAGCTTATGAGCGCTGTCCGATAACCGCCTTGCTTCAGTTTTTTAAAGACTTCTTCAACACCTGGAATTAAGGGAACCCGTTTATAGAGCTGAAAGAGGTCGTCAACTGTAAGTCCTTGAAAAAACATGAAGATTCTCTTGAATGCGGATTCCAGCGACAGCATCCAAGTCTCGTAGAGAAAACCTATCACGATAAGTTTCAAAGTATTCCAATAACCTATTCTTCTCGCCGCTTCAAAGAGTAAATAACGCCTCTTCGGTATCAGCACGCCTTCAACATCGAAAACGATTAAGCGATTAATCCTACCCGCACCTCGTTCTGGAGAATATGTTTTCTTTGGCTTGAATAACTTTGTGAAAGAATTTTCCTTTGGACGTTTGCTTCTAAATTTCAAGTGTATCCTCTCTGAAGGTTTGAGTAAGCCTTTCCATAGTGACTTGGCAACGGAAACTCGTGTCCACACTTTGGACACCTTGCCCTGTCGCATTGGACGAGAGAAGGGCATCCTGAACAGGCGAAGCTTCTGCCATAGGTTATGTCGAATGTGAATTCGCATTTTGGGCAGTGGATGATTCGCTTCTTTTGAGACACTTTCATCACGTTAAGGTTTTAATCTTAGAAAAACCGTTTTTCATGTTTTAAAAATCTTTCTTGGAGACTATTAAAAGACATCTTCAAAGTTATAAATTAGAAAGTAAAATTTCAGAATTTTAATCAAAAGTTTTTTAAATGAAGCTTTGAACAGAGATAAATTCAAAAAATTAATGTGGAGTGCATCTGTATAATTATAACCAAGACATCACTCTATAACTAATCTGAAGGAAAAAAAATGTCCAAGACCTCGAAAGACAAGCGAGTTGAAGTCTATAAAGACCACCGCGCCCAACTGCTCCTAAGTAAATTCTTAAGCGGAGAACTCAACAAACTGGAGCCTATTTACAATACTAAGTATGGATATAGGTATCCGATTGTTGAAAAGATTACGGGTGATGTTCAAAGTGCCAACGAATTCTTAAAACACCTCTTCGAAGTTGGCATTCTGCAAAGGGAACTTTTTGACAAAATTGTCCGCTGTCTACATTGCGGGTCAGCTAACGTTTCCGTTCACTACAGTTGCCCCTACTGCAAGTCATTTAAAGTTAATAAAAGCTCATTGGTTGAGCATGTTCCATGCGGATACATTGATACTGAAGAAAAATTCCAAAAAAAAGACAAACTTGTCTGTCCAAAATGCCGCAAAGAGTTGACCAAGCTTGATGTGGATTACAGAAAAGCAGGGGCATGGTGTACCTGCAACGAATGCGATAAGAGCTTTGACATCCCAGTTTTCTCCCACCTTTGCCGTGATTGTCATCAAGACTTCACGTTCGGGGAAGCCATATACGAAGATGTGTTCTCCTATAGTTTAAGTGAAGACGTGGTTCGGGAAGCAGCGTTAGGCTGGATCTTAATTGCTCCGATAAAAGAATTTCTTGAAAGCCGTGGATTCGAGGTGGAAAGCCCTGGCTTTTTGAAGGGGAAATCTGGTACAAACCACATGTTTGACTTAGTTGCTTCTAGGGGTGGAAAAGATCAAAAAGTAACTGCACTTGATCTTGCAGCGTCAACTGGCAACGCTGTTTCTGAGCAAGTTGTCATCGCGATGTTTGCGAAAGTATATGATGTTGCTCCAGACAAAGCGTGTTTAGTAGCAATTCCTAAAATGAGTAAAAATGGGAGCAAGCTGGCAGAGCTTTATAAGATCAAGGTGATTGAGGCTAAGAATCAGAAAGAAGCGATAAAAGCTCTGAAGGAAGGCATTAAAGAATAGCCTGATGAGTTTAACCAGCATATTTGCGGGTTCTTCGCTTAAATCTTGATGATGGTTATATCTAAAAACTAGGTTGATTTAAGGTGCTTTTGCTG
>DAOVGL010000054.1 GCA_030672415.1 Candidatus Bathyarchaeota archaeon
TTAAGAACCAGTACAGATAGCTTGGTTTTTAGGAAGTTCTTGTTCATGAAGATCAAAAAGATGCAGAGAAAAGTACGGGCATTTGTCTTTCTAAAAGTGGAACCGAGAAAAGAAGAAGAAATAATGGAAAAGCTTTTGAAACTTGATGAAGTTAAAGAGATTCATATAATTACTGGAAAAAAAGATCTGTTAGCAGTGTTGGCGATTGAACGCGAAATAACCACGCCAAATTCGCGAAGAATTGCGAATTTCATCATCCATAAAATCTCAAGTGTCAAAGGTGTTCAGGACACGCAAACAATAATACCGACGCACTCAAAAATCAAACTGCCCGAATAAGCGTGCGCACAAATAAATTTATTCTATTTTTTATAAAAACACACCACTATCTATTCTGCATGCATGCCGTTCCTTCAAAAAACGCAACACAATACCTGTCCTCTTGAAAAGACGAACAAACCCTCTCCAATCGGGTACTAAAACAAAGAAAGTAAAGGGGGCGCTTCCTAGAATCTGATAAGAAATTCTACTCAACACAAATCTTCCCTTACAGCATTAAATAAACAAAAATACAACAAATACCATCTTCAGTTTTCGCCTTCAAAAACGGGGCGAAAACCTCAGATGACGATAAGAAACTAATACAAGCAAACCAAAACAACCGAAGTGAGCAACACCTTAAAAAACTCTCAAAACAGACAAACAAAGACGGAGTAATAATAAAACGAGAGAAAGGAAACCAAGCGCTCACTAGCACCACAACAGTAGAAAAACACTTGTAATAAACTAACTGCATGCATGCATAACGGTTAATAACTGTTATTGGCTAAATCAAATAATAGGAGCAAACCAAAACTGAATGAACAAAATACACACCACAGAATTACTAAGCCGTATAGACGGGTTACGACCAGCACACCAGCCCTCTTGGACTGCTTCCCCAGAATCAAATCTTTTCCTTACCCAAAACAACCCTAAACCCACCATGCTTAGGACAATCAAAAAGACCTATTGTAAGTTCAGTTCTCTTGCCACTCTTATCCGGACGCCCAGCCATCTTCCAAGTCTTCCTCGGCTCAACAACCCTCACCCCACACTTAGGACACTTACCCACAGCACCCACCATAAAATACATCCGATTCTTAATCATTTGCATTCTAATCTCCCCCTTACTCACCAAACCATAAAGAAGCGCAGTAAAATCAGCTATAGCAAAAGTCGACATCATAGCAATTTCAGGAGTGCTAAAATTCGTATGAAGCTGCATTCCCCCCATAATCTCCTGAGACGTAAAAGCCCTATCTCTACGCTCATTCAAAAAAGAAATTACCTCCTCCTCCAATTTGCTGTGAACTTTGCCTTCCTCAAATTTTTCCTTCTCAATAGGCATTAAGCTCTTCCCTTCCTCTCTTATTTCCCACTTGAGATTTTACTGTTTCCCTTAACCTATCCCTCATGAAAGCTTTCTGCAACTCCACAACTTCACCGCTATCTTTTGCTCCAGCATAAGCATCCAACAAATCCTTATTCAACGTAATAAAATGCAAACCCCACTTAAAGATAGAAAGCAAACGTTCAGCCTCACCTCCAAACCCAACAATATACAAAGCTGCAGCCAAAGCCTCCACCGTACTCAACTTAGTCGGCACACCATAATTAACCGGATTCGCAGCAATCAAATACGGCAAACAACGCGAAACCCCCCGCATAGACAACTCAAAAACCTCATCAGCATGCATCCAACTACAGTCTACAGCCGCAAGACACCTTCTCTCCAGCCTCTCACGATCCGCAGGAGAAAAAGCCCTATCAGAAAAAGGATTCAAAATAACCGATCCGCCAGGCAGCCGCTTAACCTGATGAACCACCCAGACAAACTGATGACGCTTAAGCTTCAGCGTAGTACACTTCTTAGGGTCACACTGCCGAGCATGATAAACCGTAATCCTTACAGGCTCAGGATGCACTTTTTCGCACCCTTAAATGAGACATCGGATCATCCATAACCTTCGGAATCCACTCAAGCATATCCGTAGAAACCATGTGAAAGCCCTTCTCCTCTTGAACAAAATCTCCAGCAGCTCCATTAACGAATGCTCCCGCAACCGCAGCCTCAAAGGGATTAGCTCCCTGCGCCAAAAAAGCGCCAACAACCCCGCTTAGTATATCACCAGTTCCTCCAACAGTCATGCCGGGGTTACCTGTAAAGTTAAGTTTAACCCGTTTTCCATCAGAAACCACGTCCACATGCCCCTTCAACAATATAACGGCGCCAAGCTTCTTAGCCACAGCCTGCACTTCAACCCTTCTCCGCTCTAACTTCTTAGACGGCCTCTTTCCCGTTAAAATTCTGTATTCCCCAACGTGAGGCGTCAAAACAAGAGGCGAACCAATCTTTCGTTTAAACTCAGCGAATGCTTTAAGCCCATCCGCATCCAAAAGCAAAGGAATCTTCGCTTTCTCCACAGCATCCACAATCGCCTCCACGACGTCCCTAGTTTTCTCATGTAACCCCAAACCGGGACCCATAACAACTGCAGTGGACATCTCCAAATAGCGCTTGATAACCGCCACATTGTGAGGGTTAAGGTGGTCGCCCTCCAGTTTTACAGTTATCAGATTGGGAGACATGGAAGAGATTGCGTAGGCTGTTTTGTGCGGAGCCGCAACATAAGCAACGTCCACACCAATGCGGAGAGCGGCTAGTGCCACGAGGGCGGGAGCGCCTGAAAACACTTCGCTTCCACCCACCACCATGAGCCTGCCAAAATCGCCCTTATGAGCCTCGGCAGAACGAGGCTTAACGACCAACGAAACGTCGCCGGGACCAGTAAACCCTTCAAATTCGGAAGGCAATCCTATGTCTTTCACAATTAATTCTCCAGCGTGTTTCTTAGCTTTAGGCAGTCCTGGTTTCGTCTTGTGAAACGTAACAGTTAAATCAGCCTTAACAGCTTCGCCTAAGACCTCACCAGAATCCGAGTTAATTCCAGTTGGCACGTCCACTGAAACATGAAACGCCTTTGTTTCATTGATTTTCTTCACCAACTGAAGGATTGGTGGGCGTAAGGCTCCCTTTAATCCTATGCCGAGCAGAGCGTCCACCACTACATCAGTTTTGATTGTTGGGATTAGCGACGAATCGTAGACTTCATGTATTGTGATAACATCCTTTAGTGATTGTAGGGCGCGCCAGTTCTTTTGAGCCGGGTCATCCCGAATGTTTGCAGGTTTTCCGGCGAGTATAATGTTCACTTTAAAGCCTAGGCAGGTGAGGTGGCGAGCTGCAACGAAGCCATCTCCTCCGTTTCCTCCTAGACCGCAGAAAATAGCGATTCTTGTTTTGTCAGGTTTAAAACGTGCAGTTATCTCGTGGGCAATGCTTTGCCCCGCGTTTTCCATTAGTTGTAGTCTTGAAACTCCGAAATATTCAGAGTTTAACTCTAGAGCGCGCATCTCCCTGCTCGTTATCATCATTTCTAATTCCACATCTTTGTTTCTGATATGGTGAGCAAGGTATTTTAGGATACGTACTGTGGTGAACTGTGCTAAATTGTGGTGTTGCTATTTTGCTTGTTTTATCCAAGACAGAATTTCTTCTATGGTTGGTTTTTCGTTCTCAGGGATTCTTCCCTGTTCCACATAGATTTTTGCAACTTCTTCTATTTTGCTGCTTAGTTGGATTGGGTCTTGGTCGGCTAGTTCCTTTATGCTGTTGACTCCTGCTTCTTTAAGTAGTTCTGCGTCGTTTTCATCTATTCCAGGGACCATTAGTAGTTGGGCTGTTGCTTGTAGGTGTTTCGCCATTTCTGGTGATGTACGGGTTTTTTCGGCGACAGCTTCTGGGTCTGCGATGAGCAGTTCACCTACGTTTGTTATTCCCATTGCTCTTAGCTCTTTTCCGAGTCGAGGTCCTATTCCTTTCACTTTTTCTGGTTCGTCTTGGCTTGTCAGGTTTGGTTGGAAGGGTACAAATCCGCTTTCTATTCTCTCAATTTTTGTTTTCATGTCGGTTAGTTCTGTGCTTTGAGCTTCTATGGCTGTAGTGCTTTTTTTGCCTAGGCGCTCCACTTTTTGTATTGCGCTTGCTTGTTTTCTTATCGCCTTTAACGTTTCTTCTTTGATATTGTTAAGGTTTGTTTCAATTGCAGGAAATAGTTCTTCGCGGAGTGTTTGTATTTCTTTCTTTTGCTTTCCAAGTCTACTTAGTATTTCTTTTTTAGCGCCATC
The DNA here is from genome assembly GCA_030672415.1 of Candidatus Bathyarchaeota archaeon. GTDB lineage: Archaea > Thermoproteota > Bathyarchaeia > Bathyarchaeales > Bathyarchaeaceae > B1-G15. The sequence continues at coordinate 4,231 of DAOVGL010000054.1, forward strand.
GAGGTTTGCGTCAACTGTTTGAAAGAGTTTTTCACCAGCTTTTTGGTTAACGTCCAGTCTATCAAGTAGGTCCATTCGTGTGCTTCCAATCATTTCTCTGTTTTCTTCTAAGCCGTCAATTAGGGCCTTTCTGTTAGCTGTTAGGTTCCCGTCTAGTTTAACGAACATTTTGATTAGAGCTGGGTCCGTGGGTGGTTTACGGAATGCGGCTACGCAGGTGAAGCCTAGGAAGATGAAGGTTAGCGCTGTGGATACCCAGAGGTAAATTGTTACTTCTAAGCCGCTGATTAGTCGGTTAAATGGCTCTAGTGGTGTGAAAGTGTAGTTTAAGCCTTGAGTAGCCCATAATATTATTGCGTTGACTGCGTTCAAAGCTGCTATGAAGGTTAGGAAGGCGAGTATCCAGACAACTATTCCTCTTTTTAAGTAAGCTGACATTCTGGGTGCATCTCGTTTTATATTTTTGAGCGTTTATGTTATTTATGTATTTTAGCGTCTTGTTAGTTTCAGATTCTGTATAGCGTGCGTCCTTTTTTCTCAATTGTGCTCCTATGCGCGTGCATTTGGTTTTTTCATTTATCTTCCCGTTTCGCTCTTTGAATGGGAAGACCAGAAAGCTCATCTCGCCTTCTCCTTACTGATTTCTTCAATTCCAGAATTGCGACTTTTTGCCTAATGGGTTTCATCTCCTCTTCCAAAGTCCTTTGTTCTGCTTCAACAACTGATATTCTATTCTCCAATTCGGTTTTTAGGTTCTGAAGCTTCTCGGTTTCATCTTTAAATGTATAAGTCATCGTGCGCACGCAATATATATTATATAGTAATATTTAATAAATGTTATCGTGCTTATGCTCAACAGAACTACACTTCGCTAGGGCGCGCCGAAGTAGATGTCGTCAAGTTGCGCGCGCGACGAATTTACAACGAGATGGTTGCAAAAACCGTTAAGGGAACTCGCGCCCTAATCGAGGCAGGATTTGAAAAGGTCGATGAGTTTGACGGATTGTACATCTATCGCAAAACGAGAATACACAAAACTGCGCAAAGACAAACTAAATGCGGAGAATCGAGTATAGAAAATTATTTAGGGTGACAAGCTAATGATAAAGCCGAAGGAGATGATTGAATGCCCGTGGCTTTCGTGTTGATTAATGCAGAGATTGGTTCGGAGGAGGATGTTCTGAAAGGATTACAGGATGTTGAGGGGGTCAAAGAATCATACATTGTTTATGGCGTTTACGACATTGTAACGAAGATTGAAGCGGATACCATGGATAAGCTTAAGGACATTGTAACTTGGCATATTCGGCGGTTGAACAAGGTTCGGTCCTCCTTGACTATGATCGTTGTTGAGAACCCATAACCCACCACACATTCCCTTTTTTATTTCAAGATTCCAAAGTTTGCTAGCCATCATAAGGGGCTTTAATGAAACGAATTTTCGCTCAAACACATCATTAGGTGAAAGTTCTTATTCGTGATGAGACGTTTCCTTGATAATGGTTAAGAGCGGACACCCTATGATTATGATGCACATCGGGTTTGACGACACCGACTCGCCGAGAATGGGATGTACAACCTACATATCTGCGCTTCTAGTGGAAAAACTGTGCAAGCTAGGCGTTTCCTTCATCGACTACCCTAACCTCATTCGACTCAACCCCAATGTTCCTTGGAAGACTCGTGGCAACGGCGCCCTATGCCTAAGAATACAATGTAATGAAGACCTCATAGAAGAAATCATGGGAATGGTGGTTGACACAGTTGAGAAAAACTCTGATCTTGACTATGATGGCACAGACCCTGGCGTCGTTTTCCTTTTCCACAACCGCATACCAAATGAACTCAAAACCTTCGCTAAACAAGCTATACAAGGCATCGTAAGAAAGGAGGAAGCTGTTAAACTCGTTAAAACGTTTAAGGCAGAGGCAGTGGGCTTCAAGAAGGGGAGAGGCATCATAGGAGGGCTAGCCGCAATCGGTGAAGCCTTGGAAGGCGACCACACCTATGAGGTTATAGCTTACCGAACACCACAAAACCTTGGAACACCTAGAAGAATTCAAGCTTCATCTGTTGTGGAAATGGATGAGAAAACTTCGCCTTTCACCTTCAACAACTTTGATCCTGAGAAAAAGCGAATTCTCATCACTCCCAGAGGACCCGACCCAATTCTATACGGCATAAGAGGAGAAAAAGCAGAAGCCGTTAGACAAGCCCACGAAACTGTTCGTTCACAGGAAGCCATTGAGCGGTGGGTCATCTTCCGCACAAACCACGGAACCGATGCACATCTGAGGAAAGTCGTCTCCATCCAGGAGATACAACCCTTCAATCCGGTGATTGTTCAAGGAGTTGTGAATAAGAAACCTCATATCATCCCGAGAAGACACGTCATCTTCTCCATAAAAGATGGAAGCGGACAAGTAGACTGCGCAGCGTATGAACCTACAGGAACCCTTCGAAAAGCAGCTGAAAAACTGATTGTGGATGATCAGATTGAAATCTATGGAGGTGTTCGACCAGCATCGCCAAAGCGCCCAGTCACTATCAACCTTGAAAAAATGCTGGTTCTAAAGTTGGCTCCCAAAACTGTCTTTCACAACCCCAAGTGTCCTCAATGCAACAGACGAATGGAGTCTATGGGGAAGAGGAAAGGATTCAGATGTAAGAAATGTGGCTTTCGCTCCCGAAACGTAGAGAAGATAAAGGTGGAGGACAAGCGTTCTCTCGAGGAACAGCTTTACATAACATCTCCTAGGTCTCAGAGACATTTAGCAAAGCCGTTTCTTCGATATGGAAAAGAAAAAGTTAGCCCACCCAAAAGAATGATCAAAAATTGGCACTTCCCATAGTGTGCACATAGAAACGCGCCGACAAAACATATAGAGAGAAAAAGATAAAACACCCTTCAGATTCTAAATCATCAAATCAACGGTTGGGATAAGCTCGATGAAACAAAACTTATTCGAAACAGCCCTGAAACTGGTTGAAGCAAGCAGAAACCACGAAAAATACAGAGACACAGAGTGCATCAACCTGATAGCCAGTGAGGGACTAAAATCCCCAGCAGTAAAGGAAATGCTAAGCCTATCTCAAGACCTGGAATCCAGATATGCTGAAGGCAACAACGACCTAGAGGGACACATCAAAGTAAGATATTATCAAGGACAAAAATACATCACAAAAATTGAAAACTGCACAGCCGACCTAATGAAAAAATTGTTCAACTGCAACTGGGTTGACGTGAGACTGGTTTCGGGTACACATGCAAACCTAGCCACGTTTAAAGGCCTGTCTACAGCCACGAAAAGAAATGGGATGGTTGTTGCACCTCTCAGCGCTGGAGCCCATATTTCCCACGACTACACAGGTCTCGCTGGAGAAGTTATAGGTTTAGAAACAATAAACCATGTCTATGACACGGATGAAATGAATATTGACCCTGACAAGTCTGCGGAAGTGATAAGAAAGGCGAAACCGGGCATAATAACGTTTGGCGGAAGCCTATTTCTGTTTCCCCATCCATTAAAGGAGTTGTGTGAGGTTGCCAGAGAAGTTGGCGCCTACACTGTTTATGATGGCGCACATGTTTTAGGATTAATAGCTGGCGGACAATTTCAAAACCCCCTCAAAGAAGGCGCAGACTTCATAACCGCTTCAACCCACAAAACATTTCCAGGGCCCCAAGGGGGAGTTGTCATTGCAAATTTAGAAGATAAAAGAATGAAAGTGGGAATAAAAAGTGTTCAACGCTCCATTTTTCCGTTAACCACATCAAACACCCACTTGGCAAGACTACCCGCTATGGGGTTAACTGCGCTAGAAATGAAAGTGTTCGGTGTAGAACTTGCAAAACAAACAGTCAAAAACGCGAGGGTTGCAGGAGAGTGTCTTTTTGAAAACGGAGTGAAAGTCTTAGGAGAAAAAAATGGATTCACAAGATCGCATCAAATCGCTGTGGACGTTCGAGAATATGGTGGCGGCAAAAAGGTAGCTGAAAACCTCGAAGAAGCAAACATCATCGTTAACAAGAATCTACTGCCATACGATGATCAAAAGGACAAGGAAAACCCTTCAGGGCTCAGAATTGGGTTCCAAGACGTAACTAGAAGAGGGTTTAAAGAGAGTGACATCAAACATTTATGCGGCTTGATGGTGGATGTGATAAAGGGGAAGAGACCGCTCCACGACGTGAGAGAGGACACGATGGCGCTGAGACAAAGCTTTAAAGAAATTAAGTATGGATTTCAAAGCATAGATGAAACAGTCAAATATGCAAAAAGACATTGTTAGAACCTCTCTTGTTTTTGAACACCCCTGAAAAAAGTTCTTAGTGAGTTCAGATGAAATATCTACTCATAATCGGTGACGGAATGGCTGACTATCCAGTTGACGCCCTAAACGGAAAAACCCCTCTACAGGTTGCTAACAAACCCCACATTGACGAACTTGCGGCTAAGGGACGTAGCGGAACCTTAAAAACGATTCCAGAAGACATGGGAGCCGGCTCTGACGTTGCAAACCTTTCTATTTTAGGATACAACCCTAAAAAATGGTATACGGGTAGGGGTCCCCTCGAAGCCGCCAGCAGAGGCGTCCACCTAGACAAAGATGACATAGCTTTCAGGTGCAACCTGATCACAGAGGAAAATGATGTTTTAGTTGATTATTCTGCTGATCACATAACAAGTGAAGAGGCCACCGAGCTAATGAAACATGTAGGAGAGAAACTTGGGAAACCGAATGAAATTGATTTCTACGCTGGCGTCAGCTACAGACATCTGTTGGTTTTTAGGAACGGGCCATACTCAGATGAAGTTTTGTGTACTCCACCCCATGATGCTATTGGCGTTAAAATATCTGAGACTTTACCAAAAGCCAAGACGTCAGCAGCTGAATTCACCGTTGCTACGTTAAACAAGATGATTTTGAGTTCAAAAAAGATTTTAGAGAATCATCCAGTGAATGTCAACAGAGTTAGCCGTGGCAAGAGACCTGGAAACATGATTTGGCCTTGGGGTCAAGGCAAGAAACTGAGCATACCAACATTACAGGAAAGGTATGGCATAAGTGGGGCAGTTATATCAGCGGTTGATGTAGTTAAGGGCGTAGGAATAAACGCTGGAATGAAAGTCATCAACGTTCCAGGCGCCACTGGATTTTACGACACAAACTATGAAGGAAAAGCTGACTATGCGCTTGAGGCTCTAAAAAATTATGACATGGTTTTGATTCACGTGGAGGCTCCAGACGAAGCTGGTCACTTCGGGGACTACGAACAAAAAATTAAGACAATAGAAGATTTAGATAAACGACTGATTGGAAGACTGATGAAAGGTTTAGATCAGGAATGCACAATCGCGGTTTTGCCAGATCACGCCACACCGATAAGGGTTAAAACTCATACAAGGGATCCTGTTCCGTTTATAATCTGCTCTCCACTCATTAAAGCTGATAATGTGAAATGTTTTGATGAAGAGTCTGCGAAAAAGGGCGGTTTCGGGTTTTTAGAAAGAGGAGAACTGTTCATGCCACTGTTCATGGCAGCTAAGTAGTCTTTCTTTTAGAATTTTTAGGAAAAACCTCTCTGAGTTTCTTTTCTGGAGCTCCTAGGCAGTAGAGTATGCCTGTTAGGTTTTCCTTTGTTATCACGCCGTCAGCCACTTTTTTAAGGATGTCTTTGGCGTTAAGCGCTATTCCTAAACCTGAACTTTGGAGCATGAATCGGTCGTTGGCGCCGTCTCCAACCGCAACGATTTCCTCTACTAGCAGTTTTTCTTTCTTAGCTAATTCGCGAATTAGTTCGCCTTTCCGTTTGCTGTCGATTATTGGTTTTTCCACCTCACCTGTCAACTCGCCATCTTTAATCACGAGTTTGTTAGCATACGCATAGTTGATGCCAAGTTTCTCTTTAATTCTGTTAACGAAGTATTTGAAGCCTCCAGAGACCAAGGCGGTTTTAAACCCTAACATTTTGAGCGTACTTATCAGTTCCTCCGCGTTCGGCGTTATTTCCAAGTTGTCCGCTATGGTTTTGAGAACCTCAGTCTTCAAGCCTTTTAACAACATTGCACGTTCTCTCAGGGCTTGTTTGAAATCAATTTCACCGTTCATTGCTTTTTGTGTGATCCCTTTTACTTTCTCGCTCACGCCCGCGGCTTTCGCAAGCTCATCGATGACTTCAATGTCGATTAGCGTGCTGTCTACGTCGAAGACTATTAGTCTCTTTGGTCTTTGAAACACATCTTCTTCTTGAACGACCACGTCTTGCCCAACTTCGCTACATGCATCTTCAAGTCCGCTTCTGAAATCTTCAAAGTTAGAGGAGAGGTCGCTGATGTCTGTTAAGATTTCCATGGCGTTTAGCTCTCCAGAAGCAATCATCCTTATCCTCTCTATGTTCACTTTTTTCTCAGACAAAAACTTTGAAACTCTTGCAACGATGCCGGGTCGGTCTTTTCCAATAGTAGTCAGTAACACAGGTTTCTTTTCACCCTTTTGTCTACCCGCAACGTATGATTCCAAGGTTACATCTAAGCCTATTTCACTTCCAATATCTATCAATTGAGCTTTAAGGGCTTCAACAGATATAACAGCGGCACGACAACCCACTATCATGAAAATGGCGAAGAGCCCCCTCATGCTAAAAGCTTCAATATCAAGGATGTTTACGTTTGCACGAGCTATCACGTCGGTTATCTCCGCGATTAACCCAGGTTTATCTTTACCAGTGGCAGTGATTACGGCGAAGTCGGTTGCCATTCATAAACACCTTAGCTTAAGCGATTCTTTTTCTAAAGTTTACTTGTGGCGAACAGTCATTTTCATGTTTTGGTCTAAAAGGTTTTAGCTGCTCGCGGGTAGGAACCGAGAACCTTTAAGAAAGCTGACTTCTTTTCAATAGCTTTCAACGCTTCTTGACATCTTTCCTCATTTCTATGGCCTTCAAAATCCAAGTAGAAATTGTATTCCCAAGGCTCTTGTTTGGTCGGTCTTGACTCGATTTTCGTTAGGTTTATGTTCCTCACGGCAAACTCTTCAAGAGCATGATATAACGCTCCTGATCGGTCTTTAAGGGAAAAGATGATGGACGTTTTGTCTTTACCGGAAAGAGGCGAATCATTTTTGGATATAACGAAGAATCTGGTGTAGTTGTTTGGGTTATCCGCTATTCCCTTCACTAAAACTTTCATCCCATAGATTTTCGCCGCTCTTTCGCTGGCAACTGCGCCAGCCTCCATCAGCTTCTTTTCCTTCATCATTTTTACGCTACCTGCAGTGTCGTAGGTGGGAATTAAGTCGCAACCTAAGCTTTCTAAGAAGCTTCTGCACTGGGCTAGAGCTTGCGGATGGGAGTAAACAATTTTGATTGAGTTTAAACTTGTTTTGGGATTGGTTATGAGACAATGAACGATTTTGAGGATTGTTTCGCCGCACACTTTGAGGTCATGGGTAAAAAACAGGTCGTAGGTTTGATTTACGCTTCCTTCTATCGAGTTTTCGATGGGAACAACTCCGTACAAAGTTTCTCCCTTTTCCACGCTTTCGAAAACATCTGATAGGTTTCTGCAGGGTTTCACTTGAACTGAAGGGTTAAAGTAGGAGTAAACAGCACTTTCACTGTACGCTCCTATTTCACCCTGAAAGGCAACTTTCATCCGCACCACCACGCTTTTACTTTCTTCTCCGCCTTCTCAACAAAACTTTGTTGATGCCATCTATCATTGCTTCAACGCTGGCCATAACAATGTCTTCACGAGCAGCCCTCGCTGACATAACGTTTCCATCCTTGTCCTCAACCTTTATCATCACTTCAGCTATGGCGTCTGACCCGCCGGTTAGGGCCTCCAGTCGATACTCCTTCAATCGGACGTTCACCAAGCTACTAGTGAGCTTTTGCATCGCCTTAATCGCGGCGTCTACGGGACCCAAGCCGGTTTCGGCAGCCACGTACTCTTTCCCATCTAACACTAATTTCACCGAGGCGGTAGGTATGACGTTGATTCCAGTTACCACAGCCAAGTCCACTAGGTCAACGATTTTCTCTTCTTTGACCACCCTCCCCATAACAGATCGGGTTATAGCCAGCAAATCGGTGTCTGTCACGATTTTGCCCTTATCTCCCAGCTCCTTGACTCTTCTAACAATGTCTTTTAACTGTTCATTACTTGGGTGTATTCCTACGTCTTCCAGTTCCGTTTTGATGCCGCGAGTGCCCGCGTGTTTACCAGCTACCAGTCTCCTTCTTCTACCCACAAGCTCCGGCTTAATCGGTTCAAAGGTGGAGGGGACAACTGCAACTCCACGGGTGTGGATACCAGATTTGTGGACAAAAGCGTTTTCTCCAACAATAGCCTTGTTTGGTTGAATTGGAATCCCTGTTAATCTGCGTACTAACTGTGAAGTTCCATAGATTAGTTTGGTGTTTATCCCTGTTTTCAAGTTATGAATTAGGTGAAGCGCCACCACAACTTCCTCTAAAGCCGCGTTCCCAGCTCTTTCACCCAACCCATTCACAGCCACATGCACTTGGGAAGCTCCACCCTCCACTCCAGCCAACGAGTTCGCCACAGCCATGCCGAAGTCGTTGTGACAATGCACGCTAATGGGCACTTTCACCGTGATCTTGAGTCCCTCAATAAGTTTACGCATGGTTACTGGAGTCATCACTCCAACAGTGTCAGGAATGTTTATTCGGTCGGCTCCAGCCTTTTCAGCGGCGCTACATATTCTCTTTAGGAAGTCCAAGTCTGTTCGGGTAGCATCCATGGGTGAAAACTCACATATCAACCCGCGGTCTTTGATGTATTCCACAGATTCTACAGCTCTCGCTAAAACCTGTTCAGGTTTCATGCCCAAAGCATGTTTCATCTGAACCTCTGAGGTTGAGATGAAAATGTGAACCGAATCAACATTACATTCGATAGCCGCGTCAATGTCCTCTTTAATGGTGCGGGCTAAACCGCATATCTCTGCGTTCAATCCGATTTTAGCTATTTCCTTAACCGCCTCCCTCTCGCCCCTCGAAGTTATTGGAGTGCCAGCTTCAATCACGTCTACACCTAACTTGTCGAGTTGATGGGCTATCTCTATTTTCTCCTCAGGAGTTAAAGCCACGCCTGGAGTCTGCTCCCCATCTCTAAGGGTAGTGTCAAATATCTGAATGCGCTTTGCGTTTTTAGATTTCAAACTTTCATCCTCCAAATGACATTTTCATTATCCCAAACTTTTCCCCATGATTTCTTCCGCAATAGCCTCTCCCACTTCCATGGTTTTGGCTTTTCCACCAAAATCTGGAATAGTTACTCCTTTATTCAGTGTTGCAACTACGGCGTTTTCTATTGCTTCAGCCGCGGCTACACATTTAGAATCATCGTGTTGTTCACCTAGCCAGTCAAACATCATCTTTGAGGCGAGAATCATGGAGCATGGGTTAGCCGTGTGTTTTCCAACTCTGCTTGGAGCAGAACCGTGAACCGGCTCAAACAGAGCAAAATCATCTCCAATATTTGCTCCTGGAGCCATGCCTAGGCCTCCGACAAGCTGAGCCGCTTCGTCTGAGAGGATGTCGCCAAACATGTTGGTGGTCACAATGACGTCGAAGTCTTGTGGCGCCTTAATTATGCGCATGGCGGTGGCGTCAACGTATTGTTCGTCAAAGGTTATGTCTGGATACTGTTTGGCTATTTTTCTGCAAGTTTCTGCGAAGAGACCGCATGTTATTCTCATAACGTTTGCTTTGTGAACTGATGTGACTCTCTTCTTTTTGTTTCGTCTTCTGGCCACCTCAAAGGCTTTCTTCGCTATTCGTTCGCTTCCCTTCCTCGTTATTACTCTCAAGCAAACAGTGACGTCGGGGCTCATAAAGAATTCTAAGCCCCTGTAAACGCCTTCCGTGTTCTCCCTCACGAATATGAAGTCTATGTCAGATCTCATGGAGGGAACTGAGGGATAAGCCTTTACTGGCCGAATGTTAGCGTACAAATCAAACATAAGCCTCAACTTAACGATGACGTCAGCTGCTGTTTCGCCTACCGGCCCCTTCAAGCATACATCAGAACTCTTTATGGTCTCCACTGTGTCTTCTGGAAGGGCTACACCTCTCTTTTTGAAGCACTTATCGCCAGCCTCCACCTCAACAATGTTTAAGTTCAAATTAAACTTGTTTTGAACGGCTTCCAGAACCTTCAATGTTGTTTCAGTGAGTTCGGGTCCAATTCCGTCGCCTTTAATTAGAGCTATCTGATAACCGGTCATTTCAAGTTCTTCCTCAAATGTTCTATTAAGCCTCCATCATTCAGTATTTCCATAATAAACGCTGGAAGCTTAGTTGCCTGAAAGGTTGAGTTCTTCGACCGATTTTCAATCATCCCAGCCTCTAAGTTCACTGCTAACTCGTCGCCGTCTCCAACTTTGCTTGAAACTCCAGGGCATTCAAGCACTGGCAAGCCGATGTTTATGGCGTTTCTGTAAAAAATGCGGGCAAAAGACTCTGCAAGTACGCATTTGACGCCAGCGTGTTTCAATGCTATTGGCGCCTGTTCTCTGCTGGAGCCGCAGCCAAAGTTTCTTCCAGCAGCGATGACTGCGCCGTTCTGAGCTTTCTGGGGAAAAGTTGGATCTAATCCTGCCATAGCATGTTTGGCCAATTCCACTGGATCTGTTAGAACAAGATGTTTTCCCGGTAAAATAACATCGGTGTCTATGTTGTCTCCGAACTTTATTGCTTTTCCAGTGATCATTAGTTTAGTCCTCCAGTGATCGGGGATCAGTGATTTTGCCGGTTAAAGCTGAAGCGGCAACAGTTATGGGAGAAGCTAAATACACATGGGCTTTGGGACTTCCCATCCTTCCAATGAAGTTTCTGTTGGAAGCGCTTATGCAGATCTCTCCAGGCGCTAGAAGCCCCATGTGTCCGCCGAGGCACGGTCCACACGTGGAGCTACTAACATAAGCTCCGGCTTTCGCAAATATTTCGAAAAGTTCCTCCCTTAATGCTTGGTGGTACACTTCTTGGGAGGCGGGAATCACTATCATTCTTACTCCTTCTTTTATCTTTCTCCCCTTCATAACTTCAGCTGCCAGTCGCAGGTCTTCTAGGCGTCCGTTGGTGCAGGAGCCGAGAAACGCTTGGTCTATGGATACCTCCTCTAGTTCGGATATTGGCTTAACGTTGTCCACTGATGGAGAGCAGGAAACTTGTGGTTCCAGGTCTGTGATGTCTAGGTTCAGAACATCTTCGTACGTGGCGTCAGAATCGCTTTTTACGGAATTAAAGGGTTCGTTGGTTCTGCTCTTAACGTAGTTTAACGTTGTTTCATCTGGCTCAATGATGCCGTTTTTAGCGCCCATTTCAACAACCATGTTGCACATGGTCAATCGGCCGTCAACACTCATGTTCCGCACTGTAGGACCAGCAAATTCAACTCCTTTGTAGATGGCTCCATCAGCTTTCATTTGACCAATTATATGTAAGATTAGATCTTTTGGGGTAACAAACTTCTGAAAACTTCCAGCTATGCTTATTTTGATGACGCTTGGTACCTTGAACCAGAGAGTGCCAGTTGTTAAGACAGCAGCCATCTCTGTTGATCCGATGCCTGTTGCAAAGGCTCCGAGGGCGCCATAGGTGCATGTGTGAGAGTCTGCGCCTACGATTAGGTTGCCTGGTCGGACGTATCCTTTCTCAGGCATAACTTGATGACATATTCCGCCCTTCCCAACATCGTAGAAGTTATCTATTTGCTGCTCCTTCGCAAAATTCCTCATCATCTCATGTAGTTCAGCTGATCTAACAGATTCTGCTGGAACCTGATGGTCCAGTATGATGACTATTCGCTTGTTGTTCCAGACTTTTTTTACTCCGATTTTTTGAAAAGACTCAACGGTTAATGGACCAGTTAGATCGTGCATCATTGCCATGTCGACTTTGGCTTCCACAATTTCCTCGGGGCTAACTTCTTTTTTTCCAGAAGTCTTGGCTAAGATTTTTTCAGTGATGTTCATGGTGCGCTTCAACTTTTGTTCTAGTTACTTCTCGATTCCAGCTGTTTTTCTGATGAATTTGCCTACTTTCTCGATTTGATGTTCCTCGATTTCTTTCATTAAAGTATTTAGGGTTTTGAAGCCTTCTTTGCCCTCTTTTATCCATTCTTCAGCGAACTTGCCGCTTTGAACCAACTTAACCGCTTTTCTCATGTTTTCCTTCACATGGTCATCAATAACTTTGGATCCAACAGTTAAGCCTCCATACTTGGCAGTGTCTGAAACTCCTCTGAGCATCCCTATGAGGCCTCTCTGATAGATTAGATCCATTATCAACTTCGCCTCATTACAAGCCTCAAAGTAGGCCAGTTCCGGCTGATATCCAGCTTCAACAAGAACTTCAAAGCCTTTTTTGATAAGCTCCATCAATCCGCCGACCAGCACTGTTTGTTCACCAATCAAGTCGCTTTCAGTTTCTTCCCTGAACGTTGTCTCTAGGACGCCGGCACGAGTGCACCCAACGCCCTTAGCCATGGCAAGAGCGTTATTCTTTGCTTGTCCAGAAGAGTTTTGATGAACTGCAATCAGGGCTGGCACTCCGAAGCCGTTGAGGTATGTCTCTCTAACCATGTGTCCAGGTCCTTTCGGAGCAAGCATTATGACATCGACATGGTTTGAGGGGACGACTTGTTTATAGTGGATGTTGAAACCGTGGGCAAAACCCAAAGTCTTTCCGCTTTTCATATGTGGGGCAATAAGGTTTTTGTAAACAGCAGCTTGCGCTGGGTCTGGAATCAAAATGTGAACGATGTCGCCTTTCTCTGCTGCCTCTGACACCGGATAAACTTTGAAGCCGCCGTTTTTCGCTCTGTTCCACGAGGGGCCTTCAGGTCTTAAACCGAGTATAACGTTTAAGCCAGAGTCTCTCATGTTTTGAGCTTGGGCGTGTCCTTGGCTGCCGTAACCTATCACTGCGATGGTTTTCTTTTTCAACGGTTCTAGGCTAACGTCCGTGTCATAGTATACTTTCACCAATTTCAATTCACCTCTTTATTCCTCTATCCTAACTGATTTTACTCCTCGGGAGAGGGCGGTTATGCCCGTTCTAGCTACTTCTTTTACTCCAAAGGGTTTCATAAGGTCGATGAAGGCGTCTATCTTATTTGAGTCGCCTGTGATCTCCACCATTAAGGATTCGGATGAAACGTCTACTACGCGGGCTCTGAAAATGTCAGCGTAGTTGATGATGTCTGATCTGGTTTTGGCGCCGGGAGTGGTTATTTTGACGAGAGCCATCTCTCGGCTAACGATGCTGGTTGGCTCCAGTCTACTTACCTTAATCACATCTATCAGCTTGTTCAGTTGTTTGATCATTTGTTCGATGAGTTTTTCGTCTCCCTTGACGGTTATGGTCATTCTAGCGAGGTCGCTCTGCTCTGTAGGTCCCACTGAGATGCTTTCTATGTTGAAGTTTCTGCGTCTAAACATGTTTGCAACGTTGTAGAGTACACCTGGCTTGTGTTCAACGATAGCTGCTATTATAGTGTTTTTTTTATCCATTTTCTACAATTCCCCCTCACTTTCAATCATGCCTTTAAGACCTGCCCCAGCAGGAATCATCGGAAACACGTTTTCCTCAGGCGAAATTGGAACGTCTATGACTGTGGTAACCTCGCTCTTTATCGCTTTTTTCACAGCCTTCGAAAACTCTTTAAGCGAGCCAACGCGGGTGCCCTTTGCACCGTAGGCTTCTGCTAATTTAACAAAGTCTGGAACGTTTCCTAGATCCACTGCAGAATATCTCCTACCATAGAAGAGTCTCTGCCACTGGGCAACCATTCCAAGCACGGAGTTATTCAGCACTATAACCGTGACCGGAATCTTCTCCATAACTGAGCAGGCGAGGTCTTGTGAAGTCATTATGAAGCTTCCGTCGCCAGCTACGTCCACCACTGGCCTGTCAGGACAGGCAACTTTAGCCCCGATGGATGCAGGGAAGCCGAAGCCCATGGTTCCGAGTCCGCCTGAGCTGATGAAAGTTCTAGGTTTGTACGCCATGAAATAAAGAGCTGCCCACATCTGGTTTAGCCCAACCTCGGTTGCTACGATGGCATCATTAGGCAAGATTTTTCGAAGCTCCTTCATCAGCCGCAGAGGTTTCAAGTCTTTTTCACTGCCAGATATCTCGTCTTTGAACTGCTCTTTGAATTCTTGAACTCTCTTAGACCATTGAGAGCTCTCTTTCTTCTGTAACTTGCTGATCAGCAATTGGTAGATCGCCTTGAGGGTTTTTTTTGCGTCAGCTACGATTGGTACGTCAACGTCTACGTTTTTCCCGATTTCGGCCGAGTCTATGTCGATGTGAATAATTTTTGCGTCGGAACAAAACTCGTCCAGTTTTCCAGTGGTTCTGTCTGAGAACCTTGTTCCCACCGCTAAAAGAACGTCAGCCTCTAAGATCAGCTTGTTTGCAGCAAGAGTTCCATGCATGCCCATGTCTCCTAGAGACAGGGGATGGTTTTCTGGGAAGCATCCTTTTCCCATGAGAGGAGTTGCTACCGGTGCCATCAAGAGTTCAGCCAGTGCCAAAAGCTCTGAGGAGGCATTTGATGCGATTACTCCTCCACCAGCCAGAATTATAGGACGCTCAGCTTTGAGGAGGAGTTCAACGGCTTTTTTGACCTGAAGTGGATGAGGACTTGTCTTAGGTTTGTAGCCTCGAAGTTCAACATTATCCGTAAACTTCATTTCAGCAGTTTCCGTCTGCACATTCTTGGGAAGGTCAATCAAGACTGGCCCAGGTCTGCCCGTTGTAGCTATGTGAAAGGCTTCTTTCATTATTCTCGGGATTTCCGAAGCTTTCTTCGGTTGATAGTTGTATTTTGTGATTGGAGTGGTGATTCCGATTATGTCTGCTTCTTGGAAGGCGTCTTTGCCTATTATATAAGATGAGTTAACGGCAAAGGCGTTGACTTGACCTGTTAAAGCGATGACAGGTGAAGAGTCCATGTAGGCGTTAGCAATACCAGTGACTAAGTTTGTTGCTCCTGGCCCTGACGTGGCCATGCAGACTCCTGGTCGTCCGCTTGCACGGGCGTATCCGTCGGCTGCGTGAGCTGCACACTGTTCATGTCGAGCAAGGATGTGTCTTATCTCGGGAGTTTCGTATAGAACATCGTATATTGGAAGGACAGCTCCTCCAACTATACCGAAAATCGCTTCTACTTTTTGCCGCTTCAGTGCTTCTATAACGGCTTGAGCACCTGACATTTTGGTCATTTCTCATGTTCCTCCTTTAAGGCATATTATGTAACCATAACGATGTTTATATAGAAATTTGAAACAAAACCGTGCGACAGTCCGTTCACTAACTTTTCTAGAGAAAAATTTGGGAAAGCTAATGTACGAGGAAGTGATCCCTCACGTTTTTTGTCCTCCATCGGAACGGATTCTCCTTCATCACACTGGATTTTAACTTAAAAACGTTTTGGCTTTAAATCTTATTCTGTCACGATTTCTCTGCTGGCTTATCGCCACGTTTGTTGTAGTCGGTCATCAACACATTCATGCCGCTAATTACAGCTTCAATGCTCGCCATAACTATGTCTTCTCGAACTCCCATGGCTGTCGCTGTTCTGTCTCCTTTACGTAAATGAACGATCACTTCTACCATGGCATCGGTGCCGCCTGTGATAGCTTTGACGTGATACTGCACTAGATGAATGGGCTCAACGACTAGAACAGCTTTCCTCACAGCGTTTATTGCGGCGTCTACTGGGCCCACTCCAGTGGCTGCTTCTGAGACCACTTTATTGTTAAGTTTAAGTCGCACCGATGCGGTTGAGGTAACTCGGTCTCCAGTGACAACGGTTAGTTCCTCAAGCTTTATTGGACGAGCTTGAGGTAAACCCATAACAGCCTCTGCGACCGCCATTAGATCAGCATCGGTGACTTTCTTGCCTTTATCTCCTAAGTTTTTCACCCGCATGGAAACCTCTTTGAGCTGTTCACCAGTTGGATGCAATCCCATCTTTTCTAAGGATGACTTGATGCCATGAGAACCTGAGTGTTTGCCAGCCACTATTCGCCTGGTGACCCCCACCAGTTCAGGAGAGATCGGCTCATATGTTGATGGATGCGACAGTATAGCGTGTGTATGGATGCCTGCCTCGTGGGTAAAGGCGTTTTCGCCTACAATCGCCTTGTTTGGTTGGACCGGAACTCCGGTTAGTCGAGCCACCAACGTTGATGTGTGGTATAAGAGTTCAGTTTTTATCGGCAGCTCCACGCCGTAAATAAGCTTCAGAGCAACAGCAATTTCTTCTAGGGCAGCGTTTCCAGCTCTCTCTCCCAACCCATTGATTGTTGCATGAACTTGGTTGGCACCAGCCCTCAAGGAGGCTATAGAATTTGCTACACCCATTCCAAAATCATCGTGGCAGTGAGCGCTAATGATTATGTCTTTAAAGGCTTTCCTCAGGTCTGAGAAGAATTTGTAAGATTTTTCAGGAGTCAAAACCCCAACTGTGTCACATGGACAAATTCTGTCCGCGCCTACGGAAATTCCTTTAGCAAAAAATTCTTTGATGAAGTTGAATTCGGTTCTGGTGGCGTCTTCAGCTGAGAGTTCAACGATGAGGCCGTGGTCTTTGGCGTATTGAACGGATTCTTCTGCGAGTTTTAGGACATCCTCTCGGGTTTTCTTCAATTTGTATTGAAGGTGTATGTCTGAGGTGGGAATAACCAGATGTACGCTTTGAGCGTCACATTTTAATGCAATATCTATGTCTTTCTTTACTCCCCTAACGAAGCAACAGACTTCTGCTTTGAGTCCTTCGTTGGCGATGAGTTTTACTGCTTCCATTTCTCCCTTAGAAACCGCGGCGAAGCCAGCTTCAATAACGTCTACTCCAAGCTTGTCTAAGCTTTTGGCAATTCTAAGCTTGTTTTCAGGGGTTAAAGAAACTCCAGGAGTTTGTTCTCCATCTCTCAAAGTGGTGTCAAAAATACGTATTTTCTCAGGAAAGGCGTTCAATAAAGCGATACCCCATTTCAGTTCGCCTTTATTTGGCGGCGTAACATTAAATATAAAGGTTTTGGTTCAATACACT
>DAOVGL010000048.1 GCA_030672415.1 Candidatus Bathyarchaeota archaeon
CTTTTCTTTAACTCCTTTATGTAATCTGAAAACTCGTAACCTCTCTTCTCCCCAAATTCCAACCCAAGTTTACGGTACAAACTCTTAAGAATCAAATTCTCTATCACCCGTGCCCCTGAACCAAGAATCTTCTCTAAACCATCAGAAAAAACCTCAGGTTTCTCAGCAATCTCTTCTCGCTTCAAATGACAACTGTTCCCGATAAAATTACGAATGACCTTACCGCCATCTTCTTTGAAAACATACTGCAATGCTTCATCTATTACTTTAGGCAACAAATCCTCTAACTTTTCCGTTTCCTCACCTATTCTGCTCTCAGGTTTCGCGGCAGTTACACTCATGTTTTCCACGGGTACGGTAACTGTTCTGGGGATTGCCGAATTTAAGTTGTATGAAATTGGAGTCTGAATTAGTAGTAACCAGTCACGTTCAGAACCCGACTCAAATAATACTCTCAAGAGATATGCATGCACATATCAACGCTTTCGTAAAGCCGAGAATCACATGTACACAAGAAAACGTTTCAAAGCGTTCTAAGGAACTCAATTGAACAACTGAAGAAGTGTTTACAGCTGATTATTTCAAGCAATTTCTCTTCCAAAATTCTATTAGTTCTTTTGGTTCTGCTATTTTCCTATCACATTTTTCACGAAGTCAGAGATATATATTACAGTTCTACAACTACAAGTTTGGATGTTTACCATAAAGGGGAAAAAGAAGTGTTAAACCTATTTGATGTTGAGAACATAGATTGTAGGTTAAGAAAACCTAAATTCTATGTTCAGTCAAACTAAGCTGAAGCAAGAGGTTGTGATGTTGAAGGCAGTAATCTTAACAGCAGGCTTAGGAACACGACTCCTGCCCGCAACCAAAGAAACCCCAAAAGTGTTGCTCCCCATATTCGCATTGGGAAAAAACAAGAAGCCATGCGTAAAACCAGTGTTACAAGTGGTCTTCGAACAGCTATACAATGTGGGATTCAGAGAATCCTGCTTCGTGGTGAGTAATAGGGTTAAAAGAGCCGTAAAAAACCATTTCACACCCGACCGAAACTTCATAAGATACCTTAAAGAAACAAACAAGCCAGAGCAAGCTGACGAGCTGCAGCAATTCTACAACAAAGTAAACAACTCCACCATAGTGTTTACAAACCAACCGAAACCAAGAGGCACCGGAGACGCAGTTCGCAGAGTAAAAAACTTCACCGGCAACGAGTCCTTCCTACTCCACATGGGAGATGACCTAATCCTGTCTAAAGACGGAAACAGCCACCTGAAAAGACTGATGAAAGTTTTTAGGGAGCGAAACGCAGACGCAGCTTTCCTCGCCGCAAGGGTGAAAGACCCAACCATCTATGGGGTTATAGCGGGCAAACAAGTATCAGAAGGACTGCATGAAGTGAAAACTATTGTCTATCAGCCCAAGATTCCGCCCTCAAACATATCCGACGTCACAGCGTACATGTTTAAGCCTAATATTTACCCTGAAATTAAGAAGGTGAAACCAAACGAGAAGAGCGGTGAAGTGTCACTGATCCCCGCCATACAATCCTTAATAAACAGAGGAGGCAAGGTCTACGCCGTGGAACTGCGCAGGGAAGAGAAAAGAATAGACATAGGAAACACGGATATGTACTGGAAAGCACTAAAAACTACACATGAATTTTATGTTGGGCAATGAGAAAATGAAGGGAAGGTGATGCATCATCGTTAATGACTACATGGTCATCGTGGGCACTCGACCGGAAATCGTCAAGATGGCCCCCATAATCAGAGCTTTAGAAGAAGACTCCATACCCTACACCTTTGTTCACTGTGGACAACATTACGACTATGAGATGTCTCAGCAATTCATCGAGGAACTGGAGTTGCCAGAGCCGGAATACGGCTTTAAGGTTAAAGCTTACTCACCCGGCTTGCAGACGGGAAGAATTTTGACGCTTGTTGAAAGAGTTATCAAGAAGGCTAAGCCGAAGATAGTGCTAGTGGAAGGCGACACCAACGGAGTCTTAGCCTCTGCCCTTGCAGCCGTAAAACTTAACGTTCCCGTTGGTCATGTAGAAGCTGGGCTGAGAAGCTTCGACTTGCGCATGCCAGAAGAACATAACAGACGCTTGGTGGATCACATTTCCACCTACATGTTTGCCCCCACCGAAAACGCTCGAAAAAACTTGGAGAAAGAAAGCGTCTGGGGCAAAATCTACGTGACTGGAAACACGGTTATCGACGCCGTGATACAACATCTTCCTATGGCAGAGAGAAAATCCAACATACTAGAGAAGATAAAATTCGAAAAGTTTGCGCTTGTAACAGCCCACCGAGCTGAAAACGTTGACGACCCAACTGTGCTCAAGAATTTTGTTGAAGCCTTCACCGAAGCGCCCATACCCATCGTATATCCCGTTCACCCGAGAACCAAGAAGCGACTGCGCCAACAGAGGATGTGGAGAAAGTTTTCCTCCTCTGAAAACGTGCAGATTTTCCCGCCCCTAGGCTACTTCGACTTCATGGTGCTCATGAAAAACTGCGAGATGATGTTAACTGATTCTGGAGGAATACAGGAAGAGGCAACAGCGCCTCCAATGAGAAAACCTGTGTTAGTGATTCGGCTTTCTACTGAGAGGCCGGAGGCGGTTGAAGCGGGTTTTGCGAAGGTGATTAGCGTGGAAAAAGAAAAGATTCTGACAGCCATAGAATACATCCTACATGAGAAAAAGGAGCTTCCAAAAGTCTCACCGTACGGAGATGGCGCAGCCGCAAAAAGGATAGTCAAAGTTTTAGAGCAAAATATTCTCTAAAAAGCAGCGCAGATTTTGTGAAAGCCATGTGAAAAAGGACTTCGATTTTTTAAGCTAAGTCGATGAATTCATAAAGTAAATAGCGTAACGGCAAGATACCTTTTAAGATAAAAAAGCATATAAGCTCCCATACTTCAGTTGATTTGCAAATTGGTGAATTCACATGCCGAAATGGGGATATTCCGTATTGGATCTAGACTTTGAAAGAACCGCAAAAGCCAGCGGACGCGAGCTCAGAGTATCCCCTAAAGCAACTAGAGAAGTATGCAACACCATAAATGGGATGAAACTGGACCAAGCCAAACACTTTCTCAACCAAGTTATACTAAAAAAGAAGCCAGTTCCCTTCCGCCGACACAAGAAAAAGGCGGGACACCGACGCGGATTGCAGAAGGCCTACGCAGGCAGATATCCAGTCAAAGCCGCTCAAAAGGTCTTAAAGGTATTAGAGAGCGCAGAGGCAAACGCCGAATATAAAGGTCTGGACATAGAAAGACTTAAAATCACTCACGCATCCGCGTATCCAGGCATGAAAATTAAAAGATATATTCAACGAGCTTTCGGTCGCTCTTCACCTCGGTTCGAAACAACATGCCACGTAGAATTGATTCTGGAACAGATGGGGGAAGCCTAGTGTCCGTAGTCAGACATTTTATAGAGGAATCGGTGAAAAAGGCTGAAATCGACGAATTTTTGCGGAACGAATTTGAAAGAGCTGGTTATGGCGGGGTGGACATCACTAAAACCCCGCTTGGCACTCACATAGTCATATATGTTATGCGTCCAGGTATAGTCATTGGACGAGGCGGAGAAACTATAAAGCGACTCGCAGTAGATCTGGAAGAAAAGTTCCAGCTGCCCAACCCCCAAATTTCTGTGGCTGAAATGGAAATTCCAGAACTCAACGCATATGTTATAGCGGCACGCGTATCCTCAGCCTTGAAGCGAGGTGTTCACTATCGAAGAGCTGGCTTTTGGGCGTTAAACCGAATCATGGAGGCAGGAGCACTAGGCGCCGAGATTATCATCAGTGGAAAACTGAGAACAGATCGGGCTCGATACGAAAAGTTTCGTGCGGGTTATCTACCCAAAAGCGGAGAACCAGTAACGAAATACTTGAGAAAAGCGGAGATACATGTCCAACTGAAAGCAGGCGTATCTGGAGTAAAAGTGCGAATAATACCTCCAGACGCAAAGTTTCCTGATCAAGTGCAGATACTTGAAGTTCCAGAAGAAGTAACCGAAGCGGCAGAGACAGAGACGGCGAAAATTGCAGAGACAACTGAAACAGTGACTACAGAAACCGTAGAAGTCGCAGAGGTTAAGGAACCTGAGCCAGCTAAAGAGGTTAAAGAGACAAAAGAGACGGAAAAGACCAAAGAAACGAAAAAGACGAAAGAGACCAAAAAGACCAAGGCGAAGAAAAAAACCAAAAAGACGAAAAAGGTCAAGACCAAAAAGACCAAAGAACCCACAAAAGCTACGGAGGCAAAGAAATAACATGCCAATCATTAGACTAAAGGACATTCGAGAAATGTCTTTTGAAGACCGCGAAAAAAAAGTTATGGAACTACGAACCGAGCTTCTACGGCTGAAAACAATGGTCAAAGCGGGTGGAGCTGTAGATAATCCCGCCCGAGTGCGAGAACTCCGCAAGGCAATTGCCCGCATTCTCACCATAGAAAATGAAGAAGGTCGAGCAGGGGAGGAGAAAAAGTGAAAGTCACGCCAGCCATCCTCCAACATGAGTTCATTGGACTCAACGCCAAGGTTGTTAAAAGTTCTAACCCTAACTACGTGGGTATTGAGGGTAACGTGGTCAACGAAACTCACAGCACCCTCGTGATAACACATAAAAGCAAGAATAAGACCATCATGAAAAAAATAGCTATTTTTCATTTCACCTTATCTGACGGGACAGTTGTAGAGATCAACGGAAAAGCCATTGGGGGACGACCTGAAGACAGAATCAAAAAGCGGCTTAGGAGACGATGGTGAATGAGCGGTCTTTCTTTGAAAAAACCAAAAAAAACCTGCGATGATCAGAACTGTCCATTTCACGGAACTTTATCCATCAGAGGACGTGTGTTAGAAGGAACAGTCATCAGCTCTAAGATGGAAAAAACCGCTGTTGTGCGACGTGACTATCTACACTACATACCAAAGTTCAAGCGCTACGAGCGGAGACACGGTCACATAGCCGTTCACAACCCACCATGCATAAACGCCAAAGAAGGCGACTGGGTGAAGATAGCGGAATGTCGTCCCGTGAGCAAAACTGTCTCCTTTACAATAGTGGAAAAACAGGAGGAAAAACGGGGTGGCGGCAAGAGCTAAGACCCGTGCCTTGGTCAGCAGAGGAATGATCGGGCAGAAGCACAAGACTTCAAGAGGCTTGCCTGTTGGTTCTATCATCAAATGCACTGACAACTCCGGGGCTAGAGCATTAAGAATTATTCAAGTACTTGGATACAAAGGACGATTAAGACGTGTTCCCTCAGCGACTGTTGGAGAAATGATTGTTGTTTCGGTGAGGAAAGGAACGCCTGACATGAGAAAGAAAATTTTTAAAGCAGTTGTGGTTCGACAGAGAAAGCCCTATCGACGTGCCGATGGAACATGGATTCAATTTGAAGACAACGCAGCCGTCATAATGACCCCTGAAGGCGAAATGCGAGGTTCAGAGGCTCGAGGACCAGTAGCAAAGGAAGCTGCTGAACGATGGCCTCGGATAGCGAGCGCTGCAAGCATCATTGTATAGGAGGAAGAAACAGTGAAAATAACCCAGCCAAGAAAGCAACGGAAAAAAATGTATCAAGCCCCACAACATAACAGATACAGACGATTTTCAGCGCCGCTTTCGTCCGCTTTAAAGTCATCTCATAACACCAACTCGGTTCCGGTGAGAACCGGCGATACGGTTCGGGTTATGAGGGGAGATTATAAGGGATTTGAGGGAAAAATCAACAGGGTTGACCGAAGAAAGTACAGAATCTTTGTTGAAGGAGTAAGTATGGAGAAGGTTGATGGAAGCCCCGTGCTTATTCCAATTCACCCATCTAAAGTTATGATTACTCATCTCAAACTTGATGACAAATGGCGTAAGGAGATATTAAAGCGAAAGGGTGGCGTAAGCGAAAAAGCTGAATTAGCTAAAGAAAAGCCCATAGAAGAAGCAGAATCAGAACCCCCTAAAAAGAAGCGGAAAAGAAAAAAGAAGACACGTAAAACAACCACCGCGAAATCAGGAGGAGAATAAATTTGGGGAAAAAAGGCGGAAAAAAACACTTAAAGCGAAAACCAGCACCAAAATTCTGGCCCATACATCGAAAAGAATTCGTTTGGACTGTTAAACCCAAGCCTGGACCCCACCCCACATCCAGCTGTTTACCACTTGCGCTTATCATCCGCGACATATTTGGCCTCGCCAAGACGCTGAAGGAAGCTAAGACAATAGTTTCTCAAGGGAAGATAATGGTGGATGGAAAAGTTCAGCGGGATGAACGGTTTTCAACAGGCTTGATGGATGTCATCTCTATACCAGAAGTGGAGAGGATTTATCGAATTCTGCCCTCTGAGAAGGGACTTACTCTTCATCCCATTGAAAAGGATGAAGTAGGATTCAAACTCTGTCGAATTGAAAACAAAACAATCGTTAGCGGGGGGCACGTTCAACTTAATCTCCATGATGGAAGAAACATACTGATTCGGGTGAAGGACCCTAAAAAACCTGAAGAAGACGTTTATCGTACAATGGACACCTTGAAGATAAGTGTTCCTGATCAAGAAGTTGTTGGACACATGAAATTTGTTGAAGGCGCTCCTGCGATAATTGTTGGAGGCAAAAACGTAGGTAGGCATGGTAAGATCGTTGATATTGAAGAAAGGCTGGCTCAAAAGCGGAGAAAACTACTCGTTACAACAGAGGATGTTGAAGGAAAACGTTTTCAAACGACCCTTGATTTTGTCTTCGTCACCGGTGACGCTGAGTCTTCAATCTCTTTGCCGGAGGTCTCATGATTTGTCTGATGAGGAGATTCGCAAAAGATGGCAAAGAAATCTCATGCTCAAACCTAGAATTGAAAAGGTAACAGTTAACATGTCTGTGGGAAAGTCTGGAGAGCCTCTTGAAAGGGCGGCAAAGGTTCTTGAACAACTGACGCAACAGAGGCCTTGTAAGCGAAAAGCCAAAAAAACTATACGGGATTTTGGCATCAGAAAAGGGGAACCTATCGCTTGTCTCGTAACTCTTAGAGGGGAAAAAGCTAGAATTTTTCTCAATAAGGCCTTACAAGCCATTGACAACAAACTTTCCAGAGACCATTTTGATAATTACGGCAACTTCTCCTTTGGAATTAAAGAACACATAGAAATACCCGGCACCAAATACGTGCCAGAGCTCGGTATACACGGCATGGATATTTCAGTCACCTTTGGCAGACCTGGATACCGCGTTAAACGGCGGCGTCACGCTAAATCAAACATTGGCTCAAATCATTTATTAACACGTGAAGAAACAACCTTGCTCATTAAAGACGAGTTTGGGGTGGAAATCCTATAGAAGGTGAGTTACATGGTTAAACATAAACCTAAAAAAGAGCGAAAGTATGGTAAGGGTAGTCGACCGTGCAGACGATGTGGTTCTTACGGGTCGCTCATTCGAAGATACGAGTTGAATCTGTGCCGTCAATGTTTCAGGGAAATCGCCAAAAACTTGGGCTTTAAAAAATATCAGTAAGGAGGCTTGAAGAGTTGACCCTGATGGATACGGTAGCAAACGGATTGACCAGTATCATAAACAACGAAATGCGAAACAAGCAAGAATGCGTAATCAGCCCAGCCTCCAAGCTTTTAGGAAGAGTTTTAAGAGTAATGCAACTGAGTGGCTACATAGGCGAGTTTGAATTCATTGATGACGGACGCTCCGGAAAGTTCAAAGTGCAACTTCTGGGGCGGATAAATAAATGCGGCGCCATAAAACCTCGCTTTTCAGTGGGCACCACCCAATTTGAGACATGGGAGAAACGTTTCCTTCCCTCCAGAGATATCGGTGTCCTCGTGGTTTCCACTTCACAAGGAGTGGTATCTCACAGGAAAGCCAAAAAGAAAAAAATTGGCGGACGGCTCCTCGCTTTCATCTACTAAGTGGGGATGGTTAAAGATGCGTGCTTTGGAAAAGGTGAAATCAATCGAAATTCCAGAGGGTGTAGAGGTTAAGGTGGAGGGAAGGGGAGTAACGGTTACAGGTGAAAAAGGAACGTTGACACGAGATTTTTCTCATACTTCCGTGTCTATTATGTTAGAAGGAACTGTAGTTAAGGTTGGTGTGAAATGGCCTCGCAAAAGGGAAGCCTCTTTTGTAGGAACAATTTCTTCTCACATTCAAAACATGATTACAGGGGTAACGAAAGGCTTTACCTACAAACTGAAAATCGTGTTTTCCCACTTCCCAATATCCGTTAAGGTTGATGGAAAAAAAATAGTGATGGAAAACTTTACTGGAGAGCGAAGTCCACGCATAGCTAAAATAATGGGTGAAACTAAGGTGGCGGTAAAAGGGGAAGACGTAATTGTGCAAGGGCTCAGCATTGAAGATGTCAGTCAGACCGCAGCTAACGTCGAACAAGCAACAAAAATCAAAGTCAAAGATCCCAGAGTTTTTCTTGACGGCATTTATGTTTACGAACGGCACGAGGGAATGGAAGAGTGAAAAAAGAAGAGGAACCGGATACGTCTGCTAGAAAACGAGCTTTAGCGATACGAAAGCGCATCAAGAGCAAGAAGCCCGATTTCAAGCGACAGGAAAGCTGGCGGTACAAACGGGTGGAAAAGAGCTGGCGAAAACCCCGTGGGATAGACAGCAAGATGCGTAAAAAAGTGAAGGGCTGGCCCCGTTCTGTGAACGTTGGTTATCGCAGCCCAAAGAAACTGAGAGGTCTTCATCCTTCTGGATACATGGAGGTTCTGATTCGAACTGTGGATGATGTCAACGAGGTTGACCCTAAAACGCAAGCCATTAGAATTGCTCACACGGTTGGAGCGAAGAAGAGAGTTGAAATTTCGGGTAGGGCCATTGAAAGAGAAATCCATATTCTCAATCCGAAACAAGTGAGGGAAGAGCTTGTGGTGGAAAGGGAGGAGATTGAAGGTAGAGAAAAACTGAATACGTTGAAAGGGGCGAAGAAGAAAGGTGAGTCTTAGAAGTCAACGCCGCTTAGCCGCTGATCTTTTAAAAATTGGTGAGGGCCGAGTCTGGATTGACCCCGAACGTACAGACGACGTTGAAATAGCAATCACCAGAGAGGAGATTCGAAGACTAATTCACGAAGGCGCCATTAAACGCTTACCTTCGAAAGGAGTAAGTCGTGCCCGTGCGCGTGCTTTGCAAGAAAGGAAAAGAAAAGGGTTAGGCAGAGGACCGGGAAGAAAGAGCGGATCTGCAAAAGCGAGAATTTCTAAAAAGCAGGCGTGGATGAAAAAGATTCGAGCGTTAAGGAAGAAACTGCGCGAATTGAAAACGAATCGAGTGATTACAGTAAGCGTCTATCGCAAGCTCTATAACAAGGCGGGAAGTGGGACGTTCGAGTCGACAGCCGATTTGGAGCGTTACATTAAGACCCACGGCTTAGGGAGAAAAAGATAAGTCATCTTTCCAGAAATTGGTGGGTAATTATCAAATTAGTTTAATTAGTTAAAGACATGTTATGCAGCTGTGAAGCTAAGAACCTTTATAAGGACGACTGTATGCAGACAATGAAAAAGAAATAAAAGACAACGAGATTAATGGTTCATGGAGAAAATAGTAATGGCAACGGGTCCTAGATACCGCGTTCCCTTCCGTAGACGGGGGGAGGGAAAAACCAACTACAGGTTAAGAAGAGCCCTAGTTCTATCTAAACAACTTCGATTAGCGGTTAGAGGCACCTTAAACCACATGATCGCCCAAATCATTAAGGCCAAAGTAATCGGAGACGAAGTCGTTGTTTCCGCTCACTCTAGTGAACTAACGAAAACATACGGTTGGCAAGGAGGCTGTGGAAACGTTTCAGCAGCTTATCTAACAGGACTTTTATGCGGCTATAGAGCAGTTGCCCATGGAGTGAAAAAGGCTGTTTTGGACATAGGCTTGCAGTCACCCTCTCGAGGCGCACGAGTTTTTGCTGCGTTAAAAGGTGTTCTCGACGCGGGTGTTACACTTCCGCACGGAGAGAATGTGTTGCCGGATGAAAAAAGAATTCATGGGCAACATATTGTGGATTACGCAAACCTTTTGTCATCAAATCCAGAAGAGTACCAAAAGAGGTTTTCTAAGTACTTGTCTAGGGGTTTACGCCCCGAAAAGTTCTCTGACCACTTCTCCTTAATAAGAGAGAAAATTGTTTCTTCTTTTAAGGAGGAAAAATTATGAGATCTGTCGACGAAAGGTTACAAGAATGGAAGCCTCGTACGAGATTAGGAAAATTGATCCTTGAGGGACGTATCTCCTCCATCGAAGAAGTGTTTATGGAAGGACTAAAGATACGCGAGCCCGAAATAGTTGATGTTCTTCTTCCAGACCTTCAAGAAGAAGTTCTCAACATAAATTTAGTACAAAAACAGACAGATGCAGGTGAGAAATCTCGATTTAAATCCATCGTGGCTGTTGGAAACCGCGACGGATATATAGGCTTAGGCTCAGGAAAGGCCAAACAAGTGCGAACTGCCATTGAAAAAGGCGCTATAGACGCGCGTTTAAACATCACGCTTGTTCGTCGAGGCTGTGGAAGCTGGGAATGCACTTGTGGAAAACCCCACTCCCTTCCCTTTACAGTTCAAGGCAAATGCGGTGGAGTAGAAATTTCCCTCATTCCAGGCCCCCGCGGCTTAGGCATCGTTGCAAGCGAAACCGGTAAAATCATTTTGGAACTTGCTGGAGTCAAGGATTGTTGGACTAGAAGTTATGGCTCCACCAGAACTGTTCCTTCCTTCGCTTACGCCGTCTTTGATGCCCTTCAAAAAACGTACCGCCTCATCACGCCAGAAGAGTGGATCAAATAGATGACGGAAAAACGAAAATGCTTAGCGGTTATCCGAGTTCGCGGCAGCAGCGGTGTTTTTCACGAGATACTTGAAACCCTTAAAATGCTTCATTTAACCCGCAACTGCCATGCAACCCTTATTGATGACCGCCCATCATATTTGGGCATGTTACGTAAAGTGCAGAATCAGGTAACTTGGGGCGAAGTTTCCAAAGACAGTACAGTACAACTTTTGAGGAAAAGAGGCAAACTCGTTGGCAACAAAAAAATAACTGAAGAATACCTTAAGGAAATAGGTTACAAATCGTTAGACGACTTGGCTGACGCCATACACAAAACAGAAGTCGAATTCACTCATCTTCCTAACGTAAAGCCTGTATTTCGTCTTCACCCGCCAAAGAAGGGCTTTAAGGGAAAAGTGAAAAAAAGTTACGCTGCTGGCGGCGTCACTGGACATAGAGGAGAAGCCATCGACAACCTCATCAAACGAATGATCTAACTAGTAGAGAAATTGTTTAAGAACCTCTCACTACTTCATCCCAAGCCCAATTGTGTTGCTTTTTCCTTATGGAATTCGCTGTCTGACATGAAATGCTCAGTTAGACTCCTCAGGGTTATTGCTAGATTTTTGCAAGGTCAATAATGGAGACGTTTTTAGTTGAATAGTTTAAAGCCTTATTCTGCACCATCAAAGGGTAGCTACCTGCATTCATCAGCTCATTCGATTTTCATTGGTTCCCCTTCAGGCTTCTTTTTCTCTTTAATTTTTGGCACAGTAACCTCTAAAACCCCATTTTTGTACGTTGTCTTAGCTGCTTTGGGGTTTATTGGCGCTGGAGTTTGAACTTCTTTGTGGTATTTGCGTTTTGGAGTGTCAACTGAAATAATTAGTGTGTTTTCTGTTCCATGCAACTTGATGTCTTTCTTTTCAACACCAGGCAATTCAGCTATGACCTTAATCTCCCCGTTTGTGCTTATCACATCCACTAATGGTTCGCGTTCCTCCTTCACGTTAAGATAGGGCTTCGCAAGGCCGGAGGGTTCAGATTTAAGCGAAGGTTTGACATTACCAAATTCTCTAATCTTCGGCTTTCCGTCTGGGCCAACAGTCATAGAATAACCGTACACGAAGGGTCCCCACTCACGCACGGTTGAGCCATCGGGAAGTTTGCGTTCCCGCACCAAATCCTTAGGAATGCGGGTGCTAAACTCTTTGAATTCTTTATTCATCATTTCCTCCATGTCCTTAATCATTTCATCGATATCTCCGAAGAACCAGCTTTTGAAGAATGGAGAGCGCTTCATCCTTTTTCTGAACCATTCTGGAAAATATTCCCAACTCATAATTTTCACAATCACCGTAAAGTGGAATAGTTACTTTTTTATAAAAACCTTCTGTTAAACCCAGACATCTTCTAACCAAATTTTCTCAGTTGACTAATTGTTCCTAGGAAAGTTCCGTCGAGGAGATACGTTTCTGCGTTGTCGATGTCAACACTTCCAGAACGCAGAACTGGCCCAATGAACGTTCTAGATTTTGCGTCTTTTCCTCGTCTTCTTTCGTTGATTGGCCGGCCTCCAAGGAATTCGTTGAAAGCGGGCATTATGAAAAGTTGTGAAACCCTTAGCCTTACGTTGAACTGTTCACGTAACAAAGTGGAAGGGCTGGAGGTAACTTTGGCGCCTAAATGTTTAAGAAAGGATTTCGCCAACCGCTCACCATCACATGCGGCTTTGACCCAAACTTGTCTTGTCATTCGAAAGCCCATGGGATCGCGGAAGGCAACCATGGGATGGATGTGACTTGTAATGAGGCTGCGACATCCTAGAAGCTCTGGCGACGGCCATGCATGTCCATGGAAGAGTCCAACATTTCCAAAAACAACACCGGTTGAGGGCAGAATTTTTACGGTTTCAGGGAGAAGAGGCTCAAGGGTTCCATCGTGGTTTCCCCGCACAACTTGGATGTCTGGCACCTTTTTGTTTATGGTTTCGAAGAAGTTTGGAATGTCACGCCACTCTTCCATTTCTACCTTTGCAATTGCGTCTTTTACGTCGCCTAGAAAGATTAAGCGCGTTGGCTTGCACTTCTTGATGAGTCGTAGAATCTTATCCAAAATTCTTGGTGTTTGAGATGGAATATGAACTCCTTTCTGGATTAGGAGCGCCTCCCAGCCTAGATGGAGATCAGCGACTACCAAAATTCGCTCAGCCTTCCTCCGCAGAAGCAGAGCTGGATACGGTTGTATAGGCTTTATCGGCAACAAGCTACAGGATCGCTCCTAAACCATGAATATTAACGGTGTTTTTCTCAGTTAAAAACCAGCGTGCTGGCGGTTCATAAAGCTGTTTTCTTTTTAACGCCCAGCTAAGTCTAAATCAGCCTTAATGGTTTCGTAAAGCGACACGTTTGCAGTCGCAATGAAGGATACCCGTTGAGCAGCGTCTAAGGGAGCATCCAGTTCTGCCCCTTCTGGCGTAACCATCACTCCTCCAGCCTCAAGCAGAATAAGATAGGCGGCAGCAATGTCGGTGACTCGTAGCTTGCCCCGCAAGTCAATGAAAGCATCGGTGGTGCCATCAGCCACGTAGCAGAGTTCAAGCGCATTGGCCCCAAGGTGTCGAAGATGTTTTGTTTTTTGAAGCACTGGCATTAGGCGAGTGGCGAGTTCTCCAAGCTTTGCTGTGTTGAAGTCTACGCCTACAACTGCTTTTTCCAATGAGGTTAGGGTAGATGGTTTGATTTTCTTCTCGTTCCGAAAGGCGCCTTGATGGCGTTCAGCCGTGTAAGTGATATTGTGGACTATGTCAGATACGAGTGCAGTCTCCACGTCACGGAGATATGGGGTTTTTGATGTTGCTAGGGAGGTGGCCATGAACGGTAGACCGCGGATAGCATTGGTTGTTCCATCTATCGGGTCTGTTGTAACATAGAATTCGGAAGGTTTAGGACCTATTTTTTGGGTTCCTGCTTCTTCACTGATGAGGGTACATGAAACATTATAGTCCTGCAAGGTTTGGATTATAGCATTTTCAGCTGCCAGGTCAATTTTCTTTGTGGTGTCACCTCCTGCACCTGTTCCGAATTCAATGTTGGCTTCGGTTGACCCGATGAGCGGGAGGACTTCTTTCCTTATTTTTTGTGAACATGCTTTTAGGAGGCTGAGGTGGCTCATTTTGTGCCCTCTTTTTTGATTTGAAGGTTTAACGAGTTAAAGATGTTATGGTATGGAGTTTTGAGTTCTCTTCAATTATAAACAATCTATATGTAATCCTAACCGTAGAAGGAAACTTAAGTAAGGGACGTTGTTAAAGTTTTTTTAGGTTGCGGGGGTACCCGAGCCAGGTTAAAGGGGCAGGGCTCAGGTCCCTGTAGCGTAGGCTTTCGTGGGTTCGAATCCCACTCCCCGCACCATAACAGAAACCTATAGCGTTTCGAATCTTCAGAGTGGTGGCGCATCTACGGAAGAAGGGGTTTAGAGAATCTACATTAGAGCCGTTAGGTAAAAAGTTGCTGAGGCTTAGTCGGTTTGTGGACTTAGATAGGTCTAAGGAGGTTAAGCAGGCTACCTGCGAGCGCATAAGGTTCAAGTTCTTGATTAATCTTAAAGTTTATAATTGTTCTAGACCAGATTAACCATACCCTATGGACAGAGGTTACGAAATTGGAACTGTTTGAGATAAAGGAAGTCAAGGCTAGGGAAATCCTTGACTGCAGAGGAGAGCCAACGATCGAAGTCGACGTCTGGACGAGAGGAGGATTTCTGGGAAGAGCGGATGTCCCGAGTGGACGATCCACCGGGAAACATGAAGCTTTAGAACTCAAGGACGATGAAGACAGATACCAAGGGAAGGGAGTTCTTAAGGCAGTTCAAAATGTGAACAAGATTATAGCTCCCGCATTAAAGGGAAGAGATGTGACAAAGCAAAGAGCGATCGATGAGTTAATCGTCGAGCTTGATGGAACCGAAAACAAGTCGAAGTTAGGAGCCAATGCAATTGTCGGAGTCTCCCTTGCTGTAGCAAAGGCAGCTGCTAACGCCTTAGAGATTCCTCTTTACCAATACATTGGTGAATCAAATGCCCATATTTTGCCCGTTCCGGTTTTAGATCTTATAGAGGGGGGAATGCTGGCTGCCAGCGATCTTGACTTTCAAGAACATCAGGTAATCCCTGTTGGTGCGAAAAGCTTCTCGGAGGCTATAAGATTGGGTATTGAGGTTTATTATGAACTAGGAAAAATCTTGGTGGAAAAATGGGGTAAACACTCTTTAAATGTGGGAGTAGAAGGAGGATATACCCCTCCTGGAATGAAAGATCCAAGAGAAGCTCTTGATACAGAATTAAAGGCTATAGAGGAACTTGGGTACGGAGACATGTTTATTCTGAGCTTAGATGTTGCCGCCAGTCATTTATACGATAGAAAAACAGAGAAATACACTTTGATGGGGAAGGAAATCACTAGAGAAGAACTTATGGACTTTTATGAAGACTTGGTTTCAGCGTATCCT
>DAOVGL010000062.1 GCA_030672415.1 Candidatus Bathyarchaeota archaeon
TGCTTCATTTTTCGACCACGCCTCTTGCCCTTCCCAGCTCGAACCTTTCGGCTCTCCTTAACTCGATAAACATCTGGCCACACACCGAGCTGGATAAAGATCTTCTCCACCTCTTGAGTTTTCTTTAAGTTTTGAATTTCATCCACGATTACCAGTGGAAAATCGGGAACGTCGTCAGTCATATGTCCTCTCGAGGACACTCTATCTTTAGACGCGGTTGCTGCCACAGCCGAGCGCAAAGCCAGCCGCATCTCCTTGCGTGGAATCTTTTTCTCAATTTTCTTCTCCGCCACTGGAGGGT
The DNA here is from genome assembly GCA_030672415.1 of Candidatus Bathyarchaeota archaeon. Classification (GTDB taxonomy): domain Archaea; phylum Thermoproteota; class Bathyarchaeia; order Bathyarchaeales; family Bathyarchaeaceae; genus B1-G15. Next base: position 302 of record DAOVGL010000062.1, read on the forward strand.
GTGTGGCTCTGCCACCTACAGTGAAGGGAGCTAAAGCACCTCGTTGGCTTCCTTTCAATCTTGGAATGCGGGCAATTCCAAGGCCCGTTCCCATAGATTCTGCTGTTGTTCGTTTGCCAGCGAAAACATCTCGACCTTGCGGCTGAAAACGGTGAGACTGAATGGAGATCACTGCTCGTTTTATAACGTCTGGTCTAACAGGAGTTTTGAATACAGCGGGTAGGCGAAGTTTACCTGTGACTTTTCCATCGAGATCAAATATCTTAGCTGAAACCTTGCCCACCTTTTCATCCCTTCCATTTACCCTTGTGGCGACTCAAGTGAGATATGAGTGATTTTCGGCGGAACTTCAGAAACATCCCTAGGTGGGCGAGCTGGATATCGTAGCCGGATAAGACGCTTGGCTGGACCAGGTAAGCTTCCGTCCAACAAAACGTAGGTTCCTCGAACAAGACCGTATCGTAAGAAACCTCCTTTTGGAGAAACTTCGCTTCCGTCGCTGCCAATTTTTAGTATGCGCTTGTTGTACTCAGTTCTCTGGTGGTAGCCCATCTGACCTGCTCTAGGAACCGTATAAAGAACACGGGCAGGGCGCCAAGGACCGATGGCAGCAACACCCCGCTTGGTCTTCCGAGACTTACGAGGCAAAATTTTAATGCCCCAACGCTTCACTGGACCTTGAAAGCCCTTTCCCTTGGTTATAGAAACAACGTCTATGAACTGTCCTTCCTTGAAAACTTCAGTGATTGAAATCGTTTTCCCCAATAACTTCTTTGCGTATTCAAACTGTTCCTCAACAGAACCTCCATCAATCTTAATCTCCATCATGTCCATCTTTTTCTTGGGAACCGCAACTAGTTTTGGCTGAGTGATAGTGAGGAGTCGAAACTCTGTGATTCTGTCGAGGTTTTCCTCGATTTTTTTCAGGTTTTGATTAGGATCAGGGTTTTTGGGTAATGTGAGGGCGCGGTTAAGGTCTTTTGGGGGTTTTTTCATCCACGCCTCAGTAAAAGTTTGTAGACCATACTCGTTTTTTATGTATGCTCGGATGGCGCACACTTGGATGGGTGGAGCATCTAAAATGGTGGCTGGGCGAACAATTTCTTTGCCGAAGTCTGGGGTGCCCTCTTTGTCCTCTATAATAAAAACATGGGTCATGCCTGCTTTGTAGCCTGCAAATCCCAGTAGAGTTGGACCATGTTCCACACTAGGCCAAAAATGGATCTTACCAACCTCACGTGCGGCACGTCCTCTAGGCAAATAGGCTAATGAACCTCTTCGGGGAGCGTGCTTTTTCCTGTGACCCATTAGCGTGACCTTCTTTTCTTTTCTTTCCTATTCAGCATCGCCTTTGTTTCAATGAGCGTTAAGTTATAAATGTTACGAAATCCACACTAGCCATTTCAACCATGCTTTAGTCTGTTTGATTGGTAAAAATATTGTGCGGCTAGTGTAATCAACCAGCCACTTATGACGATAACCGTGGCTGGAAAAGCTTGAACATTAAGGTTTAGCAGAACAGTTTGGAACACCAAGAAAACAACGGCTATCGCCATGGCAGACGCTAACCCAAGCTTCCTTCCATATTTTTGTGCAGTTTGAATGCTGAGGAGTCCAGATAGAAAAAAATCGCCTAACCCAAGAGCGAAGAGTCCTCCAATATACGGGAAGGTTGGCAGTATAATCATCACAGGCAACCGCAGCTCCACTAATATCCTACCTGACTCCACCATGTGCCCGGTAACGAGAACCTGAACAACATCTATAATGGTTATCAAAGCAACGAAGACGGCAGTTGTTTTCCACTCGAACAAACTGCCCAACAAAACTGAGACCAAGATGGCGAAAACTATTCCGAAGACGTTAAAAATCCAATATACTCCGAAGACATTAAACATCCAATAAGGGGAAAAAAAGATGGTTATGAACAGAGCTGGAGGTAGAAACGACAAGTACCATTTTGGTGCAACCAAATACGTGAACAAAAACAGAAGTAAGGAGTAAGTGGACATAAAAAAAATCATTACAGCTTTGTCAGGAATTAACAACAAAACAGATGCCATAATGCCTGTGGCAACAACCATAATAACCGCGTAGCGATAATCAAGTTTCCTTTCTTCGAAAATAGATTCACCTCGCATTTCATACTTAGAGTGAACGTAAAGCGTGGCTGCTGTGACAAAGAAAAGAACCATAGGAAGCACCACATCAAACATCAGATGTCACTCACCATCCAACAGATTCAAAGCCGCTAGAGAGGCGTATACTGCTTCTTCAGTTCTAACCGTTTCGGTTCCCTGACCCGGAACAGTGTTAATTGTGAAGTGCACAACTTCCTCCAGATTAAGGCGTTCACGCGCTACGATTTCATATAACCCTTGAGTTGGCGCACCGAACGCTACCAATGTTCTACGAGAGCTTTTCCACCGTCTCACCAACTCGTCCTTAACCTCTCTTAGAGGAACACCGCGTCGAGAGGTGGCGACCACCAAGTCAAAGACTCGATTTTTTAGCAGTTGTCCAAACGAGAGATTTAGAGCAGTCACGCGGTAGCCCCAGTACGTTTTGATTTCTTTACGATTCGCTAACGCAGCTTTAGGATGTTTCCCTAACTCCGTGACTCTCACGGTTACTCGGCTGTTGACTGAAAGGTGTTTGTTGGGAACCAGCACTGGACGCTCTACCCCTATGTCTGCGAGTGACCCGCCCTTAACAAAGGATGTTACTACGCCTTCTCGATGTTCTCCAACCGTTAGGTTTTCTGTTCGATCCGAAAGTGGATGATGAGGAGTGCGCAGGGGAGGCAGCACACCCGCATACCGCAGTTCCGGCTTAATATTGAATAGTTTTTTGCGCAGGTACTGAGGAGTCTCCATGTAAGAGAGGACTGTACTAATTAACTCTGTGTCTCGGCTCTGATCAACATTAGGAAGGTCAGGAAACACAATGACCTCATCTACACGAAAGATAGCGGCTGCCCTCCCTATCAACCCGACCCTAAAGGTCTTCTCTCGAAGATGTGGAACATCTGAGACCAGAGATGCAGGGATAGTTATGGAGAGCTCACAGTGACGCTTCAACGGAATAGACTTTTGACTTTTAGCGCTCATCAGCGTTAACCTCAAAAGCTTTTACAACCAACCTTATTTCTAAAGTTTATTGAAGAGGGAAAGAAGAATATGGAAAAGCAAAGCGTGGTTGCGTGAAAAAATGGGCAAAACTGATGTTTTAGACCAGTTGGAAAAAATTAAGAGCATTGATAAGAGCAACATGTTGGGGCACTGCGTTAAAACCCATGAGTATTGTGAAGACGCTGTAAGACTAGCTGAACAAGTTTCAGTTAGTTATGGAAAGCCCCAACGCATCCTAATTGCGGGCATGGGCGGCTCTGCCATAGGTGGAGAAATACTTCGAGACTGGCTACTGAATGAGCTTCCAATTCCCATAGAGGTCTGCAGAGACTACGTCCTACCCGCTTACGTAAATAAGGAAACACTGGTTTTCGCGATAAGCTGCTCAGGGAACACAGAAGAAACACTCAGCGCGTTCGTAGACGCCATCAAACGAGGATGCATGACCATAACCATAACATCGGGAGGACACTTACTCTCCTTTTCCAAGAAACTACATGTACCCCATCTAACTATACCGAGTGAACTGCCTCCACGCGCCACTCTCCCCTACCTCTTCTTCCCGCTTCCCATTCTCATGGAAAAACTGGGCATCCTCCAAAGTAGGGAGAAAGAAATTCAAGAGACTGTAAGGGTTGTCAAAAAGTTGAGCCGAGAAAACTCGCCTGAAACTCCCGTGAAGAACAACCTATCGAAAAGGTTAGCGTTAGAACTAAGCGAAACCATACCTGTAGTTTACGGATTCCGAGAATACGCAGCCGTAGCTCATCGATTAAAGACGCAGTTCAACGAAAACAGCAAGGTTCCCGGTAAGTACGAAATGTTTCCCGAACTCAATCATAACGAAGTTGTTGGGTGGGAAGCCTCTGAAGCGCTCGCTAAATGCTTCTCCATCCTGCTTATACGAGACCGCAATGAGCCTCTAGAGATTAAGGACAGAATTGAAGCGACCAAATCTTTGGCACTGAACAAGGTTCAGAAGGTTTTAGAAATATACGCGAGGGGAGAAAGTAAGCTGGCGAGAATGTTCTCTGTTCTACATGTTGGAGACTTTGCAAGCGTGTACCTAGCCATTCTGCACAACACTGATCCTACGCCTGTGGAAACCATTAACAAGATAAAAGAAGAGATGAGGAAAAAGTTTAACGTGGTAGAGAAGTTGAAAAAAGAAGTTCAGTTGAGAATAACTGAAACGTTTTAACTTGTATTATGGTTTATTGTTCCTTTTCTCCTTGGATGAAAAATTCAAACATTTGCTCAGCCTCTTCCAGCGACATCGCCTGCGGTGGATGCTTGAAGGCATACGCTGAAACGCCTAAAAGGGGACCAACTATCCCCCGATCAATGGCAATCTTAACTCCCCGTATGACATCAAACATGACAGAGCCAGCGTTTGGAGCATCCACCGTGTTAAGCCTTATGTCAAGTTGCATCGGAGTTCTTCCAAAATACAGCCCCTTAATCCAGAAGTAACTGTCTCGTCGGTTCTCCAAGAAATCTACATAGTCAGTAGACCCCGCCACAACCGAAGCCTTATAGGGCAAAGCCCTTTCCACCGACCTAGTTTTCACGATTCTTTTCATGTCTCTCGTCCTCTCAAGGGTGTTAAGAGATTCTGTTCCCCCACCCACGTCAAGTTGATAGGTTTCAGAGATTCGAACACCTCGATCAGCTAGCATTTTTAAGAGAACTTTGTGAAGAATCGTGGCGCCCACCTGATCCACCAAATCGTCGCCAACAATGGGCAACCCAGCTTTTTCAAAGCGCGTGCTCCATGCTGCGTCACTGGCTATAAAGACTGGCGCGGCATTCACGAAAGCGCACTTAGCTTTAAGCGCCTCTTCAGCGTATCGTTGGGAGGCCTTTACAGATCCGCTGGGGAGAAGGTTTATGGCTATTTCTGCACCGCTTTCTCTAAGTTTCTGAGCAACATCCACTTCTGGAGACTCACTGATCTTAACTATGTCTTTCATGTGGTTGCCGACGCCGTCCAGAACCGGGCCTTTCAAAACTGGAACGCCCAGTTGGGGGACATCTGTGAACTTTAGGGTGTTGTTGGGCGGGAAAAAAATAGCTTCAGAAAGGTCTTTTCCAACCTTTCTGGTTTCGATGTCGAAGGCGGAAACGAACTTGATGTCTCGTGGGTGATAGCCATCAAGATAGAGATAGTTTAATCCTACTGCTTCGTCCTCTTTTTCATTGTTTTTATAATGATGGATTCCTTGAACCATCGCTGATGCACAGTTTCCCACACCTATCAACGCAACTTTAATTTTTGACATGAGCAAACACCCAGTTTATTATTGAGATATGTGCTTGTGCTCAAAAACCTGCCGTTTCCCATATTTCTTTTGTTAACCTTTTACAACATGTCCTTTTCGCAGTCACGGAGAATCTGGTTTATTTCCCTCTTCACTTCCTCATCGAGCTGAGAGGGCACATGCGTAGATAGTATTTGTCTCACTTTCTCTTTTGCCCTTTCGACAATGGAGCCACCCGTCGAAGGGAGGAGTACAGCCTCTTTCTTGAGCCATATTTCCTTTTGGAAGTGCTCTAAAGTGTGCTTAAGTCCTAGAAAATTACCTCCCGGACCAACCTCTCGAATGGCATCGAAACCTAAAGTTTCTTCGTCAACTTTGAATCGACGCAAGTAAGCCTTAGCCTGCTCCCACGCCTCAACATCAAGAATCACCTGCTCCAACGCCGCGCTTTCCGCGCTTTCTAATGCACCAAAGCCAGCAGAGATGTCGCCGCGGCCCAACTGTGTGAGGGCGAGCCTTTTGGAAGCCCATATAAGTGATTCCCAATCATTCGGAGTCTCATCCATCCCCATCGACGTTGTGTAGCAAGGAAGCTTGTACAGTCTTGCCATCTGAGTAGCTCCCGCCGCGATAAGAGGGAGTTCTGGTGCTTCATAGTTGATGTCGCCAGTTCTCATGTCTGCTGACGTTGATTCAGCACAATAGATCACTGGAGCCCCTGAGTTGGCGCATTGAAGAATGACTAGGGCGGCAAGGCTTTCAGCGTTAACTATAGTTAATGTTCCCGCAATTGTTGCGGGGGCTGTGCTGCCGCATAAAGCCATGGACATAGGAACAACTGGAATTCCTGCCTTTGCTAACTCAACCATGGCTTCAGATGAGCCTTCCTCGAATAGAAGCGGACTAACGGGGCAATTCACCGAACAGAATATAGGTCTTTTCTTCAACTTCTCTTCGTCGCCGACAACGGCGGATGCCAGCTTTATCTGCCATTTCGCTTGTTTCTCATTAAGGGCTCTATTCAAGACGTGTTTTTCTGTGTGTTCAAATGGGACGGCTAAGCTATGGACTGTTTGAACGGGAGGTGGAAGTTCTGTAGGAGCTACAATGGAGTCGAAAAAATCAACTTCGTCAAGATAGTCGGCTAGAATGGCAAAATCTCTCAAATCCGACGTTTTTGTCATTCTTTTTTCTCCAGTTTCTAAGTCTCTCATGAAAGTTGAGTAGCCGCTTGTAGCAATGAAAGTGAAATCTTTTGAGGGAAGTTTAAGGTCAAACTTTGGATTTCTTCCACACAGAACTATTTCTTTTGGAGCCTTCTTAATTGCTTCTTCCACTAGAGAACTGGGAATCTTTACGACTGAGCTAGCGGAGTCTACTTTTGCGCCGTTTTCAGCGAGCAGACTCTGCACTTTTCTGCTGAGAACTTTTATTCCAATTTCTTGCAGTATTTTCAAGCTTGTTTCGTGGATATTTGCAATCTCATCATCGGATAACAGTTTTAGGCGCCCAAATGCCATAGAAATCCCTTTGTAGTAGTCTTAAATTCTGCTTATTTGATTTATTGTACGCATGGAAATAGTAACGTTTGTTTTATTATCAAGTAACATATTAAGAGTTTGTAAACACTAAAACAACACGGAGTTGAAACACCCATGCGATCCACAGACAAGTTCGAGATCATTAGCGAAATAGCGAAACGCCGAGGCTTCTTCTGGCCT
>DAOVGL010000042.1 GCA_030672415.1 Candidatus Bathyarchaeota archaeon
GATAAGAAAGATGGTCAAAGTACAATGCATCAAATGTAGCAGAGAAGGAAGCTTAGTAAAGAAACAAACAAAATCTAAGGGCTTAAGCTATGTGTACTGGTACGTTGAACACCATATAGGCAATAAGATCAAATGGTGTTACTTAGGAAAATATGAGAAGCTACCAGAGGAATACAAGAGATTGGTAACGGATACACAAACAGATACACAAAATATACACAAGTCCGAAAAGCCTAAATTAGCCTCCAATTTAGAAACTAGCAGGGCCGGTAGTCTAGCCCGGTTAGGACATCTGCTTGACGTGCAGAAGGTCGCTGGTTCAAATCCGGCCCGGCCCACCACGCTTTTACCCAGCAAAAGCGGATTTTGAACAGACTTTTTTTGTCCAAATGGAGAAAATGGCATCCTAAAGTTTGGTTTACAGCACAAATTTTTCTTTAACCACGCCCGCCTTCTTTCTTTCTCTGGCTGTAATTTCAAAGACTTTCTTCAACAACTCAATGTCCTCCCTAGTTTGTTTTACATCCCTCCTAGACATAGCTCTCTTCTGTGTTTCAATTGCAGATTTGAGATAAAGCTCTACAGGCTGTACACCAAGACTTTTCGACCAGACAGTGAAGGACGGAACATCATCGACAACAAACCCATGTACATGTGATGCCATACCAATCTTCTTGCCAGTATAAATCTGAGTTCCGATAGACGTTTTGGCATGATCACCAATGAAACACCCAACCTTCATATGGCCAGTGTCCAATTTCTTCCCTTCCATCATGACTTGCACCGTTCCATAGGTGTTTTTAATATCCGAGTTTGTGGTGGCAGCCCCCAAATTTATCCATTCTCCAATGTAAGCATGCCCAATAAATCCCGTGTGGTACTTGTTTGTGTTGCCCTGAATGATTGTTTCTTCCAGTTCGCCACCAACGCGGCTGACGGATCCGATGCTACAGCCCTTCCCCACCAGTCCGCTGCTGATGGTTGTTTTGTCTCCTATGTAGGTTGGACCGCTGACTCTTGAACCAGTGTGCACTATGGTTTCGTTGCCTATGTATATGGGGCCTTCTCGGGTGTCTAATGTGACAGAGGCCTCGACAAACGAGTTCTTACCGATATACAATTTTTCCTCGTCGCCATACAAGGTGGCCTTACCGTCAATTGTTCCTTCACATCCTTTCTTACCCAACGTTGAATAGTCTTTTTTAATAAGCTCCGCATTGTTGTTGACTAAATCCCAAGGATAAGCAAGTAGATGCAGTTTAGAAGCTTCTAGAGTTGCATTCTTTAACCAGTTTTTCTAATATGTGATGGCTAAGGGGCTTACAGAGTTCTTCTCTGTGCTTCCTAGCAACTTCTTCGTCGATATGAGCAAGAGCCATTCTCCCTTGCTGCGTAATCAAAACGTTTCTACCGAGTTTTTTCTTTATTAACCGTTTCGTCTCTTCATTTATGATCAAAGTTCCATTAATCAACAGAACATCGTCATCAACAGAGTTAGGTTCGTTAACGGGACATGAAACCCGCTTTTTTAAAGTGGGCACCAGATAGTCTCTTGTAAACAAAAAAAACGGTGTTTGGAAAACATTTTCTGAGCGCGTTCAAGAAAGGTGAATATTCCACTTCTGCATTCAAAAACGGGTCTTGTATAAGTGAGTGGCAAGAAATTTGTGAAATCTTCATCTTCAAATAGCGCTACAATCATCTATATTTCATCCTTCTTGAGTCACTAATCTTTGGCATTTACGTTATACTGAACTATTTTCTAAAAAGCTTATAGGAAGCCTATTCTCGCCCTAGGCGAACAAGCCCTTTTTTAAAGATGTCTTAACGAGATACTCGTGCTACTCTTTCCAATTCATGGCGCTTCTGTATAGCCTTACATTTCATATCATGATTCGCCGCTAAAATCAATTCTTCTGCTAGACATTCTTCTAAGGAACGGGGGTTGCCAAACGCCGCCTTTCTAGCTCCTAAAGAAAGGAAACGCAACGCTACGTCCACTCGTCTCAAGGGTGAAATATCCACTGCCAAATGGTACACAACGCCTCCATAACTGATTCGAGTGGTGTCCTCGCATGGCGCGGAGTTTTCAACCGCTTTTATAAACACTTGTATGGGGTTTTGTCCTGTTCGGAGGTGAATGATTTCAAAGGCGTTTCGAACGAGGTTGATGGCTCTAGTCTTCTTCCCTGCACTACTTCCTGGTCGCATCAGATTGTTCACGAATCTCTCTACAATGTTGAGATTGGCTTTGTGGAATCTCCCATGTTCATGGCGTCCCATGCTGTGAGGAACAAGGATTGGCTTGAGAGAGATGTATCGTTGCAGTCCGGGGTTTTTCACTTCGATTCCTTCGAAACTCCACTTTTCGAATAGCTTGACCTCTTGTTTCTTACTCAAACGCGCCACCTAACAGCCTTTTGGGTTAGTCTGCTCTTATTTAAAATTATTGTTGAAAAATGTAACAGTTCCTACACCCTAACGTTTAGCGTAATGGCTTCTCTTTTCGACCGTACACCAACTCCTTAAGGGAAACCCCGTTCACAGTGATTACCTTCCACCGAACACCTGGAATGTCACCCATGCTCCTTCCACGGGAGCCCCCAATTCCCTCCACGATCACTTCATCATGTTCATCCACAACGTTAAGAGCACCGTCTCCAGGAAGAAAAGCCGTGATGAGTTTGCCATTTTTGATGAGTTGGGTTCTCACGCATTTTCGAATTGCACTGTTGGGCTGTTTGCTTTCCACCCCAACTTTCTCCAGAACAATTCCGCGAGCCATGGGTGCGCCCATTAGCGGGTCAGACTTCACGTCCAATCTCAGTGTTCGGCGCTTGTAGTAAATGTCGCTCCACCTAAGTTTTTTCCTTTTTGCCAGCAGTTTTCTTCCTGCGAACTCACCCTTCGGTGCCTTAGATCCCATAGCTTTTAATTCCTCTGGCTATGTTATCGACAAGTCCAATATTTAAGTTGCGCACTTCAAAACTGTCTTTTTTAGTATCGGTTCAGCTATATTGTCAAGATTGAAATAATGAATATAATTTTTGCATGACATTTACAACATGTCGGTTTATGAAGGAGAAGTGTGAGGGAACGAAAGAAAAAAGCGAGTTCGACACAATTGCTGCTATTCTTCGTATGGCGGGTAAGGGAGCTAATAAAACCGAGATTATGCAGCAGTGTAACTTGAATCCTCTATCCTTAGACAAATATTTGTCCGCTCTGATAGAGCTGGGTCTACTGAAAGTAGAGCAAAAAAGCCAAGTGTCTTATCGAACCAGCGACAAAGGGCTACAGTTTTTGCAAACTTACCACCGTCTAAAATGGCTTTTATGGGGCGAAAACTTCGACTTTTTATTAGTTCGCCTTTTAGGTCGACTGAGAAAACAGATCTAACTTGTCTATTAAAAAAAGAAAAAATGCTAGCAGTTACCAACTTCAGGTTATGGATACATTTTGAATTTGGAAGTACCGTTTAGCTAAAAACCGAATTCGCTCCGCATTTCTCCCGTTCTTACCGATGGCAACTCCCTTATCCTTCGGATCCACCGAAACCACCGCAATGGTTCTTCCGTCGGTTCGTTCACTGATGCGAATTTCATTCACATGTGCTGGCTTCAACGCATTCTTGATGAACTGAGCGGGTTTCTCGGAGTGTTCGATTATTTCGTGTTTTTTTCCAGTCATTCTCTCTAGCGTATGTATGTTTTTGCCTCCTCTTCCTATAGCGATTCCCACGTCTCCTTCCTTTATGATAAATATAATTCGGTTAAGCTCATCATCGATTATACAATCCTTCACAGTTGCGCCAGTTATACTTTCGAATAAAGCTATATAGCGCATCTCTCGGCTGGTGAATCGTATCCCACTAGTCATTCGCGGCCTCCGTGAGCTTCAATATGTCAGAGTCTCCGGGTTCTCTTATCGTTAAAGCGGAAACCATAAAGGGTTTTCCACAGACTACGCCTAAATCTATGCTGGTTCCATTATAAATAGCAATCGGAACACTGGAAAGTCTACAGTAATACTCGATGTCTTCACGAGTTTCTTGCGGGCAATTAGCTGCGACAACTATGAGTTTAGCTTTTCCTACCTTAGCGTTTTTTATGGCATTGTTGGTTCCAAACAAAACCTTTCCAGTCTTCACCGTGGTGGCTATAGCCTTATTTACGTCAATCATTTTTTGGATTCCTTCCGATGGGCGGTTGACATGTACAGATCAACCAAACCTGTACCGATGGGTATAGATTGCCCTACGATCACGTTTTCGGTAACTCCTCGCAGTGGATCGCTGTCTCCTTTAATCGCCGCTGCAACGATGTTTGGAACAGTAATCTCGAAGGCTGCCCTCGCAAGGACACTCGCCTTTTTTCCGCTGATTCCATGTCTCCCTATCTGTCGCACATCGCCGGTTGCAGTCATTATGTCAGCCACTAGCATAACATGTCGTATGTCTACGTCGAGTCCTTGCTCCTCAAGAACGCCGATAGCCTCCTTAATTAAGGAGTTTCTAGCCGCTTCGATTCCTAACGTTTTAGCAATCTCATGTACGTGATTAGTTATTGCTCGCATCGGGTTAATGCCGCTAATCTCAATAATCCTTGGTAGGTTTGATCCATCCGTGCGTATAACCCACTTCCCAGCTTCCTCGGTGATCAGAACTCTTCGAACGCCTTTTGCGCCTTTAATGTGCTGTTTAGAAACTTTGCCAAACAATTTCTTAAGATCCACGGACTTTTTAGATTTGACGCCGATCTCGTTCTCTTCGACTCTCAATGTGTAATTGGGTGAGCTCAACGCGTTCCTTAAATCCTCCAACGAGATCCCTCGATCTTCCATCATAGTGACGTCGAGCTTGACAACCACCTCTTCTCGTTCTTGATCTATGTACATCTCTTGCGCAATATCCTCCATAATGGTGCTGATGATTTCACGAGCAACCTCAGTGGCCTTCTCCTTGCTTTTTCGATGCTCCTTGTCAAGGTAAATGGACATGATTGGAGTTGATGGTATTCGTCGAGCGTCCACTATTTCAATTAGACGAGGTAAGCCTAGAGTCACGTTTTGTTCTCTAACTCCAGCATAGTGGAACGTCCTAAGCGTCATCTGGGTACCCGGCTCACCTATAGATTGGGCAGCCACTATTCCAACCGCTTCTCCGGGCTCAACTAAAGCTCGTTTATAGTTTTCCAAGGTTAGAGCAATCACTTGGTCTATACTCTTTTTAGTCAACTCGGCTTTGGTTAACTCCTTTTTCAGCTTTTCAACGAGTATGGGTGTGAGTTGATCTTCGATCTCTGTGAGACGGTCCTTAATGTATTGCTTGAGTGCAGGTTTGCCCTTTTTCACTGTAAGTCTGACTTGTTCAACTAATCGGCTGACGTTCACAGCTTTTCCGTGATCGCTCTTGGCGGGATCCACTCCGTCTTCGCCGTATCTGAACTGAATAATCTCGCCAATCGAGTTTCGAACCGTTCCGTCATACTCAATGCGCAGATGTTCTAATGCGTTGATGAGCCGCCTCTGCATGTAGCCGCTCTGTTGTGTTCGCACAGCCGTGTCCACAAGTCCTTCTCGACCGCCCATTGCATGAAAGAAAAATTCGATTGGATCCAGCCCCTCTCGATAACTAGAGTACACAAAGCCTCTGGCCTTTGGAGAGGGATCTCCCAATTCAAAGTGAGGTAAAGCCCGATCCACGTATCCACGCATAATTCGTTTTCCTCGCACGGATTGCTGTCCAACACAAGCGGTCATTTGAGCAATATTGAGATTTGATCCTCTGGCCCCGGTTCTCGTCATGATGATACCAGAGTTTTGGATGTCGAAGTCCTCATCTGCCAGTCCCCCAGCTTTATCTCTAGCTTTAGCCAGCTCATTCATCACATAGATCTCAAAGGAGTCAATGAGAGTTTGACCTGGAAGTCTTTCCAGCGTGCCGTCTTGAAAAGCCTTGATCAAATCGTTTATCCGTCTTTCAGCCTTCCGTATTGCGTTACGGATTTTCTCTTGAACAGGAGTCGACAACTCAAGTTCATCAAAGGAGTATGTGAAGCCTCGCATGGTGATGAAAGACTTGAGAAGGCGACAGATGCTGTTTAGGAACTGACGTCCAGCAACGCCACCGTAATCTTTTATTATTCGGTGAAGAAGGCTTTCTGATTGCTCGGCGCCTATGGAACTCCTATCAATCACGCCAGATTTTAAAACACCATCTTTGATGACCACGTAAGCATCATATTCACACTCTTCACGAGTACAAGGAGTGCAATTAATGCAGGTGGTTGCTTTTAACGCGTAGTTCATGCTCTTAGGGATAAATAAGCTAAATATTTGTTTCCCGTTCCATCGCGGTTCAGGCTCTTTGATTTCAGGTTCTGGAAGGGAGCCCTCGTAACCAGCCGCTAAAAGCAGTCGACAAACTTCTTCCTTAGTGAGGAAGGTGGATTTTCGAGTGAATAGATAAGAGGCTGTGATAAAGTCACGAATAGCTCCGATTATGGGGCCTCCAAACCTTGGTGACAGAATCTGATCTTGAACTTGCATGAGGAGACGCGCTTCGGTTTGCGCCTCTTCGCCCTGTGGCACGTGAAGGTTCATTTCGTCCCCATCAAAATCCGCGTTATAAGGAGGACACACGCAGAGATGCAAACGAAATGTCTTGTGAGGAAGCACCCGCACCTGGTGCCCCATGATAGACATCCGGTGAAGAGATGGCTGTCTATTGAAGATGGCGATGTCGCCGTTCTTAAGGTGACGTTCTACAATGAAGCCCGGCTCAATACCCTCAGCAATCTTCTCACGGTCCACCACGAACTCCAATCGGATACGTTTGCCGTCTGGTCTCGTAACATAAAGCGTGCCAGGATACTTTTCAGGACCGTTGATCACTAACTCTCGCATCTCATCGACGTTCCATGCAGTAACCTTTTCAGGAATTGAGAGTCTCATGGCAATGTTAAGCGGAACTCCCACCTCACTGATGTCGAGATTTGGGTCTGGAGAGACCACAGTGCGTGCTGAAAAGTCAACTCTCTTCCCAGAAAGATTGCTTCTGAATCTACCTTCCTTTCCTTTGAGACGCTGCGATATAGTCTTGAGCGCTCTACCTGAACGGTGCCTTGCAGGCGGGATTCCTGGCGCTTCATTATTGAAGTACGTGGTTAAATGATACTGCAGGAGCTCAGACAGGTCCTGGATGATGAGAGTAGGAGCTCCTGCCTCCATGTTCTCCTTCAATCTCTGATTGATGCGGATGATATCTACAAGCTTGTGTGTTAAATCATCCTCAGATCGAATGCCTGACTCCAACGTTATGGAGGGTCTCACATAGACTGGAGGGACCGGAATAACTTGAAGAACCATCCACTCTGGCCTAGCGACCTTCGAGTTGAACCCAAACAATTCCAGATCTTCATTTGGTATCCGTTCAAATCTTTCTCGAATCATGCTGCACGTTAATCGTTGTGCGCCTCCCTCTGGAAGGTCTTCACTAAATTTTGTGGGTTTTTCGAAAACTATTTTATACTGAGGGGAACCGCAGTAGGGACATTCTTTTCCCCTCGCCTCCTTCAAAACTTTCTTGTAGAGTTGATCAGGAACAACTCCCAGCAACTTGCGTGCGCGCTTGATTTCAGCCTTAATTTCTTCTATTCGATCTGGAGACAAAAGTGCGCGTCCACAGCTTCTGCAAGTTACTCTGATAAAATTATAAATTATTTTGGTGAATACAACGTGAATTATGGGAACTGCCAGTTCTATGTGACCGAAGTGTCCTGGGCATCGTATGGCTGTGTTTCCACAGGTTTTGCATCTCTGTCTTGGCTCAAGAGTTCCCAACCTACCATCCATGAGGCCGGAGGTTATTGGGGCTCCATCTTCATCATATGTGTCTGCTGCTTGTATCTCTGCAACTGAAAACCTGCGCACATCTTGTGGAGAAAGTATTCCAAAGTAAAGTTCGTCTATGACTTTTTGAACGCCTTTTTCTACCGACACCTTCACGCCTTCTCCTTTAATTTTAGACGAGGGGTTACACAGAGGCCCATAAGCTCTTGCAGAAGAAGTTTGAAAGCGTAGGAAACAATCACTGGGGAAATCTGTGCCTTTTCTTCGCAGACTCGACAAACATAACTACGCTGTTTGACATTATAAAACGCGATGTAACCGCAGTTTTCACATACGTATAGAAGATATTTGTCAGATTCCTCAAGCAAACGATCTCGTAACAACATGGCGGCGCCGTGCCCAATTAAGCAGTCTCTTTCCATTTCGCCGAATCGCAGCCCACCGCCTCTCGCTCGCCCCTCTGTCGGTTGCCTCGTTAGCATTTGAACTTGACCTCGCGCCCTAGCGTGAATCTTGTCTGCAACCATGTGGTGAAGTTTTTGATAATAAACGAGACCCATGAAAATATCAACGAGAAATTTTTCACCCGTGACACCATTGTAAAGAACCTCTCGACCAGTATGGCTGAATCCTAAGTTAATCAGCGCTTGTTTCAATTCATCTGGATTTTCGTTGATAAAGGGTGTTCCATCCACCGGGTTTCCTCTCGCCGCAGCGACTTTTCCAGCCATAGATTCGAGAAACTGTCCAATCGTCATCCGTGAAGGGATGGCGTGAGGATTAATTATTATGTCAGGAACGATGCCCTCGGATGAAAAGGGCATGTCTTCTTGCGGTATAAGCATCCCGATGACGCCCTTTTGCCCATGACGGGAGGCAAATTTGTCACCTAATTCAGGGATGCGTTGGTCGCGCATTCTAACTTTCACAAGTTTGCTTCCTTCGCGGGTCTCAGTGATGAAAACATTGTCCACAACTCCAGTTTCTGATGGTCTCAGGTCTTGAGAAGTATCTCTCATGGTTGGTCCTTTGACTTCAAACTCTTTATATTCCTCGAGAAATCGTGGTGGACTCGTTCTTCCTATGAGAACATCGCCGCCAGCGGTGTCGGATTCTAAGCTGATGATACCATCAGGTTCTAGAAGGCGATAGTATTGTTCGCCTCTATATCCTCGAATTCCCGGCTCTGGAATGACAAAACGATCTCTTAGTCCGCCTAAATATTGACGACACTCTGCCTCATATATCCGATAGAATGTGGAACGCATTAAACCTCGTTCAATAGATGCTTTGTTGAAGATAATAGCGTCTTCCATGTTATATCCTTCAAAAGATAAAACAGCAACAATAGAGTTTTGTCCCGAGGGCCGAAGATCATAGCCTATGACGCCCATTGGCCTCGTTTCAACCAATGGCTTTTGCGGGTAATGCAGAATGTGGGAACGAGAGTCCACTCGAAAGCCGAAGTTAGTTGCGTTTATCCCGAGCGCTTGCTTCGCCATGGCTGCCTCATAAGAGTTGCGTGGAGACTGATTGTGTTCAGCATATGGTATGAGTGAGGCGCATATGCCGAGAATTGTATATGGCGTAATTTCCACATGAGTGTGTTTGGGTGTAACGTCTTTAAAGGTCATCGCCGCAAGCACGTTTTCCTCTTCTTCAGCATCGATATATTCTATTATGCCTTGTTTCACAAGATCGTCCCACGTCCATTCTCCTGAACGAACTTTTTCGATGTGCTCAGGTTGCAGTTGTGGTGCGCCGTTTTTAACAACTATTAGAGGTCGACGTACACGTCCCTCATCACAGTTAACATAAATTTCTTCTTCGTCTTGTCCTCTAGAGAAATAGGCAACGTTGACTTCGGGGGATATTTCGCCGTTTCTACGTTTCTTTATTAGCGTGTCGATCAGCTCTTTCGGTGATGTAGAGTAGCCCATGAGTTGTCCGCCCACGAAGACCTTGGCGCCATGAGTTCGTACATTCTCGTTTGCTTCTTGAATAAGGATCACGTTCATTCGATAGATGGTTTGCTTCACTTTTTCAGCGTTTGTGCCCACCGAGATACAAGCAGCTAAAGCAAGATTATTCACCAAGCCACAGTTCGACCCTTCAGGCGTTTCATTCGGACATAACCTTCCCCAGTGAGTTGGATGCAAGTCTCTTGCCTCAAAGTTGGGCTGGCTGCGACTGAGTGGGGACTGCAGTCTGCGTAGGTGGCTTAAAGTGGAGAGGTGGTTAGTTCGATCAAGGAGTTGGGTGATGCCAACACGCCCCCGTCCCCAGTTGCCTGTTGCAAGCGCGTGCTTAAGGCGCTCTTTGACTATTCCAGGGCGAACAGCGGCTGAAACACTTACCATTTGTCGCTTGACACCCATCCGCTCAAGCTGGTACTTTATGTCGCGGCATAAGTTTCTGAAGGCTATCCTGAATAGGTCGGCAAGTAATGGTCCAGCGAGTTTTAACCGTTTGTTTTTGAAGTGATCTCTGTCGTCGGGTTTACGTGTTCCGCGCTTCAATTCAATGACTCTACAGGCCATCTCTCCTAGAAAGAAGGCTTTATCTGCGCGTTTATCGCTGGTACGGCCAACGTGGGGCAAAAAGTTTCGGTCGAGAATGCTCTCAGCTTTTTGGCGGCGATAATCTTCAACCTGCCCGTGAGCTACACGGCTTCCGATGTACATTATAGCATCTTTAACTGTGTCGATGTCCATAGCTTTTTCAAAAGCTGACTCAAGGTTGTTTTGCACGATTTTCTTAGGAGAAACTGCTTCAGCCACTTCTTTGTCAGACTCTAGTCCAAGTGCTCGCATCAGAATTACGAATGGAATTTCGGTGGGTACGCCGGGCATTGAAACGTAGATGGAACCGTCCGACTTCATTCGTAACTGGATTCTCGCTCTGAAGCCAACGGTGGTGGAAAAAATTTTGGCTTGATAAACAGGCGCTGATCCACGAGTGTCGATATCTACGAGGATGCGGTTTGAAGCAAGGTCTTCTAGGGCAACGATGACGCGTTCTGAGCCGTTAATGAGGAAGTATCCGCCTGTGTCGTTTGGATCCTCTCCATGTTCAATCAACTCCTCGGGAAGAAGTTGAGAAAGGGCGCAAAGCTTAGACTTCAGCATCACTGGGAGTTTGCCGACTAGGACGAGTTCGGTTTCCATCTCTCTGCCGTCGATTATCGGTGTCATTTCTATGGAGATAGGTGCAGCATAGGTTAGGTTTCTGAAGCGTCCTTCCATGGGATAAATTTCATGTTTTGTGCCGTCAACTTCGGTGAGGTAGGGTCCTGTGATTCTTGACTGGGGGTCGATAATCCACGCTTGATTGAGTTTTATCTTATAGGGACTTTCCGGAACGTCAATGTTTATTTCGCCAACCTCATCTATGACTTGTTGAAGACCGTGTTTCACAAACTCGTTGTAGGAGTCAAGATGCTGTCTTACTAATCCCCTTTGTTCGAAGAAGGATTTTTGTAGTAGTGATATATCGTCTTGTGAGATTCCCAAATCTGTTTAGTCACCCTCAAATTTACATCTATTAAGAATGTTAAGTAGCATAGGGTTTGGGTTAGGTTCATCCAAACTGTAGGATTCCTCCACTGGGCCGGGTGGTCATCCAACCCGAAAAATCGGGTCTCCGAAGGTTGCCCCAAATTATTTTAGAGGAGCTAACAACGTAACCCTATAGCCTACTAATAAACTTTACCATGCTGGTTTTGGTAACTCTTCGGGACTTTTAAGGTACATGGTAACCATCGGGATTTTTTTGCGAAGCACGTTATCTATCGTGTAATTTAAGGCTTTTAAGCGAAGTGTCTTGATAGCTAATCTAAGGAAGGTGACGAAAATTAAGAAACTAATAGTAGAAAAATTCTCTAAAGAGACACCAAAGCATGAAATAAGCTTAGTTGCTGGGATAATTCCCGAACCTCTCGATCCATATCCAAACGTGATTTTCTATATAGAAATGAAATCCATTGATAAAGACACTGGGAAAAGCCAGAAACCAGAACCCATTTTGCTTACTCTCGGTGAAATGGTAAAATTAAGTGTTTTAATGACTATGCATCGCAGTTTTGGTTAGAGCGATTAGACAAAGACGAGGAATACAGTGGAGAAAGAATCGAAGAGTTTAGAGAAGCATGGAGTCAAATGAGTGGAGCAGTTGATAACCTTGCTTTGTAAGCAGTTTACGGCTCTGTAAAGTCTTAGGTTGATGTGAAATGCTGTAAAAAAACTCTACTTTCAGCTAGTTCGCTCACCAGCTTTTCTGTTGTCTCGACAACCATACCAAACCTTCTCAAATCATAGAGAGCTATCATCGCTGCTGGTTTCCCTTTCACGTAAATCTCATCTTTTCTGCGTCAGATACAAACTTCTTTAGCTCCCCCAAATATTGTTTGCAAAGATGCATCGCCTACAATCGCTAAGTCACGTAGGGCATTAACGATATCCCTTTGTCCGAGATCACAATGTTGCTATAGCGATGGTTATGGTTGGTGCCTCTCATCTTCAGTATTACTGCCCGTTTTCTGATGCCTTCTTTTTCGTGAATGGTCTCGAATTGAACTATCGCATCTGCAACAAATTCTTCAAACCCCAGTCCCAGTGTTTTGCTTCCCTGAGGAACCTCCACCAACCACAACGTAGTGCAACCGGTTTTACGTATTAATTTGTTTAACATGTGGAGGGCAATTCTGCCATCTATCTTCTTTTCGAACGCCTGAGCCATCGCTGAAAAAGAATCGATAACCAACCTCTTCGCATTAATCGCCGAGACTTCTCCTAACACTGTTTCAAATGTTACCATGATTGCTTCTTCGCTACTGGTCATCACGTCCAAAAACTTGAACTTACCATCGCTTTCCAACCTTTCAAAATCAAGGCCGAACTTCTTCATATTATCAAAGAAGAAATCTCTTTGCTCTGCAAAAGATACGTAGACGCCGTTTTCATCAAGATTCTTCGCGCCATGATAAAGAAAATGAGCCGATGCAATGGTCTTACCTGAACCAGGAGAACCTGCGAGCACAATTGAAGTGCCGCGTGGAAAACCCCCTTGAATTAAGTCGTCCAAACCAGCTATGCCTGTAGGAACTCTACTAGCCAATTTACTTGCTTGTCGAACATTCATTTGTAATCAACCTTTCCGGTCAAAGATGGGTACTAGTGTGTTTTTAAGTAGAATGATTTTTGTGTATTAATACATTACGAACCGACAAACCGTATTAGAACTAATGCTTCTCAAATGGGATTTTGAATTCATATATGTTAAATGTCGTCGTGCATGCATGCAAACGTTTTATTTACTCACCAACCGATAAGTGGCAGAACCTGTTGTTGCAAAATATTTAAGCAGATGTTTATAATATTGTGAGGGGGCTGGTCTTGTTAGAAGAATTACGCGTTCAAAATCTAGGTTGCCTTGATGAAAATGTGAAAACTGTGTCATTTTCCTAGGAGACTGTTTTAATCGGTCCGAACAATTCAGGGAAAAGCACATTAATTGCTGGCTTGAATTTACTGAGATATATTATAATCCAACAATCCACGAGTTTTTCGACAAGTCTCTACAACTTCCATGATTGGAAACAGGCTACACACAACCACGAGGACAAAAGGATCATTAAAATCTCGGCAACTCTAGATTCCATCACGTACGATGTCGAAATAAAAGGGGGTTCTATCAGAAAGGTCATTTCGTCTCGATCTCCTTGGCACGGAGAAGAAAATAAAAACAAATGAGAAATATCTCGTATCTTCGACCCAATAGTTCTCTGATACCTTTTAGCGTCGGAATTGGCAGAGGTCGAGACAGTCTGCAGCCTCAGTTCAGTCCAAGTGGGTCTGATGTTGTGCAGTTCCTATTGGAAAGATACACAGAGAGAGATCCAAATTGGCAGATAGCAGAAGAGTGGTTCAAAAGGGTTGACCCTGAGCTTTTGTCCATACGAACTCCCATTAGAGGAAGTAACGTATTCTTTGAAAATTTAGTTATAAGATTAACAGTAAACGCGAGCTTACAAGGTTCTGGGTTCCAGAGTGTTGCATCAGTAATATCCGCAGTTGTGTTTTCCCCGAAGGGTTCAACAATAATCATAGAAGAACCTGAAATCTGTTTACACAAAAGGAGTCAAGAAGGCATTTGTGGATTTGTTTAATCATGCAGTTAGAGACCAAGGAAAACAGATAATTTTTACAACACTCCTATGATATGCTTTTGCCGTTTAGGTCTGATGTTGGAAGAGGTCGAAGGCGAGGTAAACAGCATGTTCATGCAGACCCAACAAGATTTACATTATTGGTATTTAACAAGTCAGAAGGACATGTAAGTATAGAGCCAATTGACCTAAGCAATATGAAACAGTCAGATGTAAGATACCTGAAGAAACTTTGGGGTTAACAGTAGAATTTTTGTACATGCACGCGCGGTAATCCAAACGGAAACAGCGTAGAGTGGAGATGTCTTCCGCAAACCTCCATTTTTTCATTGTAGAATATTACTTCTATTACGTTGTCTTTTTTGGTTGAAGGTTGGTTCCGCATTCCAGACAATATTTTGATTCTGAAGGTATCCGATTTTTGCAGTGTGGACAAATCGCTAATATCTGAGCCATCGGCTTCTGGGTTAGCGCCTCTGGCTTCTCCTCCCCGACATTGGTGCGCCAATATTGGTAAACAGCATAAAAACCTATTGCTAATCCAATGGAGCAGAGGACAGTACCAGCCATAATCATGGATATTGTGAGTAATCCGTATTTTCCTCCAGCTCTGAATCCATATTCCTGCACAACTTGGCTTAAGTCGTGGTCAATATATTCGGCAGTGACCATGTTAGTGAGTGCAGCCGCGAGATGCAAAAATGAAAACCCAACTGGTAAAGCAATTACCAAGACTGGCAACCATTGAGATGGCTTCAATATATTTTGACCCTCTTTGCGGTTTGCTCATGTGCACGCATTGTGAGATTAATCAAAACTGAACC
>DAOVGL010000055.1 GCA_030672415.1 Candidatus Bathyarchaeota archaeon
CATGATCTACGGCAGAGAAGAAAAACCTGAATAAGATTTTCATGTCTGTTTTCGCAACAAAAGAAGTGTCCTCACTGATTCTTTGTCGGTGCCGAAAATTATTGAAAAGGGTCCGATTATCACTGCTCCTCCTCCCCTAACTTTCCCCTTGCTCCGCATATCCGTGAAGAATAGAAGAACAACAGCGAGGAAGGTTATTAGAAACCCAGCAAAAATCAGTATCATACCTATGTTGACCAGAAATTGATCACTCATTTAATAGCTCCTCACTTCTTCAACAAATTAGAAGTGATTGTTTAAATAAACTTTAATAGCGACTTGCTCTTGTCTGAGTCCCGAAAAGTTTGTAGGTAAAGGAGAATGAGTTTCGAGGAGATTGTTCAGCGAATTATTTCTTCTAGACAAGACCTCACGCGTGACAAGATCATTGAAATGATTGAAGATAAAAAGAAGACGGCTGAAGGATACTTCACAGATGAGGTTGCGGCGCGACTTGTTGCTTTAGAACTGGGAGTGGAAGTTCCATGGTGGGAACCCTTCCGCCCAGAAGTTTCAATTAAAGACGTCATTTCCGGCTTAAACAATGTGACCGTGATGGGACGCGTCACCCGCGTGTATCCAGTTAAAACTTTCACTCGCCAAAACGGAACAGATGGAAAAGTTGCACGTTTGCTCATTGCTGATAAGACTGGAACGTTAAGAGTGGTTCTCTGGGATGACCAAACAAGTCTCGCAGAGTCGGGTGGAATAGAACGGGGACAAATCATCAAGGTTTCTCACGGGTACGTGCGAGAGGGACGGGATGGAAAACTGGAACTACACGTAGGGATGCGAAGCGAAGTTCAGGTTTCCCCGCCAGACGCGGCGGAAAGCGAATATCTTCCTGCTCTTTCCCCGAAAATTACAAAGATACAGGAACTAAGATCAGACATGCGTGATGTAGATGTTTTAGCCAGAGTCGTGCACGCTGGGGAAATCAGAGAATTTAAACGACAAAACGGCGAGACGGGACAGATTTCCACGCTCTTAATAAAAGATGAAACTGGAACAATCAGCCTTAACCTTTGGGATGAAAAAACAACTCTTTCTAAACAACTCCGCCCAGGAGACATTGTGTTGGCTGAAGGAACCTACACACGTGAACGGTTTGGAAATCTAAAACTAAACATTGATAGACGGGGAAGTCTGAGACTAAACCCTAAGTTGGCAGAGACTGAAAAACTTCCGCCTTACATAGAAACAACGATGAAAATATCTGAGGTTAGAGAGGAAGGGGGTCCAGTCACTGTTAAGGGAACGATTACAGCAACTCCAAATATTAGGGAGGTCGTCACAGCAAGAGATGAGAAAGTAACAGTTGCCTCCTTCGAGTTAGCGGATGAGACAGGAAAGATTAGAGTTTCAGCTTGGAGAAAGCTGGCAGAGGTTGCCAAAGACTTGGTGGCTGGAACTCAGATCGAAATTAAAAACGCGTATGCAAAAAAGGGGTTTACAGATCAACTGGAACTCACCACTAGGTCGTTCACGACCGTAGAGGTCTTATCTAAACGTGGACATAACCATCCAAAGGTTGTGAATGAACAATAATCTTCGAATAACTAACCATACACCTCACAGGTAGGTATGTCTTCAAAAGAGAATTTTTATAATTATATTATGAGCGCACGAGATACTATTCTTGTGAGAGTTCATGGTTCATAACGTACTTTGAGGATAGTATCAATGAACCTGTCGAAAGATCCTCCATATCAGCTGCTAACTCTGCCAACCTACCACTAATTTCTGGAAATCTTCCCGCTTCCGTCTCGGCGACTTGTCTTCCTTCTTCCGTCAAGGAGTATACATACCTATCGTATACTACTCCATCGAATTCGATTTCTTGGCTCTCCTCCTCAAGCAAGCCCAACTTAGTCAACATTCTAATATCCTTCTTTAGATTTACAGAATATGGGCCATAAAGATATGGCCTAAACTCATATTGGAAATTGATTTCTTGATTTTTAAGCAAATACACAATTTTTTGGAAGCGTGTTCTGCCTTTGATTCTGTGTTCTTTTGAGTTATGTAAAAGCAAAATCAGCAATTCCGCGTCAGAAAAACTCATTGTGTGTTCTCCTTTCCTCCCAGTATGTTCACTATTGTCTGTTTATGCTTATTATTTTTTTTCTTGACTTTTTCGCCATCGACGTAAATTCCAAAGGTCATTTCTTTCTCTATAGAGCTGACAAGGGCTTCAATAATAGCCGATACCTCTTCTAATGGTTTAACCTTACCCCCTATTTGTGCGAAAACACGATTTCTTTCGAAACCCTTTTTTACAATAATATCTAACAGCACTCTTTCTGGTTCTGTTTGTAGTTCCTTTGCGATTTCTTTCTGGATAGTCTCAATTTCTTTGTAATCTTTTTTTATTACTGCAGCTTTGAGGCGATCCACTTCTGCAACCTTGCCTTCAACGAAGAGATCAAAAAATCTTCCCTCCTTGATCCTTTTCACAATTTCTGCGGCATATTCGCCAGACTGTTTCAGTAGAGCAAAAAGTTCAAAATCGTCAAGCGTAATGAAAATGCGAGGATCTAAAAACATATCCTTTGTATTCTTGTTTTGTTTGATCATCCATAATATAGCGTTTGAAATCATTTTTTCCGCAATTCGAGAAGAAGTTTCATAGTATACGTTTTCATACATAGCTCGCCTAGTGACTAACATCATTTCCGCGTGAACAACCCCCTCTTCATTGCATATACACACGTGGTCAGTCCACAAATCTTTGACCAAATCTATCGCGTCCCTGATTTCTTTTCGTTTCGGAATTCGTGATGATTCAATTTCCTTTTTCATTGCATCCAACTTTCGATTGGTTAATTGGGGAATCTTAGAAATTTTCATCGATTGCATCAGACTGTAGGCTCTCCATTGATACTCAGTTGCTGTAAAATAAGCATCCCTAGCTAGATAGTCCATTCTATCCACGTCGAAATGTCCGTGGATGACGTCGTTGAGATAAGCATGTTCAGAGTGGTTTCCCAAAATGATGGCGCAAACATCCTTGATGTCAATGCTTGGGTCGAGGTTCCTTATATCATCGGCCAACAAACCCTCTATGATCTTAACAGTCATCTTTTCATGACTTTCACCGAAAATTCCCAAAATGTCATCAATGACATGAGAAAAGGGACCATGGCCGATATCGTGCAATAGTGCTGCTATCTGAATCGTTGGGCCGTACTCTTTAATGCTTCCTCTCAGATCAAGGTCCTGAGTGTTCTTATATAATTGGTCACAAAATTGCCGTGACAAATGCATGGCACCTATAGAATGCTCGTATCTCGTGTGATTTGCACTAGGAAATCTGCCGCTGTATGCCTTTAGTCCAAGTTGCTTTATGAAACGGAGTCTGTTGACTGCATATGATTGCATTAATGCAAAGTTTGATTTATACTCATCAATTTTGAAATCGGGGTATATCGGATCTTTTATTCTGAAAAGTGACATGAAGTTCATAAGTATGTCTTAGCTCTTCTTTTTTAACGTTTTGCGCCCGCTGAGAAAATCGCAACATACAATTTATAGTAGGATAGAGAGTGGAAGACTATACTTTACCATGCGATCTAGAGCGCTAGTTTATTTGCCCACCGTTATCTCGATTGTGGAAACGTTGGATTTTTGACCGTCCTCCCTCAGCATTTCTTCAGTGCCAATCTTAATGTTCTTGATCCCCAAGCCCTTCACAAAAGCTCGGCGAAGCAATTCAATCGTGTCAACAGCTGTGCTGATTGCCCTACCTCTCGCTTTAACTGTAACCTCCTTTTCACCACTGTTGAAAAAGGTGAGGCAGGCAATCACATAATTCATCACCGGTTTTCTTCCAATGAGAACCACGCTTTCAGTTGGTTTCTTAGCTACTTCCTTAGGAGCAGTTTCCTTTTTTTCAGGTTTTACTTTTTTTACTGGTTTTTTCTGCTTTTTCGGTTTTCTCTGTTTTTCCTGCTTCTCCTGTGCCAAGTTTTTCCTTCCTTGTATATGTTGAAATTCGAAGTTGAAGATAAATATCTATAAGGATTAAACAGTATCTTCTTATATTTTTCCATACCTTAGTCAATTTGCCTCGGAATGACCCGCAACTTCTCTCCTACACCCTTACACGCCACCAAGTACAACGCCAAGTTTTCTAATTATCTATTCAAATCACACAGCATCCAGCGGCGCATTATTAATCTCAAGGTTTAATAAGTTCTATGCTTGACAACTTTAGAAGTTAAAAACAAAAAACAGGGGAAAACTGAGGGATAGTATTGTTTCAAGAGGTTAGATGGCACGGCAGAGGCGGACAAGGAGCATGGACCGCAAGTGAGCTATTCGCAAAAGCCGCTGTACATGAAGGAAAATACATCCAATCGTTCCCAGAGTTCGGACCGGAACGCATGGGAGCACCATTACGCGCTTTCACCAGAATAAGCGACAAACCAATCAACCTCCACTGCGCCATATACACACCAAACGTTGCGGTCGTCCTCGACCCAACTCTGCTTAAGGCAGTTCCCGTAACCGAGGGACTTCCCGAAGACGGCATTCTAGTTGTAAACACTCGAGAAAGCCCTGCCGAAGTCCGAAAACAACTGAACCTAACTGGACGTAAAGTGTGGACAATACCAGCAACAGACATTGCAGTTAAAATAATTGGTAAACCCATCACAAACACCGCTATGCTAGGGACTGTTGCCCGCGCGGTGTCAATCGTGAGTTTAGAAAGCATAGAGAAAGCCATAAAAGAACGTTTTCCACTCAAAATCGCTGAAAAAAATGTACAGGTTATAAAGATAGCATACAAAGAGGCGAAATCGGAATGACAGCTAAACAAAAAGGTTGGAAAGAACTCCCGATTGCTGGATTGTGCTGGAAGCCATCCACAGAATACTTTACCGGAGACTGGAGAACGTTCAAACCAATGTTAGATGAGGAAAAATGCACTAAATGCCTAATATGTTATATAGACTGTCCAGACGTAGCCGTCAAATGGAAACCAGAAGATGAAAAAATCGAATTTGACTACAACTTCTGTAAAGGCTGCGGTATATGTGCCAACGTGTGTCCTAGCGAAGCTATAAAAATGGTGCTTGAATAGAAAAGGAGGACGAGATGAAAATGGCGATAGCTAAGCAAGAAGTACGTGCATTAAGTGGAGATGAAGCAGTAGCGTACGCCGTGAAACAATCAGACGTAGATGTAGTAGCTGCATACCCTATAACGCCGCAAACCATAATCGTGGAAAGATTCAGCGAATACGTACACAACGGAGAAGTAGACACAGAATTTATATGTGTAGAGTCTGAGCACAGCGCTCTAACCGCATGCTTAGCCGCTTCAGCTACCGGCGTAAGAACATTTACTGCCTCAGGATCCGCTGGACTAGCGTTGATGCATGAAATCTTATACGTAACATCTGGTTGCCGAGCTCCAGTTGTAATGGCAATAGTGAACCGAGCCTTATCCGCGCCAATCAACATACACTGCGACCACGCAGACAGCATGGTGGAACGAGACGCAGGCTGGATACAAATTTATGTTGAAAACTCGCAGGAAACATACGACTCTGTTATACAAGCGTTCAGAATAGCTGAAGACCCAGACATACTCCTACCCACCATGGTGATGTTGGATGCATTCGTCATCAGCCACACACTGGAAAGCGTTAAAGTGTTACCTGACGACATCGTTCGTAAATTCGTTGGAACACGACAAATACCCCTTGTAAAAAATCATGAAGGCAAACTGGTACCGTTTAAGCTGGACCCAGAAAACCCCGTAACAATGGGGCCACTAGACCTATACGACTACTATTTTGAACACAAAAGACAACAGGAAGATGCGATGCAAAGAGCCTCGCAAAAAATCAAGCAAATTCACGATGAATACGGAGAGATAACTGGGCGAAGATATGGAAACGGCCTCATCAATCCTTATCGGCTAGAAGACGCTGAGATAGCAGCAATATGCTTGGGGTCAACGGCTGGAACAGCCAAAACTGTTGTAGATCAGCTTCGCGCCAAAGGAGTGAAGGCTGGGTTACTTCGACTACGTGCCTACAGACCGTTCCCAGCACAAGACGTAACAAAAGTTTTGGAAAATGTGAAAGCCATAGCGGTTATGGATCGAAGTCACAGCTTCGGAGCTTACGGAGGACCAGTATTTCACGAAGTGCGTCACACCCTTTATGATGCCGCAACACATCCACAAATAGTCAATTATGTATATGGACTGGGAGGAAGAGACATGCCGCAAACTCTCATACATGAAATTTACAAAGAATTACAAAAAATCCTCGAAACGAAACGTGTCAAAAAACCAGTACGATTCATAGGAGTAAGAGAATGATGTCAGAATGGAAATTCACAATAAAAGACTTGGCGGAAAAACCTGAACTACTGATGGCGGGACACCGAGCATGCGCTGGCTGCGGACCAGCTGTTGTATATCGACAGATACTGAAGGCTGCACGAGGACCAATTATAGCAACAAACGCAACTGGCTGCATGGAGGTCGTTTCGACTATTTACCCCTACACAGCTTGGAGCATTCCTTGGATTCACACAGCGTTCGAAAACGTGGCTGCTAACGCAGCTGGAATTGAAGCAGCTTTAAAGGTTATGAAAAAGAAGGGAAAACTCAAACATGACCACGTTGATGTAATAGCTTTCGCAGGGGACGGAGGCACCTATGACATCGGCTTACAGGCCCTCTCAGGAGCCGCTGAAAGAGGCCACGACTTCCTTTACGTCCTCTACGACAATGAGGCGTACATGAACACTGGCATACAAAGGAGCGGAGGCACACCCCACGGTGCATGGACCACCACTTCACCTGCTGGCCGCGTGATTCCAGGCAAACTTCGGTACAAAAAACCCATTACAGAAATCATGGTGGCACATGACATCCCATACGTGGCTACTGCCTCGCCTTCTCATTGGAAAGATTTAATTAAAAAGACTCGAAAAGGCTTGGAAGTTGAGGGCACCGCCTTCCTACATGTGCTCGCGCCTTGTCCGCGTGGCTGGCGTTATGACACAAGTAAAACAATTGAGCTTGCACATTTGGCCGTGCAGACTTGTGTTTTTCCGTTATGGGAGGTTGTTGACGGTGAGTACGCTTTGTCGGCGCCCAGTAAGGTCATTGCCTTGAGACCTGAACGCAAGAAACCCATTAGAGAATACTTGAAGGGTCAAGGTCGCTTTCGACATTTGTTTAAACCTGAATTTGAATCTGTAATCGATGACCTTCAGAACATCGTTGATAAGCGTTGGAGACGACTACTCAAAAAGTGCGGTATGGACTGAATATTAAAGAACTAAAAGCAGAGCAATCAAGAGAACACCGGTTGCCGAGAACAAAGAAACAGCCAGTTTTTTGGTTTGTTTAGCTGTTTTTTCAGCGATTAGAGATAGCGTCCCTATCTGCTTTTCTCCAATAACCTTTATGCTAGGAACAGTTTCCGTGCGCCACGACACTTCAGCGGGCTCCAGATTGGTCAATGCATCCCTTGCAACCTGCTGAACATAGCTAATCAGTTTTGCGTTATCCATTGCCTCACCAATTGGGTGATAACCGCGCGCCGTTAATACAACCCCGTTCACTGAATGAGTGTCCGTTGTAAGAACTTCACCATCAACAATGCCGATTTCTTGAAGCGATGACAGAATTTTCTCTCGCAACCCAGACATCATGTTATTTCCGTCGATGGTCACATACGCCGTTGTTCGGTTGCCAACTCGGGTTGCTATCACGTTTATCCCTCCGAGCCCCATGCCTTCTTTGACACCAAATTCTTCTAGAACAATCTTTGCGGCTCCTACTTCAAAGGAAGCACGTTCACTGCTTAACGCTTGTTTTAGACTGGTAAGCGCTGCTTTTTTCAGAGGTTCAAATGCTTCGCTTAAAATAAAAGGTCCATTGACACTATTGTGGGCATCAACAACGATTACGGGGGACAGCCCCATCTTCTCAGCCTTGTTAACAATGAATAAGCCTAACTCTTGAGGCAAATCTTCCATAGTTTTAGGCGAGAGAGTTAACGTGAAAAAGACACAGTCTCCAAAAATCTGGCAACTTACACTTGCCCCTTTGTTTTTAGCCCGCATAAGGGAAGTAGCCTTGGAATGAAAGAGGGAAAAATCAACTGAACCAAGAATTTTTTCCACAACTTTTTCACTTTGAAGTTGCGACGAAAGGTCAAGTTCATGCCCAGCCAACCCGTGGGGAACAGAAACTATACACTTGATTTTATTTTCTAAAGCGTCTTGAATCATGTATGGAAGAAGACTGCTTCCAACATTTCTGAAGGGACCTGAATGAAATGCTGGAACAACCAGCATAGCCTTTGTTTTTCCACCTGCTCTGAATGCCAACAGAGAAAGCTTTACATCTTGTTCGTAGCCAAGTTTCTCCAAGAACCTCTCAAGAGGCGCATTCAGATTCTCCGTCCAGTTTGCCATAAACGCCTTGAAGAGGGGAAGAGAAGCTATCCCAACAACTTTTTGGCCAACACGATTCACCAGAACCGTGAATAAGGAAATTGCCATCACAGCAATGAGGACGAAAATAGCAGAGAACAGAAAGAACTCGGCGTATATAATTTCTATGACAGAACTCACGGAAAAAAGCGGGATAGTGCATAACACTGGTTGCAAGATGGAGGAGAGGAAAACTGCTTTGCGATCCGCAAATGACGTTGTAGAAAACACTAACAAACGAAGGAGGGATACAAAAGAGAAACCCAAAAGGAAAAGTTTAACCCAAATTACCGGATTTTCAAGGAAGACACTGATGAGACTTCCAAGAAAAATGAAGGCAAACCAGGTTAGACAGGAGAAAGTGGAAAGTGCAGAGCAACGTCTCAGGTTGAAAACTGGGTCTTTCCTCATAAAACCATGGTAGATTATGAGGTCTGATAGCGAAACAATAAAAAAGAAGGCTAAGCCGAAAACTAAGCCCAAAGTTAAACCAAGATAGTTAGGACTTAAGAGAAAGATCGTCAGAAGCCCGCCGAGCACACATAACGCACAAAGCCAAATTACAATCTTCTTATGAGATGGAAGCGTGAATAGAGATGAATAGCGTCTAACCATGTTGCTAATGTGCTTATCTAACGAATCGTTGGAAACCAACCTAGGCGCTCCCTTCCTATGAAGTCCCTTCAGACATTAATACTCAAAAAGGTTGAGGTTATAGACCGTTAACTAAAAGGGTTAAAAAGTCAAAAAACATGGCAAAAATGTTATTACCCCCATGAAAAATATACAAAAAAGACAAGATGTGAAGATTTTGTCAGAAAAAATATAAGACACGAAAAGCGAGAAGCTGCCATTTTATCCGATTTTTGGAAGACGTGTAGGGAAACGGCGCCATTATTTCGTAGGAAACGGGAAAAGGAAACTGAGTGGAACAGAAGGCTAACATTTAGAGAGAAGATAAAGTTTTATCCTTGAATATTTGTAAGGTTCTGTGAAGAAACTATGTCTGAAAGCGGTTCGCCACCAACTGTACTTCAGATGCTCGAACGGAACGTAGGACGAAAAATAATGGTAATTTTAGATCCTTCATATGGATTTGAGGGAACGTTGGTTGCTGTTACACATGAACCGCCTGGGATATGGCTCTCTAACGCTGATGCGGTAATAATGCGGGCTACGATAGCACAGCCACTGCCTCATGTTGTTGGCAAGGAAGACAGAAGTGAAGTGTTCATTCACCTAAACTCGGTTCAACGCATCGAGATTTTGCATAAAAGTCAGTAGTTCAGATTTCAGGATAAGCCGCTAATAATCTATTTTTGTTTTCTACAGAAATGGAAGTGCACTTTGAGCGTAGAGGTGTGCTAAAACAGTAGCAAGTATTAGCCCCAGTGATAGGATTACAACTAGTTCAGGCCTTATCTTCAAGCCTTGAGTTTCCTCTTCGAAGAAACGGAGTAAGCCAGCGCTCGCTGCAGGCATAGAAGTGCTTCTTTCACGCTTCTTACTTCTCTTACTTTTGCTCATAGAGTTGTCTCCGAAACTCTATAACAGAAGGGTTTCTCTAATTAATGTTGCGTTGTTTCCATATTTCTGTAAGGAGGGGCTATCTAGACTTGAGCAAGACTGTTTTATGGACGATAGGACATAGCAACAGGTCTGTTGAAAAATTTTTGAAGTTGCTTGAGGAGCATAATGTCAGAATTTTAGTTGACATACGTAGTTTTCTAACGTCTAAGATTGAACATTTCAAGAGAGAAGAAACGTAGAAGTGAGGCATATCCTTGAAGAGGGACAGGTGAGCCTTATGAAGTTTAAAGAGATAATATAAGAATTCATTAGGAGATGAATAGGAAGATGAATATCCGCGAGTTTCAAAACATGATGCGAAAAATATATTTTCACCGAGATTCCAAGCGGGGAGCAACTGGAACATACGAGTGGCTTGTGGAAGAAGTAGAAGAGTTAGGAGAGGCTTTAAAGGAAAAGAATACGAAAGCTATAGAAGGCGAGTTTGCCGACGTTTTAGCTTGGTTAACCTCCCTAGCAAATGTTACTGACATAGATTTAGAAAGCGCAGCAACAAGAAAATATGATGATAAATGTCCTAAATGCCGTCAAGTGCCATGTAATTGCTCCACTTAAAGAACGGTTTTTCTTTTTAATACTTCCGTAGCACAGTCCCATATAACAATCTCATAAGACTTCTGTGCGTGCATTGAAAATCTATTAAGAAAGATTTAGCTAAGTAAATGTTTATGGCAAATTTGTTAATTGAAATAGTTGGATGGATAGGGGCTGCTCTTGTAGTTATGGCTTATTTTTTGATTACCTATAAAAAATTGGATAGAGAATCGAAAATTTATCATGGAATGAATTTGGTTGGTGGTCTCCTTGCTGGAGTCAATGCTGCAATCAACCAAGCTTATCCTTCTACTGCAATTAATGTCATGTGGGTGGTAGTTGCAATATACGGTTTGATAGAAAGTTTGAGAATGTTAAACTGGAGTAAGCGCGCACAAACGAAAAGGTAATCAGCAAAAGATTCAGTAAACAATTAACAGCTGAGAGAGATGGCAGGCACTAAGGTTCTATTCGTAGAACCGCCCAAAGATTACTGGTTTGTCATGGGAGAATATCTTCCGCCTCCATATGGAATTCTTCAACTCGCAGCATTCCTTGAAAGCAAAAACAAAGATGTGGAAATAGAGGTTTTAGATTGTCAAGCTCAGTCTCTGGACTGGAAAGCATTGGAAAAACGCATTGCATCCTTTGACCCTGACGTTGTAGCTTCAAGCGCACTCGCCACCTGCAACACCTACGTGGCTGTCAGAACTTTAGAAACAGCAAAGAGAGTGAAGCCAAACGTTCTAACAGTCGCTGGCGGACAGCACTTTACTGCCACAGCACAAGAGAGTTTAGAAACATACCCTGAAATTGATGTAATTATACGTGGGGAAGGGGAACAAACTTTCGTGGAACTAGTTCAAGCAACAAGTAGAAACTCCCCTTTTTCGCGAATAAAAGGCATCTCCTTCAAGCATAACGGAAAAATCCTACATAACCCTCCACAGTCTCTAATTGAGAACCTAGATGACCTGCCCTTCCCTGCATATCATTTCGTAGAGAACTTTCTTCATAAGTACCACTTCACCGCAATGGCAGGCCCCAAAACCAGATATGCCCTAGTCGAAGGGTCAAGGGGTTGCCCACACCGCTGCACCTTTTGCACCCAATGGAGACATTGGGAAGGTAGATGGAGGGGTAAATCGCCGAAGCGAATCGCAGACGAGTTTGAGTTTTGTTACGAAAACTATGGAAGTAGATTTCTATGGTTAACGGACGACAATTTCGGCTTAGGCAAACGTGCGGAGGAGTTAGGTGAAGAAATTATTCGAAGAGGAATTTCAGACGACATCATGTGGTTTATGCAGCTTAGATGCGATGACGTTAGCAAACACTCTGATGTTTTACCTAAGATGCGAAAAGCGGGTCTACGTTGGGTGCTGTTAGGTGTGGAAAGTCATAGCCCATCCACTCTCCAAAAATTCAACAAAAAAACAAAACCTGAAAATGCCAAAGTTGCGATAAAGTTACTGCATGAAAATGACATATTTGCTCAAGCAATGTTAATTATTGGAGAACGCAAAGACACGGTTGAATCAATAGCGGGGTTAAGAGAGTTTGTAAACGATTTGGACCCAGATTTAGCAATTTTTGCCATTCTTACCCCGTTTCCAGGAACTGAAGTTTTTGAGGAGGCTAAACGAAATGGGTGGATCGAAGATTTCAATTGGGCGCACTACGACATGGCTCACGCCATCATGCCCACAGAGACGCTGTCGAGGGAAGAGGTTCAAAGAGAACTTTACAAATGCTACCGAAGCTTCTTCGGCTCTTGGAGAAGAAGATTGCAAGGGATTTTCTCTACAAATGAACTAAAGAGAAGGACTTACAGGTATATGGCTAAGCAGGGTATAATAAAGCAGTTTAAAAAACTGTTTTGAGCCGCGATTAGTCATGTCTCAGAATCTATCTCGCATTTCCGACATAACATATCTAGTCATTATGTCATTCCTCGGATTGTTTCTTGCAGGAATGCTCACGGTTTACCAGCCCAGGGTGTATGAGAATCTTCTTTGGCGAAAACCATTAATTGGTTCAATTTTCGTATTAATCTGTATTTTTGGAATTCTTGCGGTTTTTTCCCCAATGCAATGCTCAAGAGTTTTTGATTTCAAAAAAGAGAAGTCCAGTCGCTCCTACCTTGGCAAGTTTGTTTCTCACGGAACTTCCTCCACTCGGCAAGGGCATCATCCTGATTGCGAAAAATTCGCTGCTCACGTGTTTCGAATAGGCGACAAGACGTTTTGTGCTGCATGTACAGGGCTGTTTTTGGGAGGGATTTTAGCTCTTGTTGGAACCTTTTTGTATTTTTTCAGTAACTGGCACGTTGAGCAGAGCAGTTCCTTGATGATTTGGGTGGGAGTTCTGGGAGTTGGTTTTGGTTTGTTCCAATTTAAATTTAGAAGTTTTGTCCGTTTGTTTTTGAACTTTTTTTTCGTTTTAGGAACTTTTTTCATCTTAATTGGAGTCGATAAACTGGTTCACAGCGTAGCGGTTGATCTATTTTTGGTTGCTTTGACTCTTTTTTGGCTTTTTACGCGAATATCGCTTTCGCAGTGGGATCATGAAAGAATTTGTCTCTCTTGCAAGGCTGCCACCTGTGAATTTGGAGATAGAAAAAAAGAGGTAGATTAGGGTCTGCGGCTAATGCCGTACACTGCTCCGGCGACGATCAGTATTCCAAAGATGATTACTATAACCGGCCAAAAGTGTTCCCATTCAAAACCAGTAAGCCAAGACAGCCCCACAAGTATGATTATTATGCCAATGATTGCGCCTGCGATTGCGCCGCCGTGGGGAAGTCCGAAACATTCTTCTTCCGCACGCTTTCCAAATTGTTCTCCCCATTCCTCTGCACGTCTTCCGAATTCCTCTGCACGCCTTTCAATTTTTTGCTCCCGCGAGACCCCCAAGTTTGCCCCGCACTTGCTGCAGTATTCAGTACCTTCTTCGTTTTTGGTGCCACATTTAGTGCAATAAACCATTCACTCTTCCTCCTACGTTCAATTACTTTCTATTCAGTGAGAAATCTTCATAAGACTTTTGGTAAAGCCAAAGTCAAGCAATATCGCATCACTTTGGATATATCGAGCTGATCAATGTTCTTGAGGAGACCCTACTCATCCCCACCACTCTGGTTTTTTCTCTCTTCTGACGCGTCTGCTAACAGGTGCCCCGCACTTTTGACAGAATCTTGCATCCTCTTTCAATTCAGTTCCACACTTCCAGCAGTAAGGCATTCTTTCACCTCTAAAAGAAGGATTGGTCACTAGAGCCTTAAAAGTAACCCCATAGCAACCCTCAAGAATGGGTATTTGTCAATCTTTGCTGTCCGGCTCCAGTTAGTTCCCACAGATAGGGTCTTTTGCCCTTGCGTATAAGTATGTTTTCAGTCTCTAGAAGATGGAGATGATGAAGAACCACACCGTAGCTTAGTTTAGCCTTTTGCGCTATAGATTTGGCGTTTGACGCCTCCTTTTCAAGGAGCAAAACTATTCGTGTCCTAGCCGTCAATCCCGGTCGAACATTCCTCTTTATGGATAGAAACGCCTTAGGATGATACGCTTCCTTCAGCATGGTTCCCTCAAAACAAATTATCCGTTTAAACAGAAAAAGTTAATCATCATTTTTAGACATCCACGAA
>DAOVGL010000063.1 GCA_030672415.1 Candidatus Bathyarchaeota archaeon
GAGGTAGAAAAATTCAAGAAGCACTTCCCAAACTTCATCCTCATCGCCATTCACACCTCACTTGAGGCAAGGTTTAAACGTCTATTCCAAAGAAAACGAAGTGACGACCCGATGGGCTGGGAAACCTTCATGGAACGCGACTTGCGAGAACTCAGCGTTGGGTTGGGAAACGCCATAGCCACCGCAGACTACATGATTGTGAATGACGGGACAAAGGCACAACTGAAAAGAAAGGTCCGTGAAGTTTTGGAGGAAATAATGGCAAAATGGATGAAATAACCATTCAAGTAGAAGTGGAAATCAATCCCACCGAAGACCCAGAGAAAGTGAAGAGAGCCGTGGAGAACCTCCTTGGAAACGCAGAGTTTGAGATTAAACAGCAAAGACAAGGAAGCTTACTTGTCGCGAAAGCTGAAGGTATGGATGGTCTCACGAAATTCTACAATCTGCTTCGCAGAGAGAGGATTCGCGACGCCACCCGAAGAGTGCTCTTTGGTGGGTTAAGCGGAAAATCCATAGCTTTCTATCTGAACAAACAAGTAGCGTATGTAGGGCACGTTTCATTCTCGCAACCCACAGCCGAGTCGCCGCTGGGTCCCATCAAGGTTCAGATTCAATGCGACAACCCTCGCGAACTCATTGAGTGGCTGGCCCCCAGAACAGCTTAAACAACCGTTGAAGCTAAAACGTTTATAGCTAAACTAGCTAAGAAATAGTGAACATGTCTAAGATAAAAATCGGCTTGTCCATGCTCTTCTGTCTCAGCGAACCATTTTCTTCCCTCATGAAACACCTTCATGAAGTTGACGTACATCATGTGGAACTCCTTGATGAAGGCTTGCACACACTTAACAGCAAACGTATAAAAGCTCTGAGGAAGGCGGCTCAATCACACGATCTTGAGTTAACACTTCACTCACCCTTCGCAGACATCAATATAGCTTCCACAACTCCAGTTTTGCGACGAACAATATTAAAGCGACTTGAAAAATCCATTTCTTACGCCAGCCAACTAGATTGTCGACTGTGGATTTTTCATCCTGGACTGAAAACGGGTATCAGCTACTTTTACCCTGGGTTAGATTGGCAAATTAACATGGAATCTGTACGTGCCTTGTTGATGATTGCTAGAAAACATGGGGTTGAGATAGCGATTGAAAATGTTCCGGAGCCGCATCCATTCCTTATGAAAAGCGTACAGGACTTCTCACGCTTCTATAGTGAACTCGGCGAGGACATAGGGCTGGTAGTGGATATTGCGCATGCTAACCTAACTCATCAAATTGAAGAGTTCATCACCAAATTCTCTGACAAAATTGTCCATATGCACGCGAGCGACAATAATGGACTTAAAGATGTGCATCTCGGAATAGGATATGGGATCGTAGATTGGGCAAGTGTTGCGAAGGCGGTAAAGACGGTGGAATATGGTAACGTTATAATGTTGGAATCTATAGAGCATGTGGAAGAAAGCCTTCAAACCCTGCGGAAATTCTTCACCTGAATTATTCTTTTACTATCACCTTTATTCATTCAGTAGACTTTGTTTGAAAGAGGAAGCTCTATCTTCATAAAATCTTCAGCCACATCCACTTTGGGAAAAATTTTCTTCGCTTGTTCAAGTAAAAGATCGGGCTTCTTATATCTAGCGCTGATGTGAGTCAAAACTAACCGTTTTGCCCCTGCCTTTTTCGCGGTATCCGCTGCTTGACTGGCCGTTGAGTGGCCATCTTCATGAGCTCTCTCTGCCAACTCATCGTCAAACGTGGCATCGTGAATCAGCAAGTCTGCGTTCTCAGCGAATTCTACAAACTTCTCTACGGGTCGGGTGTCCCCCGTGTAAACGACCTTTCTTCCAGGACGGGGAGGTCCCAAAACATCTTTCGGTTTGACGATTCGTCCATCTGAGAATTTGACGGCTGAACCATGTTGTAACTTTGACCATAGAGGGCCTTTTGGAACTCCAAGAGATTTCGCCTTCTCTTGATGAAACTTTCCTGGTCGAGGTTTCTCTGTTAGTGCGTATGCTAGGCTGGGTATTACGTGGTCCGTCCAAACCGCGTAGGCTTCATATTCTTTCTCCTCGCAAATCAAACCAGCTTCCTCTATTTCGAAGACTTCAATAGGAAATGTTAAGGTGAACTGAACGGTTTGCTGTGTTGCCTCCACAAACGCTCTGATTCCAGGTGGTCCGTAAACCTCCAGTTTTTTCTCTCTATCCAACAAGGACATGGTTTGGAAAAGTCCAGGCAAACCGAGAACGTGGTCTCCATGCATGTGGGTGATGAAAACCTTTGTTTTTCGATGGAAGCCTATTCTAGCTCGAATCATCTGTCTCTGCAAGCCTTCGCCGCAGTCAAACAGGATAAGTTCACCC
Source organism: Candidatus Bathyarchaeota archaeon (assembly GCA_030672415.1). Lineage (GTDB taxonomy): Archaea > Thermoproteota > Bathyarchaeia > Bathyarchaeales > Bathyarchaeaceae > B1-G15. The sequence goes on from DAOVGL010000063.1 coordinate 2,378, forward strand.
TTCCGCTGAACGGCTATGGCTGGTAGGCTTCTCTGAATTGTGGGAACGCTCCCAGCAGTTCCCAAAAAAACAACACGCAAACTCATTTCAAGTCCTCTCAAACACCACTATCTCTCTTGTTAGGCTTCTGTGTATGTACACAAGATGGGACTCTACGTGTTTAAATCCCATCTCTCTACCTATGTTTCCCACTCTTATCGATTTCGGAGAGGCTGTGCATATTCTTCTTCCTCTCGGAAGCATGTCCTCCACTGATGGCAGAAATTTCTTCATTATCTGTTTGGTGCTCCATCCAAGTGTGGTCGCTGACCTGCCGTAAGGAGGATCCGTTACAATGCAGTCAGCCCTGACCGCAGGGAGATGTCGAGCATCAGCAACCGCTAATCCCTCAAGTCTCACATTAAAATGGAGAAGGTTTCGCAGGCTTCCCTCTACCATACGGCGCTTCACATCAAACCCGACTACGCGACACCCTATTAGACCCGCCTCAATTAGCATGGTGGCTGTTCCACAGAACGGGTCCAACACCAACTCACCTGCTTTGGGTTGAGCTAGGTTAACCATGCACCTCGCAAGTTTTGCTTTCATAGCAGTAGGATGGAAAAACGGTCGTTTTCGAGGTCGCCTTTCAACAAAGGGTTTCGACAGGACTTCGCCCATCTTTAGTCCGAAAATGAGTTTGTTATCTGTTAAGACTCCGAAAAACGTTTTTTTTGGGTTCTTTAGTTTTACTCTTGTTCCTTTTACCTTGTTTAGAATCAGCTCGCCGAGCTTTCGTTCTAACTCTCCTCTGTCGAGGTGGGGCGCGCTTCCTCTTATCCTTCGTATCCGAACAACGAAGCTTTCTCCTTTTTCAACAATCTGTTCTATGGGTGTGGAATGAATTCTGTTGAAGATGTCAGCGGCTTCGGCGTCACATTTGAACAACTCTCTGGCGCAGACTCTGGTCATGGCTGACCTAAACATTACAGGTTTTACGCTGTTAACGTCTGTCTCCACTCGTAGAACTTGAGTCAACTCTTGCAGAACTCGATATTCATAATCCTCTGCTTCTAGAATAGACTTCAGCTCAGAAGATGGTAGAGTTGGATGTTCGCCTGACAATAAATAGAAAAGCTTAGGCACTATTTAGGCTCCTCGTTTGGCTAGGGCTTTCGCGATCAAAGGAGCAACTGAAACCAAGCTTACAGTGCTAGGAACGCAGTCCGTGCCCACAATTCCATCCGCACCGCTCTTCATAATTTTGTCCTTGGCGTCTCCGACGAGGAGGGGATGCACACACGCCGCATACACACTTTTAGCGCCTTGTTCCCTAACCCATTCTATTGCTTTGATCATAGTGCCGCCGCTACTGATGATGTCATCAAATATGATTACGTCCTTGCCTTTCACGGGCAGAGTTTTTCTTTCAACAGTCACTTTTCCAGTTAAGCGGTCTCTCCGTGTCTCAATGTATCCGTGTCCTCCATTCAAAACATTGTTTGCTTCTGCCGCTACAGCCCGTGCCTTTTTGCCAAGAGACAGAGAAAATGCGCCGTCGAAGCCTTGGTCTTTGAAGTGTTCAGCTAGGAGACTGATGGCTGATAAATCGTCGAAACGTATTCTAAAAGCTTTTAGAATTTCCGGGTTGTGGACATTCACAGTGATGATTCCATGTACTCCGCATGCCTCAAGCAATGTCACTATGGTTTTTATGCTGAATGCTTCGCCTGATCTGAAACGTTTGTCTTGTCTTGAGTATGCGAGATATGGAACAACCGCGGTGATGGTTCTTGCTTTCATGTCTTTTGCGTTGTCTGCCATGAGAAAGAGTTGAAGGAGGTTTTCGTTTTGAGGCGGGCTTGTTGTTTGAACAATTATTACATCTTCAGTTTCAATCTTGCCATCAAATCGGATGTATGATTCTCCGTCTGGAAAACGCTTAAACTCTACAGGGACAACCTTTGTTTTCAGTAGTTCTGCGATTTTTTGACCTAACTCTTGGGACGCTGGACCCGGAATCACAATCAACTCTATCCTCTCTTAAAAAGCGAATAATTGAAGCTGAATGTTATAGTTTTCCTTTTTCCTCGTATTCTTTCATCAATTCCTTTGCTCTGTCCAACCTAATTTTACGCTCTTCCACCATCTTCTCAACGATCAAATTTATCAAGCGTCCCGACGCTCCTGCCATGATTGCCACGTTTCTGGCGTGCAACGACATGTGTCCTCTCTGGATGCCCTCGTGAGCTAGGGCTCTCAACGCGGCGAGGTTTTGAGCCAACCCAACCGCGGCTAGCACCTCTCCTAACTCTCTAGCCGTCTTTACACCCAAGATTTTTAGCGCTATTTTTGCCACTGGGTGTACTTTGGTGGCTCCGCCAATGATTCCCACCGCCATAGGTAGTTCAATTGAACCTTCTAGATCTCCGTCTTTGTTCTTTTTCCATACTGTCAAGGAGCCGTAATGTCCTGATCTTGCGGCGTACGCGTGGGCTCCTGCCTCCACTGCTCGGTGATCGTTGCACGTAGCTATTACGACGCCGATTATGCCGTTTAGTATGCCCTTGTTATGGGTTGCAGCTCGGTAGGGGTCAGCTTCAGCGAAAGCGTACGCCTCCACGATGCCGTCTATAACTTCTTCTCCGCCCACCGCCTCTTTCGCAATCACGGTTCGAGCTCTCGCTAACCGTTTGGTGGCTAGGTTGGAGATGATCCTCAAGTAGACTTTTCCATGAGTTATCCTCTCAATCATCGGCGCAACCGCCTCTGCCATAGTGTTTACAGCGTTTGCGCCCATTGCATCTCTACAGTCCACGTGGAGCTCTGTGATGACCATTGGGCCAGTGCTTGTTTGTATCACTTTTGCGTTTAGATCTTTGGTGCCTCCGCCAACCGACACGAGCATTGGGTCCTGTTCATTTGCCTTTTTGAGGATGTCTTCTTTTGCCGCTAAAATGGCTTTTTTGGCTTCGTGTGGATTGTTTATTCCAATGACTTGAATCTGCCCGATCATAATTGGCTCGGTGCTGCTGGTGAAGAAGCCTCCTTTCACTCTAGCCATCTTCGCCGCGTAGCTGGCTCCAGCCACCACTGAAGGTTCCTCGATGGCCATGGGAATTAGGTAGTCTCTTTCGTTTATTAGAAAGTTCGTTGCGATTCCAAGGGGTATGGGCATGGCTCCGATCACGTTTTCAATCATTCGATCGGCTAGTTCCAACTTCAATGATCCAGTTGACTGGAGAATGTGGGCTTCTTCGTCGGTTAGTCCTGCAAAATCTTTTATGATTTGCACTCTTTCCTTTGGGTTTAGTTTATAGAACCCAGAGATTTGAGAAGTTTTATTCATAGCAACTCTTCCCTTGATTTGCGTTTAGGTTACTATTCTGTTAGAAAACATATGAATTTAGCGCTACTTTCAGTGAAGACACTCTTCCAAGATTTAGTTCTAATCTTCATTTTTTCTCAATCAATATAGGATTAACTAAATCAGCCTTGAAAGTAAAAATGAGGGTCATATAAATCGTTCATTATTTGCCTAGTTTCCCCTACTAGAATATCCGAAGCATTTTGACTTATTAATATGCCAGTTTGATAGAGAACAACTTTTGCGAATTCAAGTAAAGCACGTCTAGCTTTCTCCTTTTCCTCTTTTTCAAAGCGCGTTTTCGCCTCTAACAGTTTTGAGTCAAGGTTTCTCTTTATACCATCGTCAGTTATCCATCCTAGCGAGTGGAAGTTTTTAGTCATAGTTATTACGCGGTCAATCGTGGATAAAAAGGAGGCATGAGGCAAAAGTTTCTCCAGCAAAACTTTTCTCTTTTCTTTTTTCTCTTTCAGTTTTTTTGCAATTAGTTTTCCCAATCTTTTTGCTTCTTCCATAACTTCAGGCTGATCTTCCACTCCGGGAGGTATAATTTCTGGAGTTATTTTAATACTTTCACCCGAAGGTAAACGGCTTTCGTAAGGATAGTTTCTAGGTCTGTATCCATCTCTCACCATAGGAACTGGTGTTCCTTGAATACACTCTTCTCCTAAACCACATGACCAACACGCATCAATTCCAGAGGCAACTATTTTTCCAAGAGGTATAACCCCCTCGCCCTCAAAATATGCTAAGATTCTGTTTGCGACACTGTCGGGGTTGCAGGTTCCTGTTACTATGGCAACGCCAAGTTTTCCTTCATTAAGTAACACTAAATGCCTCAAACAAAACATTCTTTCCAAGAAAGCTTTGGTGCGCGCGTCCAACATGTCATAGGGTGACCAGCCGCCTATGACAAAGGCTTCTGCTTTAGCCACCTTTGCAGAAATCAGATGCCAATCATCTTTAAATCCTGTGCAAACGTTGTTTTTTGCGCAATTTTTACAGGCTTTGCAGGGATGAATTTCCATTTCAGACAGCTTAATGAATTCAAACTCTAGTCCTGTATTTTCAAGCACATACTTTACTAGTCTATCTGTGTTACTATTTTGGATTGGGCTTCCACTTATTCCCAGCACTATCGGGTCCATATTTTACATCTCCAAAATGTTAAACACGTCTTTAATTGGTTGCATCTGTTTTTCCTACGTTAAATATCTATTAAACCTTTATGCGCTCCTCTTTTCGTCACTAATCCTTGCGTGCGAAGAGTTACTAAATCGGGAAAAGAAATTCGTTTTGCAAATTTATTAACAACGAAAAACCATTAAGGTAGCGGTGTTCTAGTTGGCCTTTGAGGCAATAATTGCAATTATAGCTCTCATTTTAGGAATCGTGCTTTTGACTTATTCCAGCGACAAGGCAGTTGAACACTTAACCAAAATCGCTTCAGAATGGGGAGTTTCTCCGTTTATGATTGGTGTCATACTGGCGTCCATAGGAACGGATTTGCCAGAGATCGTCAACTCAATCACCTCATCCGCATTAGGTCACGGAAACATAAATGTAGGAGATTCCCTCGGGTCTGCCTTGACCCAAATGTCTTTGGTGTTAGGGCTTCTTCCTTTCTTAGCCAGAGGCTTCAAGGTGAAGAGAAAAAAAGTACTGGTCATCGGGGTCTGTGAGATCTTAGCACTCATACTTGCGGTGTCAATAGTTGAGAAAGGAAACATTTCCCAGATAAACGGCCTCTTTTTGGTGGCTAGTTGGGTAATCTTCATGCTGTTAACTAGAAGCCTCACAACAAGGAAGGTTAAAGAAAAAGA
>DAOVGL010000050.1 GCA_030672415.1 Candidatus Bathyarchaeota archaeon
AAATCAGGCTATTCAAGCCTCTTTATTACGTGGTATCCAAACTTCGGTTTTACAACTGGCGAAATCTGTCCTTTCTGAAGAGCGAAAGCGGCGGTAAACAGGTCAATGTAGGCAACTGATACACCCAAAAGCTGAATGTAATTTGGAAAATAGGACATGGGAAGAGCATAGGCTAGGTTTTCTACTAGCGAAGCCGAGGAAAGAATGATGACGCTGGGCGTATAGCGTTTTGAAGTTCGCATTCTATACCTTCTTTAGGAAAGCTTCAGATAAATTCTGAGAAGGTGGAAATATAGTTTCCTCATAACTGTTGCACGCGCCGATCTCCAATATTTTTCTAGGTGCGGGCTTGCATGCATGCATTCGATTCTCCACAAAAAAGGAGAATATGCACGATTCTCATTTCAATTTTCAGAGCGACTTCTTAACTAGGGCTTCTGCACGAATGAAAAGTGATTCATCAATATCTAAACCCTGTTCTACAAGCCTTATGACCGTGGGCTTTTCCTCTTGAAACTTGTATCCATCGTAATCTTGTTTAAACAACCAAACGTAGCCCGACTCTACCTTGTAAGCTGGATTCATGAAATGGTCAAAGCAAACTCTACCTGTAATGTCCAAGTTTTCGATCATCATTCCGATTTCTCTTAGCTCTTCGTGGGGTGAGAGCAGATGAAACTCACCCTCTTTCCACTCCTCGAATAGTGGCGTTGCCTTACGAGGCACAAAACGCCTTGACCTTACAAAGTCGGGGTTTATGGCGTTTAAAACTCTGGCAGTGTTCAAGGCATGTTGTTCTGAGAAGGTTTTTCCGCCCAAACCTGGCATCCAATATTCTGAAAGCTCAAAACCTGCTTCCTTAGCTTTTCTGCCAGCCAAAACGTGCTCTTCGCTGGTGACACCTTTGTTAACATATTTCAGCAACTCGTTGTCACCAGTTTCCAGGCCAACATGCAGCCTCGAGAGGCCAGCTTCATGGAGTTTCTTCAACTCTTCTAAGGTCTTAGTTTCTTGGGCAAGGGTTTTAGCCCTAGCGTAAGAGGTTATCCTCTGGAGGTTTGGGAAGGTTTGCTTCAGATACCTTACCACTTCAAATAGATCGGCGGTACGCATGATCAGGCTGTTCGCATCCTGCAAAAACGCGCTCCTTGCACCTGAACGGAGCCAGTCGAAGACGTTTTTGACGCTCTGAAAGTTTTTCAGTTCCTTTTGATCCAGTTTCTTGAAGTCCTTATTGTATAAAGATGACGGTTCAATCAGTTTACCTACCCCGCTCAAGCCTCCTAATCTTTTGGCCATAACTTTGATTTGTTGGCTGATTGTCTTAGCCGTATCTATATCTTTCTTTATTTCCTCCAGACTTCTGAGTTGGAATCGTTCTCGGTTGTAGAAAGTTCCGTAGCAGAATTTGCAAAGACTCCATGGACAGTTGCAAGTTGTCCTTATTAGCAAAGAGTGGCTCGCGCCTTCTGACGGGGGCCTTATCGGACCTATTTGGAAGGAGTATTCTTTTAGTTTCTCAAGCTCAGACAAGTTCATAGCTTATTTTGACACTCCACCATTTTTCTTCTATTGCGCGCCATCTTTATTTAGGGTTCTGCCCTGACACGATCAGTTGGATACATGCATGCAACGTGGAGATATCCCCCGCAAACTCCCCATTTTTTGAGTGGAATTTAGGTAAATCTAAGTGCGTGTAGCCTTCAGCTGCTCTGACAAACTGTATGCATGTGGATTAAATATTAAATTCTAGTTCGCTTACTATTCACTGTTAGAAAGGTTCTGACGTGAAATAACATGAAGACTCTGTTACATGAAATGAGTTGGGTTGAAGCAAGAAAGTACTTTATTCAAAATGATTTTGCGATTTTGCCTGTAGGCTCTACAGAACAACATGGCCCTCATAATCCGCTGGGAACAGACCATCTTATCGCTCGAGCATTAGCGGAGGAAGTTGCTAAGCTAACAAACACAATTTGTCTTCCAGTTATTCCCTTTGGGGTGAGTCCACATCATCGCCAGTTCTGGGGAACAATCTCTATTAATTCGACAGTTTTTAAAGAATATGTAACGCAAGTGCTATTGTCTTTAAAATACTATAATGTGAGGAAAGTTGTGGTGGTCAACGGACATGGTGGAAATGCTGATGCATTACGGGAAGCTGCCAGAAAAATGAGGGAGAAGCATGAAATGTTTGTTTCCGTTTTTCAATGGTGGCCGGCAGCAACGAAATTACAGCCAAAATTGTTTAATTCAGAGGAGAGGGGACACGCAGCTGGTGAAGAGACTTCTATGAATCTTGCTCTACACCCAAGATTAGTAAATATGAAAGCAGCGGTGAACGAGAAACCTAAGAAACCTCTTGCAGAAAGTGACGGTATAATTACTTGGATTTTTGACACAACAGACTACACAAAGTCGGGAGTATTTGGAGTAGCCAAATCAGCTTCGATCAAAAGGGGAAAGAAAGATTTCGAGGCAGTAGTTGAAGAATTAGTTAAACATGTAAATACTTTAAAGAAAATGAAAATGAAAGATCTCTTAGCTAAGAATCTCGTAGACTAAAAACTTATGCAATAGCTACGAGTCTGGGTGGAAGCATGCATGCCCTTAACGAAATCCTCGTTCACGCATCTGCTTCTTGAAACAATTCGGACACACAGAAAGCGGTATTATCTGCCATGAACCATCCTCAATTTTAATTTTCATCACATCCTCATCGGTCAAGCTGGCACCGCATCTCACACATTTTCTTTTCTTTCATTAAAAGGTCACGATTCCTACGCGCGCACTTATATTATTACCTTGAATAATTATTGTATCCTGCTGACCAACCACCAAAGGAGTGAATGGAATAGTGAGTAAAAAGTCTGATGTTTACCGGGTTACTGATTGCCCTGTTCCCAATGGTTTAGGAAATCATCATGAGGGGTTGGATGCCCTCTTGAGTTTGATGGCGAATCACGGCTTGAAATTCTATCGGACAGGTGAAGAGACAAGCCTGGGCGGCAAAGACGGTTTGATCGATAAGTCTGATGTTGTTCTCATCAAAGTGAATGCCCAGTGGAAGTATAGAGGATGTACGAATTCAGATGTAATAAGAGGCGTTATCCAAAGGATTCTAGAGCACCCAGATGGGTTTGGAGGCGAGATAGTTCTCTTTGAGAACGGGCAGGGAGGAGGCAGTTTGGACTGCGACACGATGTGGAGCGACCGATATCCAGATACTGGCGTCCACGCGAACGCTGAGGACGAGAGCCACTCTTTCTCCTACTTGGTTGACACGGCGTTCGCCGATCCAAAGGTGTCAAAGTACATCCTAGACCCGGTTCGAGAGACTTTCATCTTCAAAGAAGACCACTCAACTGATGGTTACAGGAAGCTAGGTAAAGTATCGTATCCCTGCTTCACCACGGCGAAAGGGAACAGGATCGAATTGAGAGAAGGCATTTGGAACGGAACAAGCTACGATGAGAATCTTAAATTGGTCAACGTTCCAGTTCTAAAGCATCATATGGGCTGTGGAATCACGGGGGCTCTGAAGAGCTTCTGTGGCGTGCTTTCCATGTCCGACGATGGATATGGTGAGCGACACTACGAAAAGTTGGGGCAACACTGTGGCGAAATGATATCAAGAGTTAGGACTCCTGTGATAAACATTCTCGATTGTATATGGGTCTCGCAAGGTGCATTGGCTGGCTTTCCACCTGAAAACACCACGAGGCTGAACGAATTGTTAGCTAGTGTCGACCCAGTAGCTTTAGATTACTTGGCAGCTAAACATCTGCTCTTTCCCATCGATAAAGACAAAGAACACAACCCTGACAAATTCGATCCCTTGCGAGACCATCTCATCCAAGCCAGAGACGTTATAAACTCTGAGGGCGGCATCAACGGGCACAAAGTAACTTTAAACGAATCCAAGATTAACCTGACTAGCTCAAGATGTCTCAAGTGATTGCACACGCAATTGCGCGCGCAACCATAAATTTCAAATACTAGCTGGAAAAATCTTATCGCGGCAAAGATAAGGTGTAAATTTTGCAGATTTCTATTATTGGCGCAGGAGCTCAAGGTTCGGCTATTGCTTTTGTTTTGGCAAAGACTTTGGGAGTCTCTAAAGTTGTTTCTGCTGACATAGACTTGGATGTTGCTAAGAGGGCGGCTGAGAAAACGAAGAGTGATAGAGTGTCCGCTAAGCGGGTCGATGCTGGCAGTGTCGACGACCTGTTTAGAGTGGTTAACGGGTCGGACACTGTTATAAACGCGACTCCACGGTTTAATTTTAACATAATGGAAGTGGCTTTGAAGAGTAATGCAAACTATGTAGACCTTGCTTCTGGAGACGGTGAGAGCACGGAAGATGCAGTCCAAAAGCAGTTGGCGTTTGACGACAAGTTCAAAGACGCTGGCTTAACAGCGGTAGTATACATGGGTGGCCCGTTTACTACAAATGTGGCCGTAAGATACGCAGCTGATAGACTTGATCGAGTAGATGAAATACGCATGAGATACGCAACCGATAAATTTGTGCCAATCAAAGATTTCGTTCCAACATGGGCGCCCTCTTGGAGCCCAGAAACAGCGCTGGGTGAATGGATCCCTCCAGCAACTATCTACGAAAATGGAAAATTCAAAGAGGCGTCTCCATTTTCGGGTGTGGAAGACTACTCTTTTCCGGAGCCTGTAGGGCCTGCAACGGTCTGCTATATAGACTATGAACCAACTCACACGCTTCCTCGTTTCATAAAGGGTGTTAAGTACGTGGATTATAAGATTCGTCCAGATAGAATGGCTGGCTCGTTGATCAAGATGGGGTTCGGCAGCGACAAACCTGTAGATGTAAAAGGTGTGAGGGTGGCTCCCAGAGACGTTCTTCTTGCCCTATTACCCCCAGCAGTAGAAACAGAATTGCAGATTAGAGAAAAGGTATATGGGTGCTCGCTAGCTGAAGTGAAGGGTGAGAAAGCTGATAAAAAAATCACTTATACTGTTTATAGAATATCCAATCTCCTCGAAGATTACGAAAGGTGGGGAACAAAATGGGCGGGAGTGGCTGTTCCAGCCGCGCTTACAGCGACAATGCTTGCGAAGGGAGAAATAAGGACCAAGGGAGTCATACCGCCTGAAGGTTTGAAACCAGAGCCGTTCTTGGCCAAGCTCGCTGAAAAAGGCTGGGTCTTCCAAGAAAGGATAACAAGGGAAATCCATCTTTAGACAACCCTTTATTTTTAACGCGCGCGCTATTGGTAGGTTTTATAGCTCAATGGGATGAATTATTCATAATCGCGTGCATGGCTTTTGGTCCAAATAAAATATTTGTATTGTCTTAAATTATTTCAACATGATTTTCAATATTTTATTCAAATGAAGCTTTCAACTTGAAAGTGAAGAAGGCTTCAAAACATCCTTTTTCTGTATGGGTAGTAGAGTTTTCTATGACAATGGTTGTGATACCATGTTCTAGAGTGATTATACTTTGAAACTTTGGAAACTGTTTCGTCTCCTACGTGTATTAATTCCCCGCAAATATTGCATTTGGGATTACAGCGTCTTTCTATCGATTTATTCATAACGTAGAAACTAGTTCCAGCTACCATGTATAAACCAACGTGCCCTTAAAAATTTAAAGATTATGTTCGGAAACTATGCCTTAGAGAATGGAAAGACCCAGCCCAGTCAATGCATGCGCACTATGCGGGTAAATTAACTTTAGTTATTTCCGTTTTTCTTGCAGAAAAATTACTGTAATAACGACGTTTTCCAAAATTACCTACGTCCGCATGCATGCATTTATGTTAAACAAAAAAAGAGGGAAAGTTAAGCGCACACATGTACGTGGTCACACATATCTCAGGTTCTTGAATATGTCGCAAAAGGAAGTTCTGTTTTTAAGTTTTGATGTTCTGTGTTATAGATGAGTGTTATAGATGAAAATTATAGAAGAATTTTAGCGAG
>DAOVGL010000029.1 GCA_030672415.1 Candidatus Bathyarchaeota archaeon
CGAACAGCTGGTCATCGATAACGAGCTAGCTGGAATGGCTCTCCGATGTGCAGAGGGGATTGAGGTAAACGCTGAAACTATGGCAAAAGACGTGATTGACAGAGTTGGTCCAGGAGGCCACTATTTAGCTGATAAGCATACGTTAGAGTGGTTCAAAAAAGAACATTATCGTCCAATGATAAGCGATAGAAAAACTAGGGCTGACTGGGAAAGATCGGGAGGCAAAGACATTCGAGAGGGAGCTAGGAACCGAGCAAAGGAAATATTAGCTAGCCACGAGCCAGAGCCTCTTGATCCAACAGTTTGGAGAGAAATAGAAAAAATAATTAAAGATGTAGAAAAAAGGGAACTGGGTAGTTAAATAATTGGGGAAAGCGTTCCTCTTGTAAACCATTATCCTTTGAGTTTCAAAAATACAATTATCAAAATTCTTACCAAGAATTATTTTAATATCCAGTTAGAGTTAAGTGTAGAGAGAAAATGGAAAAACCAATCACCGTGACGTTTGAACCTGAAGGACGCAGAGGGAGAGCAGCGACTGGAACTAGTATATTTCAAGCGGCAAGGGAAGTGGGCGTTGGAATTAGATCTGAATGTGCTGGGGAAGGAACTTGTGGAAAATGTAAAGTTATTGTTAAGAATAAAAACGCCGCAAATGAAGTGACAGATATTGAGCGGGAGCACTTGTCTTCAAGGGAAATTAATTCAGATTATAGACTAGCTTGCCGTACAATCGTTAAACAAAATATTACGGTGATGGTTCCTGAAGAAACCAGAATTGGAAAGCGTAAAATCCAAATCACTGGTTTAGAAAGACCCGTGCCATTAAATCCTTCAGTTAAGAAATTTCACGTTGTGTTACCAAAGCCTACACTGTCTGATGTTAGACCAGACTTTGAAAGACTCCGTGACTCTCTAAAAAAGGAGCAGGGCTATAAGAAATTAAGAGTCAATTATGAACTTTTGAAAGAACTACCTGACATTCTTCGCAATGCCAACTGGGACCTCACAGTTACAATCTGGAGCGATCACGTAATTATCGCGGCTGAGGCGGGAGACACCTCGAATAAGCTGTTAGGATTAGCCATTGATGTTGGCACGTCGAAAATAGTCGGCTATGTTGTTGACCTGATGACTGGTCAAACCGTGGGCGTAGGGTTTATCGAAAATCCGCAAATTATGCACGGTGAGGATGTAATATCGCGAATCACATTTGCTATGGGTAGTAACGAAAAGTTGAGAGTGTTGCAAAAATTGGCAGTTGAAGGAATAAATGATGTTCTACATGAAGCGTGTACTCAAGCAAGTGCTGATCCAAACAACATCTACGAAGCAACAATTGCAGGAAACACAGCAATGCACCACTTTTTATTGGGTATTCAACCAAAACATCTAGCCTTTTCGCCCTACACGCCGGCTGTAAGAAAGTCAATAGAAGTTAAAGCCGAAAAATTGGGCATAAAAATCAATCGAAACGGCAACGTTCATGTTTTACCGGTTATAGCTGGTTTTGTTGGCGCAGACGCTGTTGGAGATGTCCTATCCAGCGGGATTCACGAGTCAGCGGAGCTTTCTTTACTTTTAGACATCGGAACAAACACGGAAGCGTTTGTTGGTAATGCTGACGACATATTGTCTTGCTCCTGCGCTTCAGGCCCAGCTTTTGAAGGCGCCCACATCAAACATGGAATGAAAGCTGTAACTGGTGCAATCGAAAAAGTGCGCATCATTCCAGACACGTATGAAGTTGAATATGAAACAATAGACGACATGAAGCCAGTGGGTTTGTGCGGGTCTGCCATGGTTGACATTGTGGCTGAAATGTTGAAAAGCGGAATCATAAACCATCATGGAAGGCTCAACAGTGATATAGAAACGTCGCGATTAAAAACTGTTGATAAAGTTCCAGAATTTGTTTTGGCATGGGAAAACGAAACCGCAACTGAAAAAGAAATCACTGTTACGCAGAAAGACATTGGTGAAATACAACTAGCGAAGGCCGCCATGTTTACAGGATGTTCAATTCTGATGAAGAGGAAAAACGTGAAGAAGGAAAACTTTGATCGAGTTTTTATTGCAGGCGCGTTTGGAAATTACATTAACCCTGAGAACGCGAAGTTCATTGGACTAGTGCCCGATGTACCCACTGAGAAAATAGAGTTTGTGGGCAACACAGCTATAACTGGAGCCAAAATGGTTTTGGTCTCAAGGGAGGCAAGGGAAACCGCTGAGGCTCTGTCTAAGAGAATTCGTTATCTTGAGCTTGCAGCTGATCCTAGTTTCAGTTCTGAATTTTCTCAGGCCCTGTTTTTTCCGCATAGAGACCTAGATAGGTTTCCGTCAGTTAGAAAATATTTAAAGTTTGAAAGGTAGTAGGGAATAGATCACGCTATTTTGTAAAGCGGATGCTCTCGGTCGAGTGATACCTTCTTTTCGAAGAGAAGATAACCATAAGCAGCATTTGTCATTGCTACAACAGGAAAAACATACTGCGCATCCTTCACTGGGCCATATAGGACAAAGTCGGCTCCCGTTGCTACAGCGACAACGCATGCAGATGCGATGGCTGGCTTTACCGCCTGTTTCCCCATCTTTTTCTTTAAGCCTTTCCACAGGCTAACTGCGTTGTGAGCTCCATTACCAACTGGCAACCCAAATTCATCCTTCAGCTCAAAAGCTGCACGGGATGCCATTCCAAGACCTGGAATATCAAGGACGCACGTATCGAGTAAAGGCTTTTCGATGCCCGCTTCCTTAGTTACCTCTAAAAGCTGTTTAATAGCCTTAATTCGGCCTGCAGTGGTGAAATCTTTGGGGTTATAAGCGAGGAGTAGAGCACTCTTTAAGCCAACTTCTTTGATTTTCTCAATTTCTTCCTGTTTATACTCGGGTATTAACGAGTTGTAGATTAATCGATCTATTAGCCCAACTTCCTTCGCGTACTCTAGCCCCGCTATTTTTGCTTCAGCGGTTGTTCCATCGATCATGATGGGTGCATCTGTGACGCTTGCTGTAAACTCAACATACTTTCTCATGGTTTCCGGTGCAGCTCCAACTACATCAAATACTCCAGGGTTCCCTGTCTTATCCGAAAATTCTTCTTGGCGATTGATTTCCTCTTCCAGTAGTTTGCGATCGAATTCTCCGGTTCTTTCATCGATGACAGCCTTATGTCCATGGTAAAAGATGGTTCCTATTAAAACCGTGGGGTTTTGTCCCGGGACTCCACCCACCTTAATTCCTCCTATGTTAAAGGTTTGTTGTTTGCTCTTGAACTCGAACATTATATTTAACTCCTAGCTCAACTGATATTCTTTTAGCTCTTTTTTAAACTCGGTTGCATATATTTAACGTTTTCTAGGAATGGTTTACACAGAAAAAAAGTTCTATTTCTTCATTATTTTCGTCGTTTGTTGGCGCTTAGTTGAATTTTCCTAATTATGTATCCTATGAAAAATCCTCCTATCCCGCCTATCCCCAACTGCAAAATAATTGAGGTTAAGAGGTCACTCATTTTCATGTTCACCTAATGTCGCGCTACTCTTTATCATTTAAAGGCTAGAGGAGGATGATAAGCCTTATGAAAACGCCGTAAATATTCAATATCCATAGAGAAAAAAAGGAAACAACATATAAAACTGGTTTAAACTCCTAAAAACCGAGCTTGAACCTCCTATATGTAACGTAATTAATGTACTCTATATGTTCATTTTCAGCCTGATACTTAACGGTGAATTTTTGTCGCCGCCTTTTCTCCTCTATCTGGCTTGTTGTTACTAGAGAATAGGCATCACTTCCAGCTCCTGATCCATAACTGACCATGACAATTCTCTCATTCGGCTTAGCTCTGTCTAGAACAGCCGCTAAACCCATGGGCGAGGAACCGGAATACGTATTGCCGAAATTGGCAACCTTCAAACCAGGCATGTACTGATCCTCTTTGAATCCTAGCGCCGCAGCCGCTTTGACAGGGAATCTGATGTTTGGTTGATGAGCAACGAAATAGTTGATGTCGCTGACTTGAAGTTTCAGTCTTTCCATCAGTCCTTTAGTTGCCTTCACTACATGCTTAAAGTAAGCAGGCTCACCAGTGAATCGGCCTCCGTGTCTCGGGTAAGGCTCAAGATCTCTTCTCCAAAAGTCTGGCGTGTCTGAAGTGCAGGAGTACCAGCCTTCAAGCTTAGCAATGACGTCGTGCATGCCAAAGATGAAGGCAGAGGCTCCGCATCCGACGAAGAAGTCTAGTTCTCCTCCAAGCTCATCCCTAGGGGCAGCTTGAGAATTGTCTGTGCCTATTACCATGGCATAGGGTGTGTGGACGCCGGGATAGTACGTGAGTGCTGCTGCGTCTTTGAACATGCTGGTGGCGGCTTTGCACGCAAACTCTGTGTCGATGGCGTCTACGCTCTGCACGCCGTCTGTCTGTTCCTCTTTGCCCAGCTTTAACACTTGAGCTACTTTAGCGGCTATTGGTTTAACCGCGTATGGGTTAGATTCTGAGCCTACATACACTTTGCCGATAAGTGAGGGGTCTACTCCAGAGTGGATTAGAGCCATTTTTCCAGCTTCAACAGCTGTGGTGATGGCGTCTTCATCTATGAATGGCACGGATCTTTCTATCGTCTTTTCTTTAATTCTGAATTTGGGAACATACGCTCCGTATCCGACGATTCCCGGCGTTTTATACTCTTTTTTTGGTTTGACTATTTCATGTTTCTGATGTGGGTAATACTCGTCGGCGAAGGTGAAGGCTAGGGAAATTGTTGGAATTACGTCGCTTTGTTGCACAGTGTGCCGTCTTCTGAATCTTGGAACAACCTCTCTGTCTTCAAAACTGGATAAATCTATCTCCTCCTCTTTTAAGATGCCGTCAGTCAATCTGCCGGGGACTCTTACCTTCCCGTTGTGAAAAGAAATAATGCCGTAGATGTATGGTCCTAGTTTCGTAAACTTGTTTGTGGGTTCCTTAATGAGAGTGCATACTTCTAGCATACCTTTCTCGTAAAAGAAGTCTATGTTTTTCATTTTGCCAAAACTTTTTCTTCCACAGCTTCCGCAGTAGTCTCTGACTCTGAAGTATTCCTTTTTGCAGATGTCACATAGGCTTCCTCTGAGTCTGTCCCCGATGTAGGAGACTCTTCTTTCAATCGGTTCACTGCTCATGTTAATCTCTCCTTAGGATATGCGTGTACGCCTTAGTTCCGAACCCTTCCAACTCTAAGGTACATCCAAACCGCAAGTCCCCGTCTGCCTCCACCTGTCTCTCACTTGCTTCACCTCTTAATTGCTTAAAAACCTCAAAAATTTGAGCCCCACCAGTGGCGCCAAGCGGGTTTCCGTCAGCCTTAAGTCCACCGTTTGTGTTTACAAAAAGTTTTTGCCCATTGATTTCATAAAATCCTTCGTAGTCTTTGCAGCTGTTGTAAATGTCAAGCCACGCGTTTCCTCTTTTTGCAAACCCTAAGTCTTCTAGGGATATCATTTCCAGTAGCGTGGATTGATCATAAAGCTCAGCTATTTGAATGTCACGTATACTTATACCTGCTCTTTTAAGCGCGTTTTTCATCGCTATCGTGCTTGCTATAAATCCTGTTCTTTCATCACGTGAGGGAAAAGTAACGTAATCAGTGGCTGAAGAAGAACCAACAACGTATACAGGCATGTCAGTGTATGTTTGGGCGACCTCTGAACTCGCCAAGACAAGGGCTGTTGCACCGTCTGAGACTGGTGCAAAATCAAAGCGTCCCAAGGGCTTATGTGCTTTAGCTCTTGCTTTTAAAACTCGATCTACATCGATTTCTTTTTGGAACTGGGCGTATTCATTCTTCGTTGCGTGTTGATGATTCTTCACAGCTATCTGCGCTAAGGCCGTGTTGAATTTTTCAAGAGTTTCTCCGGAAATCTTGTACTTCTTTATGTATTCTCTAAGCATGAGCTCATGGTTTGCCTCAGGTGTACATCCAGCGTAGTAGCTCCACGGGTCTTCTAGGAGCATCAAGTCGTCTCTGATTTTGTCCCAACGGTCAGTCATTTTTTCCACTCCACCCACTAGGACCAGATTATATTTCCCAGACTGTACGGCGTGACAAGCATTTAGAAAAGCCGAGCTGAATGACCTCATTTTTTCCATGGGGATGTGGAGTTCTGTTAGTTCAGATAGGAAACCTTCTTCGATTCCAACTTTGTTGGTGATTTGAAGGAAATAGTCTGAGAAGTAGCCGGCATCAAGATTTTTGCGTTCTATACCAGCGGCGTCTGAGGCCTTCAGCCAAGATTCTTCCACCAGCTTTTCATGGTCCTTCTCATAGTGCTCACCGAACCTTGTTCTACCCACCCCGATTACGGCTGGGAATTTATGTTGCATAAATTCATGGTCTCCCATTTAATCCTCAAAGCTTTATCTCTCTCACCCGGTCTCTTTTTTATTTTTCTCTCTCCCACCAGATAGACAGAGCTGGAGAGGAAAGGCACAAAAGGTCATGGTACAGCAAACTAACATAGGGTTTATTTAACAGGGTTGTTTCTACTCATGATAGGTCTTGTTATGAACAGGGTTTATCGCCTTGTTGTAACTGTAAAGAAAGTTCGGGGCACATGTCCCGTTTTTAAAGTTGGAGACAAAATCGTCATTGAATCGCCTAAGATTATTCCAGAGAAAACGGATGCTCTCTGTGTCCATGCACTTGGATCCATGCTGTCCATGATAATCGCTTTGAGTCACGGCGTCGGCTTTAAGGAGTTGGGTCTCGCAGTGGAGGAGGGTGACATTGGATATGTTCAGTGTCTCGATCCTGGTCCGTCTTATACTCTCGGCGGTACGGTTTTGTTTGAAATAAGGCGAGAGGCAATGAAGTGAGTGTTCAGCTCGGCTACTAAGCCAAACGCTTTTATGGTAATCTCGTGAAATACGATAAACAATAATTCTAATTGATGGGCGGGATTGCTTATGCTGACTGTCTTTACCACGAAATTGGTTGCACAAATTGGGACTGAAGCACTTATTGGACAACTATTCAGCTTCATTGTAGGCTTAATTGTCTTGACTCTTGTCTTTTACATTGCTGGACGTGTAGTGGTCGGGGGAAAAAGGGCACTACTCAGGGACGCCTTTGTGATCTCTCTCCTCGGAACTATTGTAGCCAGCATATTAGGCCTTTTCTTGAGTCAGTGGATTGGTTTAATTCTCTCTCTTGTTGTCTGGTTGCTTTTGATTAGACACTACTACGAAACGGGTTGGTTGGGGTCTCTCGCCGTAGCAATAATGGCGGTAATTATATACATAGTGATCTTGATCCTTCTGTTCCTTCTTTTGGCAATTCCTCTCCTGCTTTTCGAAGGGCTAGCTTTGTTTCTGATCTTCTAGGTAAAAAGAACATTTTTTAAAAGCCAGCCAATGTTGAAGCCCATTATTGAAAATGGGAAAATTGTGACGAAGCTTCCGAAATCTGGTGAAATTCGTCGGTACGTTTTGGAACAACTTGAGAGGCTTTCTATTTAGAAAACGGGGTGGGGCACATGTTTTCGTTTTCAAAGCATTTAAATATGATGTGCGGATTATTTCATATATGACATACGGCTTGCTCTATACGCGAACAAACACATGTCAAAGACAATGAGGAGAGAAATCCTTTGAGTGCACAAACATATGGGTCTAAACTAGATGAAGCTCAAGGATTCAGTGAAATCTGGGAATTGGTAAAAGACACGGTTAGAAACACATTGGGAGAGCGCAGGGTAGGCATGATGCTGTTCCTTGATGACCTTCCATTACACGTAGGAGCTTACCATCCTCTTGGAACCAACAACATCATTTTGAATCGTGCTATCATAGAGATTGTTGAAGGAGTGACGAAGTCTAGACGTATAGTAAATGCTTTCGTATACACGCTCTTGCTTCATGAGTATCTTCACGCTCTTGGCCATATTCCAGAGTCAGAAGTCCGCTCTCTCGTCTACCAAGTTTCGAAAGAATCCTTTGGTGAACGTTCCACCGTTTCACAAATAGCACGGAGAGGACTACGGTCTATTCTCGAAAACATTCCTCTGGATCAGATTTCAACACAATCAAAACGAGCAGTGGAAATAGTAAGAGATTTTGACAAAACAAGCCATGCATACATAAGTTAGCTGTTTTTTTGAAATGGTTGGATATCATAAAAAGAAAGTATTTTTGCGTATACGACTAAATGCAGGAAATTAGCGTTATTGTTTGTGGAGACTTTGTCGGGAAAAGCTTATTTTATTTAACTTTCACAGAAAATGGCAGTTGCGATGTAAGATGAAGTTTTCATTTATAAATCCAAGTCCTGCTTTAGACACTCCAGACATGGTTGTTACTGCATGGCCTCCATTAGGCCTGCTGTATTGTGCAGGAGTTTTAATGAAGGAGGGAATTGAAGTGTCCATACTTGATCAGGCAGCTAAAGGGTTTTCCATGAAGCAGACCTTGGACTGGGTGAAGAAGGAAGACCCTGATATCCTCGGTTTTTCGGTTTTGAACAGTTCTTCGCGAGTGGCAGTGAAGCTTGCGGGGCATGTGAAGGCGGATAATCCAAACTTAACAACCGTTTTCGGAAATTATCATGCAACTTTCAACGCTGAAAGAATTCTTAATAAATATCCTTTTGTGGATGTGGTTGTTCGCGGAGAAGGGGAATACACTTGTCTTGAGTTGACGAAGTGTTTAGAAAAAAATGGTGATCTGCGGGGAGTTAAGGGCATAACTTTCAAGAAGAATGGAAAAGTTGTTTCTTCGCCGGATAGGCCGTTAATCAAGGATGTAGATGTTCTTTCCTTTCCAGATCGTAATCTGGTGGATGCTCAATATAGTTCAACAATTTATGGAGTGAAAGTTGCCACCAAAAAATTCACTACACTTGTTTCGTCGCGTGGCTGTCCCTTCCAATGCAGTTTTTGTGGTTGCAGAAAGTTTGCTCGGAGAATGTGGAGAGCAAGGTCAGTTAAGAACATTGTGAAGGAGCTGGAGCTTTTGCGGAGTCAAGGTTATGAGCAGTTTCTCTTTGTAGACGACAATTTCACTTTGAACCAGAAGAGGGTGGTAAAGTTCTGTCGAAGATTGAAAAAGGAAGGGATGGATATTGAATGGTTTTGCGATTCGCGGGTGAACAACTGCCATTACGACGTGTTTAGGCAGATGGTTAAGGCTGGCTGTAGAATTGTCTATTTTGGAGTGGAAAGCGCTAACCAAAGGATTTTAGACTATTACAAGAAGGGGATAACTCCTGAGGAGGCGGTGAGTGCTGTTCAGAAAGCTAGAAAAGCGGGTGTTGACGTGATTGTGGGGTCGTTTATATTGGGGGCTCCAGACGAAACTAGGAAGGAGATTCAGAACACGTTGCGGTTTACAAATAAATTGGATATTGATGTGCCTCAGCTGAATATTCTTGGAGCTTTTACTGGAACCGACCTTTGGGATGATTTGGTGGCTAAGGGTTTCATTGACGAGGATCAGCTTTGGGAAACTGGCGTTTATGTTCCTAAGGTTTCACCTTATGCTGTGCCCTTTGAAGAGATTAGTTCAATGATCTACGAGTATTTTCGAGCCTTCTATCTGCGTCCTAAGCTGTTGCTAACGGAAATATTGAGAACTATGAAGAGTTCCTACCGGTTTGCGGGACTCGTTAACAACATTGCTAGGCTTAACACTATTATAGACACCATTAAGCAGGGAGTCACGCTAGACTAATTTCAAAAGAACAGACAAGACTTTTCATCTGAATTAATTAAGGAACTCTTGCACGGCATATGCATGCGCTCTTGACACAGAAAGTGGTGGAAAAGGGATGAATGGGATAGGGGCACTGTTGAAGACTTGGCTTACAGTACGTTTACTAGCGTTAAGATTACAGCGGTAAAGAATTGTGTTTCACTTGATTTTTGTTGCCAAAAATCTTATAATAATGATGAACATAGAGAGAACTCGCAATGGATCGGAGATTTGAACAATGGCCAAACATATGCGTAGATATGTGTGGTTTTTCTCATTAATCTTCCTTACAGCTCTGCTGATTTTCTCTTCCTCTCAAGGTGTTGTAGCTCAAGAAGATTTGGACAACGATGGAATTCTAGATTCAAAAGAGAGTCAACTAGCGTCAATGTATGCTCCATACCTTCATTTTGTAGCTGGAGAGAAATTCTTCCCAACAAACGTCAGCTATCACATAGATAAATCAGTTCTATACCTAAAATCAGATGATACCAACACGCTGATAGATTCTTCTCCAACAATAGTAAGCATCTCTAACTACTCAGCAGGAGATTACTTCCTAAATAACACATTGGGCACCTTTGAAGATATAGCTGAAGACTATGAGCAGAAAAAGGAAAGCCTTGGATACATCGTCTACAACCGTGTAACAAAAGAAGCTGAAAATTTTGTTGTTCAATACTGGTTTTTCTACGCCTTCAACCCTGGATCCCTTAACCAACATCAAGGAGACTGGGAGATGATAGAAATAATCTTGGACTCAACGGAAACACCTTTGTACGTTGTCTATTCACAACACTTTGCGGGTGAAAGGGCTACTTGGAACAACGTAGAAAGGATAGATGAAACCCATCCCAGAGTTTATGTGGCGTTAGGCTCGCATGCCAATTACTTTAGACCATATCAAGGTAAACTTGGCTTAGAAAGTGACATAGTGGGAAATGCTTTCACACTCGAGCCAAGCGACCTCCAAATAGTCCTCCTCGGGGAAAAGGGTATAGGAAACCATCCTTCATCGCAAGATTGGCTGGAGTACGGAGGAAGATGGGGAGACTGGGCTAAATTAGCTGACATTTCCTTAGGCGCGGCGGGTCCAAGAGGTCCAGGACACGGTGAAAATGAGGAAAAATGGTCTGACCCAGTATCTTGGGGAAGTGACGCTTTTCTTGTAAACCAAACCTGGTTCATCTTAAGCTTAATTGCATTTTACTTTCTCTATATCTTCGCTGGAATCATAGCAGCGATTGCCGCCTTCAAGGTTTGGCGAATTGTAAAACGAAAAAAACAGGGAAAGCTTAACCTCATGAAAATATTGCGTTCAAAGGCGGGCGTTGGTGTAGTTTTAGGCATTGTTGGTATAGCTCTTTATCTCATTGCGCTCTTGTTGCCATGGTACGTGGTTAGCGGCAACATCCAAACCACGGCACTTGAGACGATTGGAGAAACAGATTTAGTTCTTATCGATGGTGTCAATGGGCTTAGGGTCAACACTTTGCAAAGCGATCAAGGCTTGGCCCAGCTTTTTGGACTAGGCATACCCTTCGGCATTATCCTTCTATCCAGTGTTGTGCTAAACGTTTTAGATCTCATCGGAGTTGAAAAAGCAAAAAGTCTCTCTAGAACCTACATAAAAAGCGGTATCACATCATTAATTCCCATAATAATCATTATAGTCTTCATAACTCAACTGGCTGGACTTATAACACCGTTCGCAAACGCCATGGCAGGAGGAGCAACAATACCTCCACAGATAGATGAAATGGCTAAAAGAATGTCATCATCTCCCATCATGGGAGAATATAGCAGTAGCCTCGACTCCTACGGAAGTCTTGACATATCTTGGGGCTTAGCCATAGGCTCATACCTATTTATTGCGGCAGCGATAACAAAACTTGCGGCTGGAATAATTACAAGAAAAGCCGTTGTGCCAGAAAAGCTCGAAAAAATCAAAAAACAGGAAACGAAGAAAGAGCAGAAAAGTTAATAGCCACCTGTGATGCGCACGCATCGGTGTGATGGGTTATGGTGGATGTTTTTGTCTGCCTAGGGAATGCATTAGTCTTAAATAGTTCTCGTTCATCTAAATAT
>DAOVGL010000051.1 GCA_030672415.1 Candidatus Bathyarchaeota archaeon
AAAAATAAGAAATTACTAAGACTAGATACGGGTTTCGGCGGAAGAAGAGGAAATTTGTAAAGGTGTCAGAGTAGATTTCGAGTTATCTTTGTTCTTCCTTATGTGCATACGCGCAAAAGAGTTTAACTTTTAACGTGACTCCGAGATGGGTGGGGTAGCCAAGTGAACCCGCTGAGCTGTTTGGTAGATTATCTACCCCCAATCAATTTTATCTGGCCGTCATTAACTCCCACAGACACATCAGAACTCATTCCTAAAGATATTCAAAAAGACATTTCTGAATTTTTTTGAGAGATACAAGAAAGCGCTCTCGAAGGGAAACTAAGCAATTGATTTCCCGTTATTTTTTGATATAGATTTGTAAAAAAATCTTTAAATGAAACCCCAGATTCTATAAGATAATGTTAACCTAGTTTCAATTTCAAAAGGGCGTTGTAACGCTATGGAGAAAGAAAAGATAATACAAAAGGTGAAAAGCGAAAAAATTGAGTTCGTAGATTTAATGTTCTCTGATATGTTTGGTCATCTAAAAAACGTTACAATCTCACCTAGAGAATTAAAGAATTGCCTTGACCACGGAAAATGGTTTGACGGTTCTTCAATAGAAGGCTTCACCAGGATACATGAAAGCGACATGATATTGATTCCCGACTTATCCACCTATATTCCTCTCCCTTGGCCGCGCAACGGAAAGAAGGTTGCGAGAATAATCTGTGATGTTTATGACCCAGACAACACTCCATTTGTTGGTGATCCTCGATATGTTCTCAAGCGGATTGAGGAGAAAGCGAAGAAGAAAGGGTATTTTTACCATGTTGGACCAGAACTTGAGTTCTTTCTGTTTAAATCAAAAGAAAACAGAACCTATCATGACACGGCGGGATACTTCGATTTTGCTCCACAAGATTTCGCAACCAACATTCGTGCGGTCATGGCGTCTACTCTTGAAAAGTTAGGGATAAAAGTTGAGATGAGTCATCATGAGGTTGCACCAAGCCAACATGAAATAGATATTGAATATTGCGGTGCTTTGGAGATGGCAGACAGAGTTATGATGCTTAAGCAAGCCATCAAGACCGAGGCTAATGAAAATGGTTTGCATGCGACGTTTATGCCGAAACCCATCTTTGGCATCAATGGAAGTGGAATGCACGCTCATCAGTCAATATTTAGCAAAAACGGTGAGAACCTCTTTTATGATAAAAAAGACAAGTACAAGCTGTCTCCTCTCGCCTACCACTTTATGGGAGGCCAACTCAAACACATTAGAGAAATTACAGCTGTGTTGTGCCCTACTGTGAACAGCTATAAGCGTCTTGTGCGCGGATATGAAGCACCAGTATACATTTGCTGGGGCCAGAGAAATAGATCCGCACTAATTAGAGTTCCAAGATACAGCGAGGGCAGAGAAAAATCAACTAGACTTGAATTGAGGTGCCCAGACCCAAGCTGTAACCCATACCTAACCTTCGCCGTTATGCTGGCTGCAGGCCTTAAGGGAATAGAAGACAAAATTGAACCCTCAGACCCTGTAGAAGAAGACGTGTACGGGTTTGAGGACAGCAAACTCGCAAAATTCTACATCAAAACTTTGCCAGTAAATCTAGGAGAAGCAATAGAGGAGTTTAAGAGAAGCAAATTGATGAAAGAAGCGTTGGGAGAACACATGTTTAACAAATACCTTGAAGTCAAAACAGCGGAATGGAACGAATTCCAGAGGGTTGTCACAGACTGGGAACTCCAAAAATACGTGAGCCTATAGAAATTATGCTAAACATTCTTTCAAGTAGTCGTCTAAGTTTTTGCCTGGCACCACTTCTATCTTGTAGTCTTTAACATCCATAGAGTAGTCAAAGTTCTTTTTAGGCACCACTACTTTCTTGAATCCCCACGCTTCAGCAGCCTTAATCTTCTCATGCAATCCTCCAACAGCAGTAACTGGCACCGCATCATTCACTCCAACATTGATTTCGCCAGTGACAGCTACATCCTGTCTAATTGGTTTTCCTTCCAGTAGAGAACAAAGCAGTATAGCCATTGTAACTCCAGCTGACGGTCCGTCAACTCCATAAGACTGTGCAAAGTCAATGTGAGTCAAGTAGTCTTGAGCAATGTCCGCTCCATACTTTTGAAGAATAACACTTCTAACCTTCGCCACGCTGTCAGATATGAACTTCTCCGCGTTTCCCTTAGCTATACCAGTCACCTTATAGTATCCTTTCAATGGGTATTCTCTAGAGCCTCTGCTTCTTTTAATCATGTTCGCTCTAACGCACAACACGTTTCCTGTTTTTTCTCCACTGTAAGGATCTGATACAACGGCCAAGCCATAGATTTGTCCAAGCTTATTACCCTCAGGTTTAATCTCTAACAGTTTGCCTCTCTCACTTAGCTGATGTTCCAGTATCTGTCTCTGAATTGTTTTACAGTGATTTTCAATAGCTTCTATGACATATTTCCTCTCAACAACCTTCTTCTTTTCGTTCATGGCTAACGTAGCAGCGGTTTTAATGATGGAGATTAATGGTCTAAACTTGGTGGACAATGCGTCTTTTTTGTTGCTTCTACGCCTGCCTTCAGCAACAATCTCTTCGCAGGCTTCTCTGCTAAAAGGAATCAGATGAAAACGCTGCACTTCTTGGGTAATAAACTGAACATATCTGCGGCGGTTTTCAACCGTGTTCGGCATGTCATTATTCATCCTAACCACTTTGCCATATCCATATATTCTGTCCATTAGTGCCGGATGTATTTGGCTGATTGAATCAAAGTTGCCAGCGCCGACAAGGAAACACATGCAGGGAATCGGTTCAGTGGAAACAGCTAGTGCAGCGGTGCCGCCTTGTAGATGTCCCCTTGAGGTGATAGGCAGCTGTCCATCCTCTAATACCGTTAGTAGAGTGATTGCTTCAACAGGGTTGAGATTCTTAACTTCATCTATGTAGAGGATGCCTAGAGATGCCCTGTGGACGTCTCCAGCAGTCACTCTCTGATGTTCAGGTGTTCCCAGCCCACCAGTTTGATACGGGTCCCAAGCTATGTCTCCAAACAACTGAGAGGACCTGTGAGCAGTAGCATCTATGAATGGAGCATGTTGAGAAGAGTTGTCAACTACCAGTTTGGGCACGTTAGACTGTTGGGCTCCACCAATGCCCGGCAGATTACTGGCTCCGCCAAGTTTTCCAAAAAACCAGATGAGCATGGCGAAGAACAGCATTGAACCTGCTGGGACGAGGATGAGTGTCAATGAAGGAAATGCACTGGAAAAATAATCCAAAAAATTGTAAGAAAACGTTTCTTGCAAGGTTAAGCTCTCAGCTACCTCAGGGTTGGAAGCCCACGTCAAGAAGATGTTGTTTACGCCGTACAGTCCGATGAACAGAAGTGTTAAGCCAAATATTATTAGGAATGCCTGAAGCAGCTTTAAACCAGTTGAAATGAGAAACTTCTTCTTCTCCTGTTTAAATTTCTCTTTACGTATTATCTCTTTACTCTTACCCGCCTCATGCATCGAGATTTTGGGTTCACTTGGAATCATCTTATTTTTCCAACAGAGAACATCAAATAACTTGATCTTGTTCTCCTCGTAGATTTCAGTAAGCTTATCTGCTAATGCCCGTCCAATAAGAGACTTACCGGTTCCAGGGTCTCCCAAGAGGAGCAGATAGGGTCCAGGACTCAGTTTCGTCTTGGCGCCAGGTTTGACTTTGCTTGAGTCTCTCCAGTCTTCGTACCATTTGTTCTTTTCAAGCCACCTCAGTTTGTGCGACCATTCATCAAGGCAGAGGAAACATTCTTGCAGTGCTCTGTCTTGACCAATAACCCATGACATCAGGTTGTCGTCAACCGGGAAATCTTTAGTACTTTCAAAGTTTGCCCAATCCCATTTTATTTTCATCTTCTTACCTTTAACGGTTCTCCGCAAAATCTCAGTTTCGTCTCCAAAAAGGCTACGGGACAAAGGAAAGCACCTCCTCGGCAAACTTGGCTCTACCGAAAAAGCAGAATATGCTAGCGTCTGTGTCGAGTTTCTCTATTTTTTCCGTTTTCAATGCGACGTCTCATATTGCACATATCTTTCCGACATTATAGTTATTATTTCAATATTGGCAATATAGCAAAAGCTGATAGAAACTAAACAGGAAAGTATGGGAGTTCAGAGAATTGACGCGAGAAAAAGGAGCCCAAAGAAAATTAGCACTGCTCCGAACACTATCACGACGGCTTTGTACCCTCTGACTCCTACAACGTTTATTCCCCTCTTTGCGAAATGGGCGACAGCGGTAAGCCACACGTAATCCATCCATATGTGACTAGCATACATAAGCGCAACGCCAGCTAGGGATGCGAACGCAAGAGATTTAATAATCAGATCCGCCCCAATGGTCAGCCACCAACCAATAAAGAAAGGGTTCAAGCCAGTGAGAACTAAGCCGACAAACAGAGGGTTCTTGGAGACCACTCTGCTTTCACTGGAGGTATTAAACTTAGAGGTAAGACCGTCACGAATCTGTAAAGCACCTAAAACGAGAAGAGCTAGTCCTCCGGCAACTCCTGTTAAGAGTTTGATGATCGGCTCATTAGCAACGGTTAGGAGGCCTAAGGCTAATAGGATGACGAGGGGAAATTCGATTAGAGTGTGCGCAACAGAAAACGCCAATCCACTCTTGGCGCCTAACTTGGCTCCGTAAGAGATGGTGGCAAAAAATAAGGGGCCGGGAGCCAACGCTCCGGAGATGCTGATTATTACTACTGTTATGATGAAGGTTAGTATGTCCATGAGACTACAAAATTAACTCTAAATAGTTAAGTCTTCTCGATGGTCCATTAACTCGTAATTTTGAACCAAAAAAAGGGAACGTTGACGAAGCGATGTTCAAACTTTAAGCTCTAGCCGCCGCTTTTTCAAGCGCCACGACACCCGGCAAAGCCCCTCCCATGAGAAACTCTATGAGAGCTCCTCCAGCAGTGCTTATGTAACCTATCTGGTTGGTCAGTCCCAGTTCTTTCACAGCAGCCACAGTGTGTCCTCCTCCAACTAAAGAAAACGCTTTAGAAGCAGCTACTGCCTCAAAGGTTTTCTTTGTGCCCAATAGGAACTCCTTGTTTTCGTAAACTCCCATGGGGCCGCTGACAACTATGGACTTGGCTTTGTGTATGATTTCTCCGTATTTTTTTGCAGTCTCTGTTCCGATGTCGTAGATGGGATAACTTGTAGGTAGTTCATTAACTGTTGTTTCTTTTCGTTTTCCTTCCGCTTTCACGGCTATGTCAGTTGGCACTTCAATTTTGACTGGGTACGTTTTCATCAGCTCTTGTATGCCTGGCACCAAGCCTAGAACTTCCTGTTTTTCCAAGAATTGCATGCTTGGCTTTCCGAGGTTGAACCCTTTTGCTACGAGGAAGAGGTGGCTGATTACTCCGCCAGTTAGTATGTGGTCTGCAATGTTATTTTCCAGCACGTACTGGGATATTTTTAGAGAGTCGTCGGCTTTTGCTCCTCCGAAAATGTAGACGCAAGGCTTTTCAGGGTTCTCTAAAACTCTGCTTAAGGATTTGAGTTCCCTTTCCATTATTCGACCGGCAACGCTGGGTAGAACCGCAGTGAATCCTACGATTGATGTGTGGGCTCGGTGGGCGGCTGCGAAGGCGTCGTTAACAAATATGTCGGCTAGTGGAGCTAGGTTCTTTATGAATTCGGATTTTGCGTGTTCTTCGGGTGTTCCCTTTTTTCTTTCATCTGGATATGTTCGAACGTTTTCTAAAACGAGGACTTCACCGTTCTTTAGTTCCTTAATGGCTTTTTTCGCTTTTTCTCCAAAAACGTCTTCCACGTATTTCACTGGTATGCCAAGTGCTTTGCTGAGGGCTTGTGAGTGTTGTTTGAGTGGAATGAAGTCGGCGCTTCCTTTTCTACCTTGATGTGCCAAGATTACGGTTTTGGCGTTTTTCTGGATCAGTTCTTTGATGGTTGTTTCTGCGTGTGCTCGTATTCTGGTGTCGTCTAGAATTTTTTTGGTTTGCGGGTCTATGGGTGAGTTGAAGTCCACTCTGACTAGAACTGTTTTATCTTTAAAGTTAAGGTCGTCTATTGTTAAGAATTTGGGCATTCTTTCCTCCTCCTTATTTCCAAAAAAGTGAAGTTTGGATTCGAAGAGTTGTGTATGGTTCGTTAATTGCCTGCTTCTATCTTGCAGATTTTCTCTGCCATCCGCACCATCTTAACGGAGTAGCCCCATTCGTTGTCGTACCATGAAAGCACCTTGACTAAGTTTCCGATAACCATTGTGGAAAGGCCGTCTACAATTGACGAGTATGGATTGTGCACGTAATCAGATGAAACCATTGGCTCTTCTGTGTAGTCCAGAATTCCTTTCAGCTCTCCTTCAGCGGCAGCTTTGAATGCAGCGTTGACTTCCTCCTTTGTAACATTCTTTTCCAGCGTAGCTACAAAGTCGATTATAGAGACGTCGGGTATGGGTACACGTAAAGCTAGACCGTTCATTTTTCCCTCAAGCTCTGGCAAAGCTAGGGTAGCAGCTACCGCCGCGCCTGTAGTTGTTGGCAACATGTTGAATGCGGCTGATCGGGCTCGCCGCAAGTCTCCGTGCTGCATGTCAAGTAGTCTCTGGTCGTTAGTTACAGCATGAGTGGTGGTCATAAGTCCTGCTTTGATGCCGAACTTGTCATTCAGTACTTTGGCTACGGGTGCTATGGCGTTTGTTGTGCAGGAGGCTAGAGAGATTAAATTATGTTTTTTATGATCGTATTTGTCGTCGTTTACTCCTAAGACTAAGGTTATGTCTGCGCTGGCTGCTGGTTTCATTGGTGCTGAAACTAGCACTTTTTTGGCTCCAGCCTGTAGATGTTTTGAGGCGTTTTCTCTGTCTCGGAATCTTCCTGTTGATTCTATTACTAGGTAAACACCCATTTCCTTCCACGGTAATTTTGCTGGATCTCGCTGTGCTAGAATCTTAAGCTCTTTTCCGTTGACGATTATGGCTCCTTCTTTAGCTTTGACGGTGAAGGGTGCTCTGCCGTGTACTGTGTCGTTTTGTAGGAGGTGGGCCAGCGTCTTGGCGTCAGTTAAGTCGTTGACTGCTACGAAGTTGATGTCAGCTTTGGTTTCTATGGCTGCTCGGTACAGTAGTCTTCCTATTCTTCCAAATCCGTTGATAGCAACATTTATTGCCATTTTTAATCACCTTTATCAGAGTGTCAACTTAAACGCGCTTTTTCCTAAAAAGCTTTTGCCACAACTCTTCATATGCAGAATATTGGTGCTTGAATGTGGAAAAATAGAGAATAGGCATGAAGTGAATAGTTATCAAAGGCGCAGCTTTCTTTTGAGCTCGCAAGGCTCTACGCCGAAGTTTATTCCATGTAGTCAATAACCTTACCTTCCTGGGTGAGTTTGTAGACCAGCTTTCCATGTTTAATATCTTTTTCCACACAGAAGCCATGCTCTAATACGTTCAAATGCCATTTTAGCGTCTCATTGTCTAGTCCGACTCTCGAATGGAGATCTTCAATAGTTGCACAACCTCCTTTTAGAGCTTGAAGTATTTCTCTCCTCACAGGACTGTTTATGGCTCTTAAGTACCATGAGTGATACTTTCTTGTCTCCTCAATTGAGGTGCTGACCGTTTTGGAGCGTTTCTCTGACAAAGTCCATCACGATTACTATACACTCATACTACTAACTCTTGTATGAGTTATTAAGAGTCTTATTT